>JAIOPG010000005.1 GCA_021414025.1 Planctomycetota bacterium | reverse complement strand
CCGAAGGCAAGGTCGACTTCACCCAGGACTTCTTCGGGCGCGAGGCCTTCCTGACGGTGTCGGGGCAGCTCAACGTCGAGGCGTACTGCCTCGCGCTGTCCAAGGTGTACACCTTCGGCCCGACCTTCCGCGCGGAGAACTCCAACACCAGCCGGCATCTGTCCGAGTTCTGGATGGTGGAGCCGGAAATCGCGTTTGCGGACCTCGCGGACGACGCGAACCTCGCCGAGGCCTTGCTGAAGCACGTCTTCAGGACGCTGCTGGCCGAGCGGGCCGAGGACATGGCGTTCTTCGACGAACGCATCGAAAAGGGCCTGGTGGCCAAGCTGCAAGGCATCGTGGAATCTGAATTCGTGCGCATGGACTATTCCGAAGCCGTTTCCATCCTCGAGCGGGCGAAACAGAAATTCGAGTTTCCCGTGAAGTGGGGCATCGACCTGCAGTCCGAGCACGAGCGCTACCTCACCGAGCAGCATGCGAAGAAACCGGTGATCGTCATTAACTACCCCAAGGGCATCAAGGCGTTCTACATGCGCGTCAACGACGACGACCGCACCGTGGCGGCCATGGACGTGCTGGCGCCGGGGATCGGCGAGATCATCGGCGGCAGCCAGCGCGAGGAGCGGCTGGACATCCTTGATTCGCGCATGCGCGAGTGCCATCTGGATCCGGCTTCCTACGGTTGGTACCGCGATCTGCGGCGCTACGGCTCGGTGCCTCATGCGGGGTTCGGCCTCGGCTTCGAGCGGACCATCGCCTACGCCACCGGCCTGACCAACATCCGCGACTGCATTCCATTCCCGCGGGCCTCGGGCACATGCGAGTTCTGAAGCCGCAAGCGGCGCGTACTTCGCCACGACTCGCGCGGAGGCTTTCGCCGTGAAATGCAACATCGATCAAAAGGGCCGCACCGCACGGATCATCGCTGGAGCCCTAGTTGAGTTGCTGGGTATCGCCGCGGTGGTGTGGTGGTTCACGAATGGTCCCGCTTGGCTGATCTGGCCCGCCATCGGATGCATTCTTGGCGGGTGGTTCGTCATGATCGAAGGCATGCTGGGCTGGTGCGCCATTCGCGCCCTCGGCTTCCGAACACCAATTTAAAGAGTGCAAGTTGCTAGACTTGTTCCTTCACTGATCGTTTGGCGGGGCATAGCTCAGCTTGGTAGAGCGTCTGGTTTGGGACCAGAAGGTCGTCGGTTCAAGTCCGGCTGCCCCGATTGCTGAAGGAGCGTTCCGGCCGCGTGTCCGGGGCCGTGTTGCGGATTTGACGGGTCCAAGGAACAATGGCGACGATGATCGAACTGGCACAGGCACCCACCGATTTCACGCTGAGCTCCTACGCGCCGATCCTGATCGTCTTCGTGATGGCGGTCATCTTCTCGGTGGTCAATCAGGTCGCCACCTCGCTGCTGGGCCCGAAGAACACCGGCTCCACCAAGGGCGTCGCGGTGGAAAGCGGCATGAATCCCTTCGGCACCACGCGCAAGCGATTCAACATCCGCTTCTATGTGCTGGCCATGACCTTCCTGGTCTTCGACGTCGAGATCATTTTCCTCTACCCGTGGGCGGTCACCTTCACGCAGCTCGAACCGCGAAGCCCCGAGGCGCTGCTCTTCCTGGCGCGAATTCTCTTCTTCATCGGCACCAGCGTGATCGCCTACATCTATGCGTGGCGCAAGGGCGTCTTCCGCTGGGATTGAGTCGCGGGCAGCCGCGGCACTTTCACATCCAATTCAGAAGCGTTCGGCGGCGCTCTTGGGACTGGCGTCCCAGACGTTTGACTTGATCCCGTTCACCGTTGACCCATTTTGAATCGCGGTCCGGATCATGTCCAGGAATTCCCAGGGGAAGGGCGGTTCGAACTTGGTCAGCTGATGCAGCTTGGCGTGGTCCTCGGCGGTCAGTTTCACGGCGCAGGCCCCGAGATTGTCCTTCAACTGCGATGGCCGCCGCGCTCCGATGATCACGCTGGTGACCCCGTCCTGGTCGAGCAGCCAGCGCAGCGCCACCTGCGCCACGGTCGCCTGACGCAGGGCGGCGATCTCCTTCAAGGCGTCGATGAGCAGGAAGGTCTTCTCGTTGAGCCAGACCGATTCCTTCTTCACGCGCGTCGAGCCGTCGTCCTTGGGCGGATTACTGCGGTCGAATTTTCCGCTGAGCACGCCGCCGCGCAGCGGGCTCCACGGCGTCACTCCCAGGTTCAGGTCGCGGGCCATGCTCATGAGGTCGCTCTCGACGGTGCGCTGCAGCAGTGAATACTCGATCTGCAAGGCGCAGAGCGGCTCCCAGCCGCGCATCAGCGCCGTGTACTGACACTTCACGCAAACCCACGCCGGATGATCGGACAATCCCAGATGCAGAACCTTGCCCGCCTTCACCAGGCGATCGAGTTCCGCCATCATTTCTTCGATGGGCGTGTGCTGATCCCAGAAGTGCGCCCAGAGCAGGTCGATGTGATCGGTCTGAAGCCGACGCAGCGAATCCTCCACCGCGTGACGGATGGCCTTGCGGCCGGCGCCGCCTCCGTTGGGGTCCTGCGGCCACATGTTGCCCATGAACTTGGTGGCGATCACCACGCGATCGCGCGTGCCCTTGCCCGGGCCCTTGGAGAAGTAGTCGCCGAGAATCTTCTCGCTGTGGCCCTTGTTGTACATGTTCGCGGTGTCGATGAAGTTGCCGCCCGCCGAGAGGTAGTGCGTGATCATCTCGTCGCTCTCGGCGCTGTCGGTGCCCAGCTTCCACTCGTTACCGAAGGTCATGGCTCCCAGGCAAATCGGGCTGACGCGCAGACCCGAGCGGCCCAACGTGACGTAGTCGGTCAATGAATGTCCTTGCATGACGAAGCGAACCTCCTGGTGATTTCGGATCTCGATCGGCGGGAAACTATTTCTTGCCCGCGGGGGCGCCGGCTTTTTCGGAGGCCCGCAGCGTGACATTGACATCCTGCTCCACGCCGTCGCGCATGATGTGCAGCGTGACGATGTCGCCGGGATTCTTCTCGCGCAGACGATCCATGAGCTCGCTGGCCTCGTTCATCGGCTGCCCATCCCAGGTCAGGATCACGTCGCCGCCCTTCAGGCCCGCGTCAGAGGCGCTGGTGTCGGCACTGACGCCGTCGATGGCCAGACCCGGCGACTTGCGCTTGCTCATGCCCGGCTGCACGCCCAGGCGAACCTTGGCGTAGCCGCGGCTGGCGCCCGCGCTGCCGTCGGTGCTCTTGAAGACCGGCTTGGTCGGCGTGGTCGCGAGAGTTTTCACCAGGCCCTCCGTCAGCGTGATGATCTTGCTTGCGCCATAGGGATTCACGGTGAAACCGCGGTCTTCGGGCTTGTGATACTCGCCGTGGCTGCCGGTGAAGAGGAAGAGCACGGGAATGCCCGCGGCGTAGAAGCTGGCATGGTCGCTGGGGCCGCGGCCGCCCGGATCCGCCTTCACGATCAGGCCGCTGGACTCGACCGCGGGACGGATCAGATCGATGAAGCCTTCCGCCGTGCCGGTGCCGCTCATGGCGAGCTCATTGCCGCGCAGGCGCCCGACCATGTCCATGTTGACCATGGCGGCGATCTTGTCGGAGGGAACCGTCGGATGCTTGACGAACTCTCGGCTTCCATCCAGGCCCATTTCCTCGGCAGTGAAGCCCATCAGCAGCAGGCTGCGGCAATTGTCCGGCGACTCCTTGGAGGCCATGTAGTCCTTCAGCTTCTTGGCCAGGCAGAGCATGGCCGAGGTGCCGCTGGCGTTGTCGTCGGCGCCGGGATGCAGTTTGCCGCGGTTGGAGGGATCCGCGCCGAAGTAGCCCATGCCGACGTGGTCGTAATGCGCGCCGAGCACGACCCATTCCGAGGCGAGCGCTCCCTTGCCGGGAATGACGCCGCCGACGTTCTGCGCCGGGAGCCCCTTCTCGGAGATCGCGACATGGACGGTGGCCTTGACATCATCCTTCAGAGCAAGCGTCTTGATCTTGCCCTGGTCGGCGAGGCGGCGGAACTCCATGAGCGAGCGGCCCTTGGGATCTGCGCTCTTGAGCAGCGCGTCGGCCTGCTCCTGGGTGATCTGCACGATGGGGAAGTCATAGCCCGGGCCGAAGACGCTGCTCTCGGTGTGCTCGAGGCCCTTGGCGCCGCTCTTGCACTCCGGCGGATTCACCATGATCAGCGCCGCGGGCTTGCGCTCCGAGAGCGCGTCGAGCTTGGGGCGCATGCCTGCGTATCCGCTGAAGCGGCGGTCGCTCCACAGGCTGGCGCCGCTCTCGTCCAGCGGCTCGTAGCGCAGGAACACCACGATTTTCCCGGCGAAATTGTCCTTCTCCTCGAAGCTGGTGTAGCCGTCCTGACCCGACTCGATCGCGTAGCCCGCGAAGACCAGCGGCGCCGTCACCGTGCCGCTGCCCGAGCTGCCCATGACCTCGAACTGATCCTGGCGCTTCAGCGCACTTCCATTCAAGGCGAGCTCGGCGGTCTCCACCACCGGCGCGCCGCCCTCCAGCTCGAAGGGCTGGCGATAGCTCTTGCCCGCGGCACCCGCCGCATTCGGGAAGGCCGGCTCAAGACCGGCCTGCTTCATGAAGAACTCGATGTACTCGGCGGCCAGATCGTTGCCGCGGCTTCCGGGCACGCGTCCCTCGAAGAAGGGGTTCGAAAGCGTCTGCACATGCTGGTACCACTCGGTGGCGGTCGGCCCCATGGCCTCCAGCGCGGCACGCAGGTCGGTTTCCGCGGGGTTGTTCGGATCGCCCGCGATCGATTCGGGCTCGTAGGTGTAGGGGTTGATCTTGTCACCCTCGACCAGCTTGCCCGCGTGCGACGAGGCGCTCTTGAGAGGGTCGGCCTGTTCCGGCGACGCCTTGGCGGCCTGATCCTTCTTGACGGGCGCGGTCTGCTCCGCGCTTTGTTCCGTCTTGATCGGAGCGGTCTTGTCGGGAGCCGGCGGAGGAGCGAACGCAATGGCGGCCGAGCACGTGACGATGAAAGCGGCGAGGGAGAGGCGCTGGGTGTTCATGATGACTCCTGGGAACTGGAAAGATGCACATACTAAGTGTGAGGAGAGGTCGGCGCATCGCCCAACCCGGACAAAGTTGCAATTGCATGCCCCGCCAAATCCGGCTTTCCAACGGCGATTTCCCCTAGACTGCCGTTCACGGCTGGGTTTTCGACGGCCTCACGCGACTCCCGCTGCTTTCCAAAAGAAGGATGACTCCCATGGTTCGACTTGCGACCCTCTCCGCATCCCTGGCTCTGGCCACCCTCCTCTTGTCGGGCTGCTCGACGGTTCCGGAAAAAAAGGCTGACCGCGACGCGCTGGCCTCCGCGTGCACGGCGACCATCTCCAGCGCCAAGGCGAAGGACGCGTCGCTGGAGACATTCTTCAAAGACAGCTATGGCTACGCCATCTTTCCCGAGGTGGGCAATGGCGGCGCGGGCCTGGCTTTCAGCTATGGACACGGCATGGTCTACAAAGGCGGAACGGTTGTCGGTTATTGCGATCTCAGCAAGGGCACCATCGGATTGACTCTGGGCGGACAGGCTTTTGCGGAGTTGATCTTCTTCAAGGACAAGGAGCGCTACGACGGATTCGTCGCCGGCAAGTTCGTCTTTGCGGCCAACGCCTCGGCCGTGGCCATCTCCGCCGGCGGCGGCGCCAGCGCCTCCTATAAGGAAGGGGTCGCCGTGTTCATCACCGATCCCGCCGGGTTGATGTTTGATGCCTCCATCGGCGGTCAGCAATTCAACTACCGGTCCATGGACTCGGTCAAGTAGCTGCCGCGATACGCGGGCCACAAACGCGGTCCAATCACGGGAATTCACGCTGCTTCCCTCCCTATACTGGGCCCATGTCCATGCTTGAAAAAGTTTCGTCCTCCACCGGCAGCGCCCACGCTTCGCTTGAGCCGCTCGACACCTTCGCCCGCCGTCACATCGGCCCCAGCGACGCCGACATCGCGGAGATGCTGACCTACATCGGATATGAGAGCTTGGACGCGCTGATGCGGGCGGCGATTCCCGAGTCGATCCGCTCGACCAAGCCGCTGGTCATCGACGATCCGACCAACCGCGGGGCTTTCCGGATGCGCGGCGAGGCGGAATGCCTTGCTGGCCTCGCCGAACTGGCGAGCAAGAACCAGGTCTTTCGCTCCTACATTGGCATGGGCTACAACGACTGCCACACGCCGGGCGTGATCCTGCGCAATGTGCTGGAGAATCCCGGCTGGTACACGCCATACACGCCTTATCAACCCGAGGTTTCCCAGGGGCGCCTCGAGAGCCTGCTGAATTTCCAGACCATGGTCAGCGAGCTCACCGGGCTCGAGATCGCCTGCGCCAGCCTGCTGGACGAGGCGACCGCGGCCGCCGAGGCCATGCACATGTGCCTGAGCGTGCGACCCGGCTGTGCCAAGTTCTTCGTGGACTCCGCCACGCATCCGCAGACCATCGCCGTGATCCAGACGCGGGCCAAGGGCCTGGGCGTCGAGATTGTCGTGAGCGACGCGGACAAGATCGACTTCACCAAGAAGGATTACTGCGGAGCGCTGCTCTCCTATCCGGCGACCGACGGTCGCATCCGCGACTGGAAGATCACGGTCGGCAAGATCAAGGCGGGCGGCGCTCTGGTGGTGATGGCCGCCGATCCGCTGGCGCTCACGCTGCTGACCTCGCCGGGCGAGCTCGGCGCCGACGTCGCGATCGGATCGATGCAGCGCTTCGGCGTGCCCATGGGCTACGGCGGCCCGCACGCCGCGTACTTCAGCACCAAGGCGGAGCATGTCCGCAAGATGCCGGGGCGCCTGATCGGCGTGAGCCGCGATTCGGCCGGACGTCCGGCGCTTCGCCTTTCGATCCAGACCCGCGAGCAGCACATCCGCCGCGACAAGGCCACCAGCAACATCTGCACTGCGCAGGCGCTGCTGGCCAACATCGCCGCCTTCTACGGCGTCTATCACGGCCCCGACGGCCTGAAGCGCATCGCCGAGCACGCGCACCGCGCCACCGGCACCGTGGTGGCCGGACTGAAGATGCTCGGCCACGCGCCGCTGCACGAGCACTACTTCGACACGGTCCGCGTCCAGCTCAAGGGCACAAGCGCCGACAAGGTGCACGCGGCGGCGAAGAAGCACCGCATCAATCTGCGCGACTATGGCGACGGCACGGTCGGATTCGCGCTGGATGAAACCGTTCTTCCCAACGATCTGCAGGACATCCTCGACTGCTTCGCGGCGGGCACGGGCCGGCCCACGCCCAAGGTCTCCTCGCTGCACGCGGTCGACGCGCTGCCGGTGTCGCTCAAGCGCACCAAGAGTTTCATGACCCAGGATGTCTTCAACCGCTATCACTGCGAAACCGAGCTGCTGCGCTACATTTTCCAGCTGCAGGGGCGCGATCTCAGCCTGGCCCACAGCATGATTGCCCTCGGTTCATGCACCATGAAACTCAACGCCACGGCGGAGATGCTTCCGGTGACCTGGCCCGCGTTTTCGAAGCTGCATCCCTTTGCGCCGCTGGAGCAGTGCGCCGGCTACGCCGAAGTCTTCCGCACGCTGGAGAAGTGGCTCTGCGAGATCACCGGGTTCGCGGGCATGTGCCTGCAGCCGAACTCCGGCAGCAACGGTGAATACGCCGGGCTGCGGATCATTCACGCCTACCACGAGCAGCGCGGACAGGGTCATCGCGATGTCTGCCTGATTCCGGTGAGCGCGCATGGAACGAATCCGGCCAGCGCGGTGGTGGCGGGCATGAAGGTGGTGCCGGTCGAATGCGACGCGGAGGGCAACGTTGACTTGGCCGATCTTCGCGCCAAGGCGCTGCTGCACAAGAACGACCTGTCATGCGTCATGATGACCTACCCGAGCACGCACGGCGTCTTCGAGGACCGCATCAAGGAGCTTTGCTCGATCATTCACGAGCAGGGCGGACAGGTCTACATGGATGGCGCCAACATGAACGCGCAGGTCGGACTGACCCGGCCCGGCGAGATCGGCGCCGACGTCTGTCACCTGAACCTGCACAAGACCTTCTGCATTCCCCACGGCGGCGGCGGCCCGGGCATCGGCCCGATCGGCGTCGCGCCGCATCTGGTTGACTTCATCCCGGGGCATCCCGTGATCCGTCCCGCCAACGCCGGCAAGCATGCGATCGGTCCGGTTGCCGCGGCACCCTACGGCAGCGCCAGCATCCTGCCGATCTCGTGGGTCTACATCTCGCTCATGGGTGCGGAGGGTCTGCGCAAGGCCACGCAGGTCGCCATTCTTTCCGCCAACTACATGGCCAAGCGCGTCCGCGACCACTACAAGGTGCTCTACGTCAACGCCAGTGGCTGCTGCGCCCACGAGTTCATCGTGGATTGCCGCGCCTTCGACGCCTCGGCGGACATCAAGATCGACGACATCGCCAAGCGGCTGATGGATTTCGGCTTCCACGCCCCGACCATGAGCTGGCCGGTGCCCGGAACGCTGATGATCGAGCCGACCGAGAGCGAGTCCAAGGAGGAGCTGGACCGTTTCTGCGAGGCGATGATCCAGATTCGCAATGAAATCACCCAGATTGAGCAGGGGAAAAGCCCCAAAAACGACAATCCCCTCAAGGGGGCCCCGCACACCGCCGAGGCGATCGGCGCTGACACGTGGAGCCATGCTTATCCGCGGTCGCAGGCCGCCTATCCGCTGCCCTGGGTCCGCAACCGCAAGTTCTGGCCGGCCGTCGGACGCGTCGACAATCCCTTTGGCGACCGCAACCTCGTCTGCTCCTGCGAGCCGATGAGCGCCTACCTCTGAGCAAAGCGCGATGGACCGCCGCCAAGTTCTTGCCGCGGGCTTGCTGGCGGCGGCTTCGCGCGGCGCGAGCGCGGCGATCCAATCGGGAAGCCGGGCGCCGGCGAAGGATGGCCGGCTGCTGCGGCAGAGCGTGGCGCGGTGGTGCCACAGTTCGCTGTCGATCGAAAATCTCATTGAGCTGGTGAAGACCACGCGCCTGGACGGCATCGACCTGCTGGATCCGCCCGACATCGAGAAAGTGCGCGCCGCCAAGCTCGCCTGCCCGGTGGCCAACGGGCCGACGACCATCAGCGATGGATTGAATCGTCTTGAGAACCATGACGCGATCCTGAAGCGCGCCGAGGAGCTCTTTCCGAAAATCTCCGAGGCGGGCGCCCCACTGGTGATTGTCTTCGCCGGCGACCGGCGCGGACTGGGCGACGACACGGGCCTGGAGAATTGCGCCGCGGGTTTGAAGCGGCTGCTGCCGCTGGCGCAAAAATGCAATCTCGGCGTCGCCATGGAGATGCTCAACTCGCGCGTCGATCACAAGGACCACATGGGCGACCACACCGAATGGGGAGTGCGACTCTGCGAGTCGGTCGGCGACAAGCGCTTCGGGCTGCTCTACGACATCTACCACATGCAGATCATGGAGGGCGATGTGATCCGCACGATCCAGAAGGCGTCGCCCTGGATCCTCCACTACCACACCGCCGGCGTGCCGGGTCGCGGACCGCTGGACGCGCAGCAGGAGCTCAACTACCAGGCGATCATGCGGGCGATCGTGGCCACCGGCTACCACGGGTTCATCGGGCATGAGTTCATGCCCGCGAAGGACACCAAGGCCGAGTTGCGCGCCGCAATCGCCGCCTGCGCCGGCGACTGAGGATCCGCGCCGCGGGTCCGGGCGGCCGCAAACATGAATGACGGCTATGCTCGGCCGAGTGGCTGAACGAGCGACAATCACACTGCTGGGCGCTGCGGGCGAGGTGACGGGATCGTGCACATTGCTGGACACGCCGCGCGGCCGCGTGGTGATCGATTTCGGGCTTTTTCAGGGCTCCCCCGAGCAGGAGCAGAAGAACCTTCAGGTCCCGGAGATCGACTGGCGGCACGTGGACGCGGTCATCGTGACCCACGCGCACATCGACCACGTCGGCCGCCTGGGCATGCTGCCGCGCATCGGCTGCGGCGCCCCGATCTACGCCACGCCCCCCACCGCCGACCTGCTGCCGCGCGTGCTGCGCTCAAGCGCCACGCTGCAGACCATCCGGCACGAGGAGTGGCGCAACGGAAGCGCGCCGATCGCCCGCGTGGTCGATCCGCCGCCGGCGCCTGGAACGCAGTCCAAGGCCTCCGACAGCGAGCCGCCGATCCTCTACGACACGCGCGACGCCATGCAGGCCGCGGAGAACATCCGGCCCGTCGAGTACGGCGTGTGGCGCGAGGTGAAGAGCGGTCTGCGCTTCCGATTCCATGATGCCTCGCACATCATCGGCTCCGCGAGTGTGGAGGTCGCCTTCGATGTGAACGGGCGCGAGAAGAAGGTGCTGTTTTCGGGCGACCTCGGTCCGGCTCGCAGCCCCCTGCTGCGGGCGCGCGAGGAGCTTCCCGCGGTTGATCTGATGCTGATGGAGAGCACCAATGGTGCAAGAGTATTTTCACCCAGCTCGTCGTCGGTCGACGCACTGGGCGCGGTGGTGAAGCGCGTGGCGGCGCGCGGCGGAAAAATTCTGGCGCCGACCTTCTCACTCGGCCGCGCGCAGACGCTGCTGTTGCGCCTGGCGGAGTTGTCCCGCGCCAACCAGCTTCATGGCATGACCGTGTATCTGGATTCACCGATGGCGATTCGCGCGTCGGAACTGTGCGGCCGCTATCCGGCGCTGCTCGAGCCTTCGCTGCGCATCGCGGCGGAAGCGGGAACGGATCCGCTGCACTTCGACGGACTGCAGCATCTGTTCAACCGCAAGCAGAGCCTGAAGCTGACCAAAAGCGAAAAGATTGGCGTCATCCTCGCGGGCAGCGGATTCTGCGACGCGGGTCCCGTGCTGCATCATCTGGCATCGATGGTCGATGATCCGAAGAACGCGCTGGTCTTTGCCGGACATCAGATCGTCGGTTTGCTCGGACACTCCCTGCTTCATCATGCGAAGAAGATCGAGCTCAAGGAAGGAATCTTTGATGTGCTCGCCGAGCGCGTCCACCTGGAGGGGCTCAGCGGACATGCCGATCAGGCCGATCTGGTGAACTGGATCGGGTCGCGCGAAGGCGGCACGCCGCGTGTGATCTTGAATCACGGCGAGAATGAATCAAGGGCAGCGCTTTCCGATGCGATTCGTGCCGCGCTTGCGCTTGAAACCGAGCAGCCGAACTTCATGAAGTGCATTGAAGTCTGATAATGTAATTTGGACGTCGTATTAAAGTCTACAAAGCACGTCGATACAAACAGTTGTGTGATCGCCGACCTGGCTCGACCACATATTCAATTCTCAAATCTGATTTGATCCGGACGGAGACCGAGTCTTCCGAGCATGCCCTCGAATTGATCGAGCGAGAAGAATTCCATGGAGACCTTGCCGGTGTTTGGCTTTCTTCCGAGTTGGATGGTGACTCGAGTTCCCATGAGTTGACTCAATCGAGTTTCTAAATCCTTCACGTTGGCCTGTCGCCTTGCGGTCGTTGTGGTTCCACGTGGAACTCTGCTTTTGGATTCAGTGGAGAGTCGCTGGACTTCACGCTCAAGTGTTCTGACGGACCACTCGCCGCGGATTGTGGAATCCGCAAGCGTTGACCTAGCCTTGAGATCAGCAACACCAAGCAACGCCTTGGCATGTCCTTGAGAAATCAAACCCTGACGAACCAGGCTTGCGGTCGCTGAATCCAATTCAGCCAAACGCAGCAAATTCGTGACGGTGGAGCGGTCGAGCGAGATCTTCTTGGCGAGCAAGTCGTGCGTCAAAGTAAATTCATTGGCCAGCCTTTGAACGGACAGTGCCCGGTCCATCGGATTGAGATCGGTCCTGTGGATGTTTTCGATCAGGGCCCAAACACCCGAGTTCTCGTCGGAGGCCTGGATGACTATGGCCGGAATTGTTGGCTTGCCAATGATCTGAAATGCGCGCCAGCGCCTTTCGCCGGCCACGATTTCAAATTGTCCAGGAGTCCCATCGACAGGTCGAACAACGATTGGCTGAAGCAGTCCACTCGACCGAATTGAATCGGCCAAGCTCTGCAACTCAGCTGTGTTGAAGTCGCTCCTGGGCTGCCTCGCATTCGGACGGATCTTTGAAAGTTCGATCTCCTGAACGCTCCTGCCAAAATCGACTTGTTTGGCATCCGGCTTCTTCACGGAAACCTGCAAATCTCCCGCAAATGCCTGTGGTTTTGGATTGATCGATGCCACAGGGGGCTTTTCTACTTCTGTGACAACTGATGATTTTTCAGCACCAATTGGCTGATTTTTGACCGGAATCAACCTTCCAAGTCCTCGACCAAGTCGAATCCCGGTGGGGGATGCCGGATTGGATGGGCCAGACACCTTGTTTACATCCTTGTTTTCGCCACTATTTTCGTTGGTGTTGTTAGTCATATTGCCTCCTTGCAATTGAGGCTGGAATGTAACACCAAAACGCCATTCTTGTGTTCCCCGTGGAACAATTTATCAAAATTAACTTATAGGACTTTTTGTGTCGGCCGAGTCCATTGGAATGGGATGCGGACCGGCGCCTCATTCGATGTCCATTTCTTCCACGCTACCTTTGCGACTTCCTGATCATCGCACCACAAACACATTCACGGAGCCAACCATGTTTCGACCCCTCATGACCTGCCTGGTTTCAACGTTCGCCGCCCTCGCCCTCGTCGGCGCCACTCAACAAAAAACTCCCTCCGCGACTCCGGCATCGGCGCCGCCGGCGTCATCCGCCGCGGCCGGCTCGACCACATGGAAAATTGACGACACCCATTCGATGTCCTTGTTCCGCGTCCAGCACTTCGGCGCGGGAATGTTCTGGGGAAGATTCGACGGCGTCACCGGAACGATCACGACCACCGGCGCCACTCCGGAAACGCTTGCCCTCAACGTGACGATCGACGCGAACTCGGTCTCCACCGCGAACAAGGACCTGGACGCGCATCTGCGCAGCCCCGACTTCTTCAGCGTGAAGGAGTTTCCGCAGATGACCTTCGTCAGCACCTCCGCGAAAAAGATCGACGGCAACTTCTGGGAAGTTTCCGGCAACATCACGATTCGCGGAACCACGAAGCCGCTCACCGCCAAGGTCGAGTTCATCGGACTCTCGGAGTCGCCCAAGGGCAACCGCATCGGATTCGAGGCGGTGTTCACGATCGACCGCGGCGAGTTCGGCGTGAACTACGGACTTGAGAAAAACGTGCTCGGCCGGAACGTGCGCGTCACGGTCGGACTCGAAGCGACCTCGTCGTAAGCCGCGGCGCCACTCGTCACGACCGAAGCCGACTCGACATGGAAGCGCAGATCCTTCTCTTCGGAGTGGCGCTGCCGGCGACGCTTGGTCTGCTCTGGCTGATTGTGCGCCGCCCCTTTGCCGCGGTATCGACCCGTGCGGATTCATTCGTGGGCTGGGCCTTCGCCCTGACGCTTGCGGCGAGTGCGTTGTCGCAGGAATCGATTCGGGGATTTCCAACGCAGGGCGGCTGGCTGTGGTTTCCCCTCGGCGTGCTGTTGTGTGCGTTGATCTCGGGAATCGAAGCGAGGTTCGCCCAATCGAAATCCTGGCACATCATTCTTGTGCTTGTTGCGGTCGTGCCCGCCGCGCTGCTGCTGGACATTCCCGAATGGAAGGGGCTGCTTTCCCGTGTTTTGCTCGGAATTGCGGCCGCCATCGCCGCGGCGGCGCTGCTTCGACTCAGCCGCGATCGGAATGCATTTTCAACATCGATCGCCCTGAGCTTTTCCCTTGTCGGCGCCTCCGTCGTGGCGATGCTCTCAGGTTTCGCCAAGCTGGCGGTTCCGATCGGGGCCGTCGCGCTATGCGCTGGTCTGCTTCCACTTGTCCGAATCGCGTTCGGTTTCCGACGAAGTCCCGCGGATCATTCCTTGGGCTTCGATGGCGCGGTGGTGATCGCCACGGTCGCTTCGCTCGGTGCCGCCACCGGATACGGCTACGACACCAGCGGCGTGCCGATGGCGAGCTGGATCTGCGCGGCACTCGCGCCGCTGGGCATCGCGCTGGGCGAGATTCCCGCCTTCCGTTCGCGACGCGCACTCTCCGCCTGCGCCCGGATCACGGGGTGCGCGGTGCTTTCGGCGGCGGCGATTGTCCTGGCCGCCAAGCCGTAGACTGATGAAGCGATGCGTTTCCCACCCGCGCTCACGGCCGCCGCTTCTTTGGCGATGCTCTTCCTGCCCGGCTGCTTTCCGCGCCCGCTCGATCTGCAACTGAGCAACGCGCAGGACTGCGCGCCGGTCGAGGGGGTGACGATCCACCGCCACAGCGTGACCCTGCTGTCGCTTCTGGCCACCGACTCGAACGCAGTCAAGAGCGGACCGGCGGGTGAGGCCCGCGTCTGGGTGCCGCCCTTCAACACCAAGTTGACCCTGCTGCAGCCGGGGTTCGAGCCCTCGTCGATCGAGGTCTTCTCCTCGAAGACAACGCCAAGCATGCTGACCGCCGAGGACTCCTCGCGCATGGTGCTGCGCTTCGACGACCTCGACGGCAAGGCGAAGCGCTCCATGTCGCTCACGCCGGTGACCTATCTGCCGATGACGATCCGCGTGGTCGATTCCTCGGACAAGGCGCCGATCGTCGACGCCGATGTGCTGGCGACCACCTTTCTCTATCTGCCCATGCCCGGTCTGGAGGATCGCTGGGGCTTTCCCGATCTGCAGAATCTTCGAACCGATGACCAGGGGCACTCCTCGGTGAATCACGCCTCGGGATTCCGCAATGTGATCACCGTGCGCAAGCCCGGCTACCAGGAGGCCCGGCAGGATTTCGAGGCGAATGGCTCCAAGAATGAGCTCATCGTGTCGCTGCGGCGCCTTCAATACAAGACGCTGCGGTTCAAGGCGGTCGATGCCGAAAGCGAGAAGCAGGTCCCCGGCGTGGTGATCCGCCTGGACGAGCAGCGCAACGGCCTGCCGCCCGATCCGAACGGCTTTGCCGCGGTGAGTGACGCCTCCGGCTTGTCGCCGGCGATTCCGGTTCCCAACCTGATGCCTCTGGTGATCGAAACTGAGTGCCCCGGCTACCGCCGCTACTCCGCCGGACTGGATTGGCGCTCCCTGAAGGAAGGGGAGGTCGTCAAGGTCCAGGTCCGAAAGAAGGGTTGGTTCGAATAATTCAGCCGGCCGCGTCTTGAAGCCGATCTACGCATTGCGCTTGGACTTGGAGAGATGGCCCGGCTCGCATATCGTGGCACACCATGGCAACCCCCTCAGCTCGAACTTGCAAAGGCAGCGAATGCGTCACGCACGGCATCCGCATCACGGTGGAGCCGCGCTACCTGCCCTCGCATTCCGATCCGGAGAACAACCGCTACCTCTTCAACTACAAGGTGGTCATGCTCAACGAGGGCGAGAGTTGCGCGCGGCTGCGCAGCCGCAAGTGGGTCATTGTGGACTCCGACGGCGAGCGCCATGAGGTGCAGGGACTCGGCGTGGTGGGACACCATCCCAACCTGGCGCCGGGCGAGACCTTCGAGTACTCCAGCTTCTGCCCGCTGCAGACGGCGTGGGGAACAATGCAGGGGACCTATGTGATGGAGCGCGACGACGGTTCGTCGTTCGAGGTCGAGATCGCACGCTTCTTCCTCATTGGTCCGCACCAGTGAGCGGCAGCGCGGCGCATCCCACCATTGCCCAGACAAAAAGTGATCGCACCGATTCCGGCAGGAAGACCTTTTGCGTTTCGGTGATCGGGGCCACGGGCGCCGTCGGCCGCGAAACACTGCAGGTGCTCGAGAAGCGCCGCTTTCCCGTCTCCGAGCTGCGCCTCTTCTGCAGCGACCGCTCGGCGGGCGAAACCTTCCAGTTCAACGGGCGACCGCACGCCGCACGCCTCTTCGAGCGCTCGGCGCTGGAGGGCAGCGACTTCGCGATCCTCTGCGTCGATGCCGAGATGGCGAAAACGCTGGCGCCGATGCTCGCCGACATGGGCGTCGTCACCGTCGACAATTCCAGCGCCTTTCGCAACGATCCCGCTGTGCCACTGGTGGTGCCCGAGATCAACGGTCACCTGCTCAAGAGCGGGGCGATGCTGGTGGCGAACCCGAACTGCACCACGATCGTGGCGCTGATGGCTGCGGCGCCGCTGCACCGCGCGGCGTACTTGCGGCGCATGACGGTCTGCTCCTACCAGGCGGTTTCTGGAGCGGGCATCGCCGCGATGCGCGAGCTGGAGTCGCAGGCCCGCACGTGGGCCGCCGGCGGCGAGGTCAAACCGCAGGTCTTTCCGCGCCCCGCGCTGTTCAACGTCTTTCCGCACAACTCGCCGCGCCTGCCCGACGGCTCGAACGAGGAGGAGCGCAAGCTGGTCCGCGAAAGTCGGCGGCTGCTGGCGTGCGAGGACCTGCGCGTCAGCGCGACCTGTGTCCGCGTGCCCACGCTGCGGGCTCACGCGGTGGCGCTGCACCTTGAATTTGAGAAACCGCTTTCACCCGCGCAGGCCGCGGAGATTCTTTCCCGCGCCCCCGGAGTGCGCGTGGTCGACGAATCGACCGGCGCCGCTCCCGCCGACTCGCTCATGGCTTCAGGTCTCGACGAGGTGCTGGTCTCGCGGATCCGCGTCGACGATGGCGGCGCTCCGGAGCGCTCGCTGGCGCTGTGGTCGGTGGGGGACCAGCTGCTCAAAGGCGCCGCGCTCAACGCGGTCCAGATCGTCGAACTGCTCGCCGCCGGTTGCGATCGTGGCGGATAACGACGCGCCCGCTCCGAGTCCGCGTATCTAGACCCCGCGAAGTTCCCTGAGCGCCGCACCAGGATCGGGCTGGCGAAGCAGATGCTCGCCCACCAGCACAATGCCCACCTCATGCTGCTGCAGGCGCTGAATGTCCTGCGCCGTTTGAATGCCGCTCTCGCTCACCACCACCGAGCGGTCCTCGATCAGATCGACCATGCGGAAGGTGTGTGCCAGGTCGGTCTTCATGGTCTTCAGGTCGCGATTGTTGATGCCCAGCAGCGAATACCCCGCGTGCGGGAAGCCAATGTGGTTCTGCACGCGATAGAGGCTTTCGACGTCGTGCACTTCGAGCAGGGTGGTGAGCCCGAGCTCGACGGCGAGAATCTGGAAGTCGACGATCTGCTGCTCGGTCAGGCATTCGGCGATCAGCAGGATGGCGTCGGCGCCCGCGGCGCGGCTCTCCCAGACCTGCCAGATGTCCACGATGAAATCCTTCCGCAGCACCGGCAGCGGCGTCGCGGCGCGGATCATCTCGATGTACTCCAGCCGCCCGCCAAAGTCCGTCTCGTCGGTCAGGCAGCTGATGGCCGCCGCACCGGCTTGGTGATAGCGTTGAGCGATGTCCACGGGATTGAAATCGCCCCGGATCAGCCCCGCCGAGGGGCTCTTTTGCTTGATTTCAGCGATGACCCGGACCGGAAAGGCCGTGTCCCAGACGACCGCGCCGAAAAAATTGCGCGGCTGCGGCATGGCGCCGACTTTTTCCCGCAGCAGCTCGATGGGGGTGTGCTCCTGCAGCTCCCGCACTTCGATTTTTTTCCGTGCGACAATTTTCTGGAGCGCGTTGAGCATGCCTGCTGCGAGTCTATGCGTTGCCGCCGAAAATGCTCCGAGCCATGTTCCGCCGGACTCGGTTTGGCTCCGCGCATTGATGACCCTCTGGTTTCTCTCTTCCATCTTGGTGGTGTGGCGGGCGCAGTTCTGCCGCCTGAAGGACACCGCGATGCTGATGTGGAGGCTCGGCGCGAACCAGTGCGGCCTCCTGGCGGCGGCGGGAACCTTGTTCTCCGGATTGGTCGGCGCCGTGGTGTTGCGCGCGATGAGCTCGGGTGCCGGCGGTGATCCTTCTCCGCCGGCCATGCTGCTGGCTTTGGTCGGTGGGTCGCTCACCACTGTCGCGATTTTTCTTTTCCTTCACTCGCGCGGCTCGCGGCCCGCCCCGTTTTCAAACCGAAAAGTCTGTCCTGTTCCCAAGGCGATTTGGATCGGCGCGATCGGCCTGCTCCTGACCTGGCCGCTGATTCAGTACGCCTCCCTGATTGGCGGAGAACTGCAAGCCACCTTCACGGGCGTCGAGGCGCCGACCATCGGACATCACTTTCTGGAGACCATCCGCGAGCAGGGGGGCAGCCCGGTGACCTGGGGACTGGTCGCCACGATCGTGCTGCTCGGGCCGCTGGCGGAGGAGTTGATCTGGCGCGGCGCCGTGCAGCAGGGGCTGAAGCAAATCGGACTTCCGCGCGTCGCCGCGATCTTCATCACCGCCGTCGCCTTCGCCTTCTTCCACTGGGGCGCGGTTCCTGAAAACGGTCGCGCCGCCGCGATTCCGGCGCTGGCGGTGCTCGGCGTGGCGCTGGGCTATCTGATGGAGCGAACGGGTCGCATCTGGGCCTCCTACGCGGCGCATTCCCTCTTCAATTGTGCAAACCTTTTTCTCTTCTCTATGCTTCCCCAATGAGCGCCGCCGATTCCAAGCAACCCGCCGCGGGCCGGCCCCGCATCCTGACCGGCGACACGCCGACGGGGCGGCTGCACCTGGGGCACTGGGTGGGCAGCGTGAAGCGCCGCGCCCAGTTGCAGCACACGCACGACTGCTACTTCATCATTGCCAACTATCACGCCTTCACCACCCGTGCCGACCAGCCCAAGGAGATCCGCGCCGACTGCCTGGAGATCGCCCGCGATCTGATCGCCATGGGAATCGATCCCGATCTCTCGAGCATTTTCCTGCAGAGCGAAGTGCCGACGATTCACGAACTGACCTTCCTCTTCGCCATGCTGCTGCCCTTCAACCGGGTGATGCGCAATCCGACCCTGAAGGACGAAATCAAGGTGAAGAACCTCGGCGAGACCTATTCCTTCGGCTTTCCTCTCTACGCCGTCGGGCAGTGCAGCGACATTCTTTCCTTCCGCCCCGAGAGCGTGCCGGTGGGCGAGGACCAGGTGCCCCACCTGGAGATGACCCGCGAAGTGGCGCGGCGATTCAACCAGATCTACTGCGGCGTCAGCGAGAAGGCGGAGGACCACGAGCATGTCAAGCTGGGCGGCGTCTTTCCCGTGCCCCGCGCCGACGTCGGCGCAGTCGGCCGCCTGATGGGCGTCGACGGCAAAAATAAAATGAGCAAAAGTCTGGGCAACGCGATCTTTATCTCCGATCCTCCCAAGGAGGTCGAGAAGAAGGTGATGCGACTCTTTACCGGCCGCCAGAGCGCCACCGAGCCCGGCGACATCAAGAACGCGCTCTTCCAATATGTGGAGACCTTCATCCCTGACGCGGCCCGCGTGGCCGAGCTGAAGGATCGCTACGCGCGCGGCGACAACATCGGCGACGGGCACATCAAGAAGGAAGTCGCGGAGGCGATCAACGCGCTGATCGCGCCGATGCAGAAGCGCCGCGCTGCTCTGGAGGGTCGCGACGACCTGGTGCTGGACATCCTGCGCAAGGGCTGCACCAAGGCGAACCTCACCGCGGAAGAGACGCTCGAGTCTGCTCGCAAGGCGGCCGGCCTTCACTTCTTTCACCGCGAGCTGAGCTTTCCGGTTTAGATAGAGCAGCGGACAACTTGTAAGAATTAGAGTATGAGTCGACTGGCGCCTCCAGCCCCTCCGGTAGACTCATTGTTTATCTTGAAAGGTCGAGTTCCAACTCTGTAACCAAGGAGAAGTTGATGTTGCAATGAAATCGTTTACGTTCATTGATTTATTTGCAGGAATCGGGGGCTTCCACCATGCGCTCTCTCGCATTGGTGGTCGGTGTGTAATGGCTTGTGAACTTGATGCAGAGTGTCGGGGGGTTTACCGATCTTCATTTCCAACGGCAACACGCGCCTGCTTCCCCAAGAACATTCGTGAACTGACTCGGAAAGATGTGGACGAGGAGTGTTCGATCCGCTCTGCTCGCGAGATCGATCGGATCATCCCCGACCACGACATGCTTTGTGCGGGATTTCCCTGCCAACCATTTTCGAAAAGCGGTGTCCAACTTGGAGTTCAAGACCGTACACGTGGGACTTTGTTCTTTGACATCATGCAGGTTGTCCGAGCAAAACGGCCGCGATACCTGTTGCTCGAAAACGTTCGAAACCTGGCCGGGCCACGGCACACCCAGACTTGGCGCCTAATCATCGAGAATCTTCGGGATGCCGGCTATTGCGTATCTGATGCCCCATCGATCCTCTCGCCACACTTGTTGCCGCCGAATTGCGGGGGAACTCCGCAAGCTCGTGAGCGCGTCTTTATCCTCGCGGAACAGAGAGGTGGTTCCACCTCCACATACGAAAGGTCTGTACCGCCTGTCGATCGAATGCCCGTTGTGCGATGGAACCCGGCAAATTGGCGAATTGAGCAATATCTGGAACCAGACTCCGAGATCATCGACATTCAACGATATCGTCTCAAGCGCGCGGAACTCAGTTGGCTTGAGGCGTGGGATGCGTTTGTCCGTGGACTTCCTTCCGATTCTTTACCTAGTTTTCCTATTTGGGCTGATGCTTTTAGACGTCGCCCGATCATTCCCGAGGGGGCGCCCGACTGGGAAGCAGATTTCTTGCGAAAGAACGCTCACTTCTACAGTGCCCACCAAGGATTCATTGATTCGTGGCTTCGTAAATCTTGGGGTGATTTGGGCCTCACACTTAGAGATTTCCCGGCTTCGCGGCGAAAATTCGAGTGGCAGGCTCGAAGTTGGCATCCGATTCGTAAAGGGCGAACAATTCGTGACCTAGTGCTCCAAATGCGCCCAAGTGGCATTCGGGTGAAATCACCAACCTATCTCCCGGCTCTTGTAGCAATAACGCAGTGCTCGATTGTTGGCCCCGAAGTCGGTCGGGTTAGCGAGTATCGAACGCTAACACCGCGAGAGGGTGCAAAACTACAGGGCGTTCCAGAGGATATTTTTGAAAAGGCGGGAGTGTCAGATCGCGTGGCTTACAAACAACTGGGGAATGCTGTAAATGTTGGTGTCGTGCGTTGGGCGGCCCACTCCCTTTTTTGTCGATCGGTATCCAAGGCATCTGCGAACAATGGTATTTCGCGACGCCTCAAGATATCAAATAAGTTCGTTTAGATGCCGTGCAGCGAGCACGGACAAACAAATCCGAAAAGGAATTAGAATGCCCGAAATGCTTATGAATAGTGAGGACTCTGCAGAGGAACTAACGGAGTCGTTGAACGAGATTGCAGAATCGCTGGCCGAGTTGTCTGCTCTTGAAGATCTGCCCCCGGTGGTTAGCCGCCCTCATGTACCGCGTTCCAAGGCTGAGATCCTTGATGGAATTTCGACAACTTTGTTTTCGACACTGATTTATGAGCAGGAGTGGCTCAATCTTGATGGGGAAGCGATCTCTCGGGAATCATTCGAAAGAGATCCCCTGACGGCGATGGTGTCGTTTTTTGTTGGCATTGGTATGTCCGACGATGAAGCGGGTGTGTGCGTGATACCTGGCGATTCGGGACCGCGTCTTACTACACAGGGCGCGGATGCGCTCTCGATTCGACTCGCGGCGGCGTTGCGATGCGCACAGCGATGCATGAAATTGGCGGCATCTGACGAAACCGACAGTCGTAAAGAGGAGTGGGAACAGGCCTGGAGTGAAGAATTAACAGATGAAGTGTCTTCGCCACTCCCAATTGTGGCCAAATCGGCGACTTGGCCTATTGCAGACCTCGCAGCGAAGGCTGATCGAGGGCAACTCGTACTCAATCCAACATACCAGCGTGATGATGTTTGGAAATTGAGTGATTCGAGTGCGCTGATCGAGTCAATTCTCCGTGGCATACCGCTTCCATCGATAGTTTTACTTGAAGTTCCGCGACCGGGCAAAAATAGATTTTCCTACGAGGTTGTTGATGGCAAGCAGCGAATCACCTCAATTCTTCGCTTCATTGGTCGACACCCGAAGGCAGTCGAGAAGGCGAAAGATCTTGATCGGAAGTACGGCATTTCCGGATTTACGGACGCACTCCGCCGCGACTACCGACGCTTTGTGAAATTGTGGAAAGAATATGTGGGGCAGAAACTGACCTCAGAAAAAGAACGCGAATTTATGCTGCCCTTCAAGGTCAAGGGTGGAAGGTTGAAATGAATCCAATCCCTGAAAGAATGTGCGGGCAAGTATTTTACCGACATTAAGGAAGTCAACCATTCGGAAGACTGCACGGTTGAGCAATTATTTACTGAAACGGTTGACTACAAACTTCTAGTCATCACCTTCAGCAAGACCGAGCCGCAGCAGATCCATGATGTGTTTCAACTTTACAACAGACAGGGCAAGCATCTCAATGCCGAAGAAATCCGCAATGCGGTTTATCACGACTTGTTGTTGACTAGGGCCATCCTTGGTGCTGGCCAAAACACCCACGACGTAAGTCAATTGCTACGCGACTCAGAGCAGGGCAGCGCGAAGTTGCGTGGGGCAGTGGAAAGAATCGGCAAGAGGCTCGATGAAAGAAGTGTTCCAAGTGACCGATATCGACGTACCAAGTTGTTTGCGTGGACTATCGCGTCCGTGTTCGCCATAAAGGAGCAAGCCGGCAAGTTCCGCGTAATGTCCACCGCCAAACAAATCGACGAAATGTTGTCACTGGTTCGCGACGCCAGGGGCGTGACCGACTCTTGGGAGTCTCTTGCGCTTGGCAAAACGAAAGGTCTCGAGGATGTCTTTGGCGCGCTTGATGACGCAGTTCGGGTGCTGGACGAGGAAGAGCTCTTCGATGCGAAATTCCAATCGGGTGGCGCGAGTAGAAAGTGGCAAGACCTCCAATTTGTGTCCGCACTTGCGGCCCTGCTCATCGCTCGCCTGACGCTAGATTTGGAATTTGATGAGCGAATCGCACGTCGCAAAGCCGCGATAAATGAATGCTCGAAACATTCCAAGCGCGATCCCAAGTCTCAGAATTCGACTCAGTGGCGATTCATCGGACGGACGGCTTGCGATTTGCTAAAGGCGTTGGACTTGACACACGCTGCGGTAACAACTGCTTTCGTGCGACAGTTCAAGCACGATCCGATGATTGCGCTCGCTGCCGCTCGTGATATTAAAGGGATGGGTTCCTAATCTGGTTGGAGAAGCTATCTGTGACCGATGAGACCATCCGGCGGATCACCGATGCGCCTTCACCACCGAATCCTCCTAACGGGTGGTTCCCGTCATTACTCGCCCGTAATTCTGAATTTTCGACCGAAACACTGCTTGCGTTGGAGGTTGATACCCGACATGTCGTCGACTGCTTTATTAAGCGGCTTACTTGCGATGATGCGCCACTCGTGTCTGGACTCGTACTTGGTGCGGTACAGAGTGGCAAGACGGGTTCGATGTTGGCGGTTTCCTCTCTTGCAATTGATCATGGGTTTGATGTCGTTGTGTTGGTGTCGGGAACGCGGGTGTCTCTTTGGCGGCAGACCCTAGATCGGTCGGTGCGGGATCTTGATGGGTGGGATGTGGGGAGTGATTTTCAAAGGCGGCAAGTCCGCCTCTGGCTTCCCGAGACGGCATACATCACTAACGGGAGATTTAATCCGGGCGAGATGTTTGACGTCAGCGTGAATCGCATGACAAAAAACATTCGCGCCGGTAATCCAATTGTTGCTGTTGTAATGAAGCAGGCGGATCATCTCAGTGCGCTTAGAGAATCTCTGCACCGGGCTATGGTGACAATCGATCGGCCCTTAAAGATGCTCGTGATTGACGACGAAGCCGATGACGGGTCGATTCTTGGTGCTGGTCCCGTAGGTGCACCGGCGGATCGATTTCTTCCAAGGTGGATTGAGGGCCTGTGGGCAAGGGGCCCGAGTGATAGTCGCGTGTTTCATGACAAGCTGAGAGTTGTTTATCTCGCTTACACAGCCACACCACAAGCCAATCTCTTGCAGCACGATCATAATCCGCTTAGTCCGCGTGATTTTGTCACTTGTATCCGCGCTCCTGGCGCATCGGGATCCCCCGAAATTCGAGACAGGGCGTCGTTTGCGGTGCCGTTGATCTCGCAGCGGCATTCCGGCGGCGGCGAGTTCTATCCTGCTGTTGCTGAACTATTCCAGCCGTGCATTGGACTTGAAAATGCAGATGGTCTTACCCGGGCCGAATGGGAAGTGCGGCGAATGGAGCTTGTGGGTGAATCGCTTCGTGCATTCATCGTTGCGACGGCCTGTCGCTTGATTGCATCGAGTCGTTCATACGTGGCTACCCGTGGTGTTGTAGTTTCAACGCTGACCGAAGCGAAGGCGATAATGCCGCCTATCTCGTCGATGCTTTTCAATCCATCCAGCAGTGTTGAGTCGCAATTCGAGGGTGAGTTAGTTGTAAAGTCTTGGGTGCATGATGAGTCACCACACATTCCACCAATTGTGGGCGTTGGCGCCGATGTGGCGCGCCCCGAAGTAGAGTGGCACCGACTTGCAGTTAGAATCACGCGTGAACGGAACATGTGGTCCGCGTGGCTTACTGCATATCGGCGGTCGGCGGAAATTCTTCGTGCTCGTCCGGGTTGTGCTGGCATTCAATTGCCACCAGAGGATTGGGAGATCGTGGAACGTGCGATCGTAGAAGAGGTGTTGCCATCTATTCAGATGCAAGTTGTCAACGGTTCTCTCGGGGCAGACGCGCCTCCAAATTTCGAGCCAATGCTTCAGGCAGATGGCACTTGGTGTCTTCCAACATCGCTTTGCACAATCTTCGTCGCCGGCAATATCATGTCGCGTGGACTAACTCTCGAGGGTCTTTCGACCACTCTTTTTCTCCGAGATCCAGATGCCCCGCTTGCGGACACGCAGATGCAGATGCAGCGATGGTTTGGGTATCGGGGTGCTTGGCTCGCGTATTGTCGGGTCTTTGCATTTGAGGATCAGTTAGACCGTTTCCGGCAGTACCACGCTGCTGACGAAGCCTTGCGTACTGAAATTATCAATATCGAACGCGCGAAGGCGGGGTCGGATGCGGGCGGTGTGTCTCCGCAAGTACTTGGTGGACGCAACTTCCTGCCGACCGGAAAAGTTGAGAATCTGCGGCGGCTTCCGCTCGCTCCTGGAGGCACTCCCTTTATCTCGGGATTTTGGGACGGTTCGGGTGTTGATCCGAATTTTGAAATGGTTGAACAACGCTTTGCTCCCGGAAATGCGGATGGGGTGACCGTGGGAATCAAGCGCGGATTAATTCTTAAAACAAAATATTCGCTTTCCGAAGTGGCTGACATGCTCGATGAAATGATCTTTGTCGATCACGATCCGACCCCAAGTGCTGACGAACATCATCGTTGGGAAAGTATTGAGCGGGCACTGAAACTTGATCCTGCCCAAAATTTCCTGTTCCGTCCCGGTCTTGAAGCCACTCGCCGGGGGGGCGATTCGAGAGACAAATTCCTTCCAACCAAATGTCCATATTCCATCGCTGCATATTTCCGATTATGGGCTCTTTGTCGAGAACATGCTGGGATTGGGCTTTATCCGAATGACAAACCCGAAGTTCCTTGGGGGCATCTGTCGCCGGGAGAGAGAGCGCGACGCTGCCCGAGATTTTCGATTGGTTTGCGATTTGGACAGGGACCAGTGGTTGCGGGAACGTCTTTGGATCGTGTTGGCACGGACTTGGGAAACGATTGGCGGATCCGCCTGATGGAACGCGAGATCGATGAAGTGCGTTCACAACTTGTCGCTACTTGGGGAACTCGTAACCCGACGGGAGGACCTGGGGCCTATTTCGGGGATCAGTTTTTTGATTACCACCGAACCGGATTAAATCGCAATCCGCCTCGTATCAACATTGATGACGCGCCCTGGAGAGCAATTGGTGAAGATGGGTTGATTCTATTTCATCTCCTCGCTCACCCATCAGGTCATCCCCGACTTGCGATCGGTGTATGTTTACCAGCCGGCGGCCCCGATCAGATTGGTGTGTTGCGACCAGTACAGCATTGACAGGATCCCAAATGAATAATTTCGAATCGTTGCGCGAACTAATCAGCGGTACAACCCGCCCATCATCAATAGATGAGCGAAATCCAGTTTGGTTGTCCGATGATCGGACACTGGGTGTCGCGCGTGACACGGGGGGGCGCTTTGAGGTGTTTCTTGCAGTTGAGCCGCTCAATGTCGAGTCGACGATCATTCGGAAGTACATCACTGGTGACAATTGGCAGACGAGCAGTGGGCGAAGATTCTCTGCATTCCGAATCTTGATTCCGGGGGAGCCGCACTTTGTCGGAGTTGTTGCCCTCGTGCTGGAGGAGCTTCTTCGACACCAGTTTCTGTCAAATCCGCAGGAGGCATTCACTCGAGCGGAGCCGTTAATTGAGTTGTTCCTCGAGCGAGCTGGGGTTGGGGAGGAGTTGGCGCTCGGGTTACTCGGAGAATTGATTCTGCTGGAGCAGATTCTGGTCCGCCATCCTGCTCTTGAATGGCGTCGTCGCATTCTCGACTCTTGGACTGGCTACCGGCACGGAGCGCGAGACTTTAGCGGCGCGATGGCGTCCATTGAGGTGAAGGCAACACGATTCGATCGTTCTCGACACCACATCTCGAATCTTGATCAAGTGACTTCGGGACCTCGAGGAACTGGTGAAGGCGATGGAAATTTATTCCTGTTGAGCATTGGGCTGATTCCGGCAGAAGGTCGCGGTAAGAGTGTTGCGAGTCAGGTTGAACTAGTAAGTGACTTATTCGCTCATGACCTCTCGCCCGAGCAATCCACCCTGATAAAGGGTTCCCTACTTCAGTGCCTTCGAATCTACGGGATAAGTCCGGGCCAGCCGGGCGGCTACGACCACTTATCTATGCGAAACTGGCCCATGTTTGCACAACAGTGGGAAGTGCGGTTTTTGCGTATGTACGACATGTCTGATCAGCAAATCCGAGTCATGCGCCGACCCGATGTTGCTGACTTCTCTCATGTTCGGACAGAATCCGTACGATTTGAAATCGAGTTGCCCGAATCGGTCCGCGGAGATATCAACCCGGCTGGCGACCCTTCTGAAGCCATTGTCCTTTTGATTGGATCCACTAGGCAGACGTCCGACTAATACTTTGGGTTGCTCGATCCAAATGACTCTGTAACCGTTTTGAACCTGCGCGAGAGTTGTGCCTCCCCAAATAGGTGGCGGCGTACGGCCCCTAAAAACTTGTTGGATCGAAGAATTTCCAGAGAACTGCCTTTTTGGAACCGCTGGGCGGGTCGCCCGACGCTTCGTCGAATTGAGCAAATGCCCGGCCTTGCTATATTTACAGTTCTGTACTCATTCCATCCGATTCCATACTCACCACTGCCATGAGCGACCACACCAACACTGACCATCACTGCCCGCATCTGGATGCGGGCGACCGGCGATGCGACCATCGCTTCACGATGGCGACTGTGGAGAGCGCGTTCTCGGTGTGCTGCAACGCCTACCACGGCTGCACCACCTTCCATCGGATCAACATGGAACAATCACATGGCACGCTGGAAAAACCCGTTCTCACCCGGCGCCTTGTCCGGACCGCGAGCAACGGATCCATTCCCGTGCAGGTGACCGCCCATGGAAGGAACCTCTCCCTTCGATCACGCGGCGCGTGACTTTCTCGCCTGGGCGCGGATCGAAACCGGATTGAGCCCCGCGACGCTCGAGGCCTATGGCCGCGACCTTCGCTACATGAAAGAAGACTTGATTCTCGCCGGCGTGACCAAGCCCGGCGCCGTCCGCATGGAGCATCTGGCACAGCATCTGCAGAAGCTGCGCCGCGAGCGCGGGATGGAATCCAGCACGGTGACGCGCCACCTGGCCACCATGCGGGTCTTCTTCCGGTGGATGCAGGCGGAGCGAAAGATCGAGCGCGACCCGGCGCGGCTGCTGGAGCGCCCCCACAAGTGGCGCCGACTTCCCGGTACCCTGACGCCCAGCCAGATGCGCAAACTGGTGGAGGCCCCCAACGCCCAGACCGGCGACCTCTGGCGGCGCGACCGCGCCATGCTCGAGGCGATGTACGCGGCGGGACTGAGGGCCAGCGAAGTGGGCACGCTCAAGATGAACGACTTCAACACCACGCTCGGCTGCCTGGTGGTGATCGGCAAGGGCAACAAGCAGCGCATGGTTCCGCTGGGCGAGCCGGCGATCGAGGCGATCGGGAAGTACGTGAAGGAAGTCCGCCCCGGCCTGACCCGATTTGGCGACGGGCGCGACAAATTCCGCCTCTTTCTCTCCTTCAGCGGCAAGCCCATTGAACGCGTCGCAGTCTGGCAGATCGTCAAGAAATACGCGACGCTTTCCGGCCTTCACGGCGTGCATCCGCACAAGCTGAGGCACTCCTTCGCCACACACTTGCTGGGTGGCGGCGCCGACCTTCGCGTGGTGCAGGAGTTGCTGGGCCACGAGGACATCGCCACCACCGAGATCTACACGCATGTGGACCAGAACCGGCTGCGCGAGGTGCTGCGCCGCTACCACCCGCGCGAAGCGAGCTGAGACTTCCCCCGCAACCTGCGATTGAGTTGAGCCGACGCAAGAGCCGGGCTTCGCTTTGGCGTGCGCTTCTGCGGGAGGCGTTAGCCTATGGCCATGCGCACCGCGGATCCCTGCGTCCTTGTCATTCTTGGAGCCAGCGGCGACCTGACCTCGCGCAAGCTCATTCCCGCCATGTACGAAATGGCCGAGGCCGGCTTGCTGAATCCCGCCACCTGCGTGCTGGGCGTCAGCCGCACGCCCAAGAGCGACGAGGCGTGGCGCGATGAGTTGAAGCCCTGGATCCAGAAGCAGGTGAAGAATTTCCGCGACGAGGTGTGGAAGGAATTCTCCAAGCGCATCTTCTATCTGCCGGGCGACGCCGCCACCAGCGAGCCCTACGCGCGGCTCTCAGCGCGCGTCGCCGAACTGGATGCGCAACGGAAGTGCGCCCAGAACATCCTCTTCTTCATGAGCGTGGCGCCGGAGCTCTACGAGCCCATCGTGGCCCAGATCGACGCCGCGGGCATGGTCACCGAGGGCCGCCGCTGGTGCAGCGTCAACCGCAACATGAAATCGTGGCAGCGCATCATCGTGGAGAAGCCCTTCGGCTTCGACGATGAGAGCGCTGCGAGCTTGAACCGGGCGCTGGGCCGCGTTTTTGAAGAAGACGCGATCTACCGGATCGACCATTACCTGGGCAAGGAGGTCGTGCAGAACCTGCTGGTCTTCCGCTTCGCCAACGCGCTCTTCGAGCCGGTGTGGAACCATCGCTACATCGACCACGTGCAGATCACCGCGGTCGAGACCGTCGGCGTAGGCCAGCGCACCGCCTTCTACGACAAGACCGGCGCCATCCGCGACATGATCCAGAGCCATCTGTTGCAGGTGCTGGCCTTCGTGGCCATGGAGCCACCGACGACGTTTTCCGCCGACCACATCCGCGGTGAGAAGATCAAGGTGATCGACGCGCTGCAGACTCCGCCGATCGACCGCATCGCCGAGTGGGGCGCGCTGGGTCAATATTCCGGCGACGCCACCGAGGGCGCCTATCACGAGCTCAAGGGGGTCGATCCGAACTCGACCACCGAAACCTTCGCGGCGCTGAAGATGCATTTCGACAACTGGCGCTGGTCCAACGTGCCGTTCTTCCTGCGCACCGGAAAGCGCATGGCGAAAAAAAGTACGCAGGTGGTCGTGCAGTTCAAGCCGCCGGCGGCGAATCTTTTCAAGAAGATCGTCAAGGCGCCGCTGGCCGGCAACCGCATCACCATCGACATCGCTCCCAACGAGCAGTTCCGGATCCGCTTCAACGCCAAGGTGCCGGGGCCAATGGACATCAAGCCCGTCGAGATGGAGATGGACTATGTCGACTCGTTCCATTCCGAGACGGTCGAGGCGTATGGTCCGCTGATGATCGACGCCATGCGCGGCGACCAGAGCTTGTTCAAGCATCGGCTCGAGGTCGAGAGCGCCTGGCACGCCATCATGCCCTTCCTGAACAAGGCCAGCGCGCCGCTGCGCAAGAACATCCAGGGCAACTACGCGCCGGGCTCATGGGGGCCCAAGGCTGCCGAGGAGCTGATGACGCGCGAGGGGCGCGCCTGGGCGGTGTGAGATTTAACGCGCGGATCGACGGGCGACGCGAGATCTGCTCAAGGCGACACGAGCCATCGGTACCATTCCGCACATGAGCGATTTTCTTCCCACTGACCTGCGCGACACGCCGATCCAGGCGCCGCCGCTGCCGGGAAAGATCGTGGCGCGGGAGGACCCCGAGGCGGTCTTCGACGCGCTCAGCGCCGACCTGTTGCTTCATGCGCACAACTGCGTCCACACCTTCGGCAGCTTCCACCTCGCACTCTCCGGCGGCAGCACGCCGATGCCGCTTTACCAGCAGCTCATGTATGACCCTCGCTACCGCGGTCTGCCCTGGAAGCAGACTCATCTTTGGATGGTCGACGAGCGCCGCGTCCCCTTCGACCATGAGCTGAGTAATTTCCGCCAGATCAAAGAGATCATCGTGGACCACACGGACATGCCGGCCACGAATGTTCACCCGATGCAGACTTCGCTTGCGGATCCCGCGGCGGATTATGAAAAGACGTACCGGGAAATCCTGTCGAGCCGACCCAAGGGGCAGGACCGGCTGGATTACGTGCTGCTGGGCATGGGCGACAACGGCCACACCGCGAGCCTGTTTCCCCACACGCAGGTGCTGGAGCAGCGCACCCGCTTTGTCGACTATTGCGATGGCCCCACGGTCACGCCGCCGCCGCGCATCACCCTTACCTACCTCGCCATCAACGCGGCGCGATTCGTCGCGGTGCTGGTGCTTGGCGAGAAGAAGGCCCCCATGCTGCAGCGGGTCGCGACGGGAACGGAGACCTACCAGGATCTTCCGATCAAGGGAGTGCATCCGCTCAGCGGAGAGTTCGCCTGGTATGTCGACCGCGCGGCGTGCGAAACCAAATCGGCCTGAAAACTAATTCGGATTCGCGGCGCGGACGCGGAGGAAATCTTCGAGCATCGCCGCGGCGGCAAGCGCGTCGCGCAGAGCCTTTTTTTCGCCATGTGTGCGGCCCGACTGCGCCATCCTGGAATCCGCTTCGAAAGTCGTAAGCCGCTCATCATGAAGATGAACCGGCTTGTTCGTGAGCTTGCCGATTTCGACGGCGAACTCGCGCACCGCCTTGGATGCGGCGCCCTCGCTTCCATCCATGTTCAGCGGCAGACCGATCACGATTTCATCCGGCCCCGTTTCGTCGATCGTCTTCTTCAACTCCGCGAGAAGCACCGGCCCCTTTGCAGCCTCAATGGCCCCGATGGGCGCGACGATGTTGGTCAGCGAATCGCCCAAGGCAAGGCCCGTTCGCCGCTCCCCGAGATCGATGGCGAGAAATCGGGCGATGCGTTTCGTCATGACTCGGTGACCCGTTCCATCATTGCAAGGCGGGCGGAACCTGGGCCGCGATTTCCTTCACGCGCTCGGCCATGTTCGCGCGGCAGATTAGCGTGGCGTCCTTGGTGCGCACCACGACCACATTGTCCAGACCGATCACGCTGACGGTGTGCTTCGCGTCATCGCTGGCGACGGTCACATGCTTCGACTCGAGATGCGAGACGCTGCAGTTGGCGCGATTGCCCGCCTCGTCAGACTTGAGCGTTTCCGCCCACGCGGTCCAGCTTCCGACATCCTTCCATTTCACCGCCATGGGCACCACCGCGATTGATCGCCGCGCGTCCTTGCTGGCCGTCTCCATCAGCGCGTAGTCGACGCTGATCTTGGGCAATTCCGGATACACGGCGTCGATTGTCGCCTTCTGCCGCGACGTGCCCCACGCCTGCGCAATCCGCTCCAGGCCCTCAAAGCTCGCCAGCTTGTGCCACGAGATCGATTCAAGGCATTTCGCTGCATTGAAGATGAACATGCCGCTGTTCCAACTGAAGGTTCCGGCCTCCAGGTAGGCCTCGGCGGTTTCCTTGTCCGGCTTCTCCACGAAGCGCTTGGCCTTGAAGCAGCCGTCGAAGCCCGCGATCGCATCGCCGCGTTCCACATAGCCGTAGCCGGTGGCGGCGAAAGTGGGCTGAATGCCGAAGGTCACGAAACAGGTCGGATCCTTCTCGACCAGTTTGAAACCCACGTCGAGCCGCCGCGCGAACTCCTCCTGCGGCTCGATGAGATGGTCGCTGGTCACAACCACAAACACCGCGTCGGGGTCGCGCTTGGCCAGCACCGCCGCCGCGAAACCAACCGCATTAAGCGTGTCGCGGCCGGTCGGCTCGCCAAGCCAATTTTCGTCGCGCAGCGCCGGCACGGCCTTCTTCACCTGCGCGCGATAAGCCTCCGACGCGCAGACCAGGCGGCGCTCCGCAGGAACGACCCCCTCGAGCCGGTTCCCCGCGATTTCCAGAAGGCACTTGCCATCTATAAAAGGAAGCAGTTGCTTGGGCTGCGCCTTGCGGCTCATCGGCCAGAGTCGGGTGCCGCTGCCGCCGGCCATGATCATCGCGTATCGCATCTCAGTCCTGCCCCTTCAATTGAAGCGCCGCCGCGACAAGTTCCTCCGCGCCGGCCGACTTGCCCGCGACCAGCGCGGCCCGCTCCGCCAGACGCTCCGCGACCAGGCGCGGCTCGCCGAGCTGGGCGAGCACCGTGACCGCGTCGGCGACCGCGCCGCTGCGCCGGGGTGCGGCGCTCTTGCGAATGGTCGCCGAACCCATGGCGAATCGGCTGACCTTGTCCTTCAACTCCACAACGATCGTCTCGGCCGTCTTACGGCCGATCTCCGGCAGCGATTGCAGCGCGGCGTAGTCCTTGTGCTCGATCATGGCGGCGATGTCGGCGAACGATCTTTGAAGGGCGCGCAGGGCCTTGCGGACGCCGATCCCCTTGACGCTGGTGAAAAGCATGAAGAAATCGCGGTCGTCGGCGCTCTGAAAGCCGATCAGGCGCGGCCAGAAGCTCGATCCCTGACCCTGGCCCTCCAGATAATGCAGCGTGACGAACTTCACATTCGAGCCCCGCACGCTCTCCAGCGCCGGCGCGTCGGCGGCGGGAACCAGCACTTCGTAGGTGATCGCCCCGGAGCGGACCAGCGCCGACGCCCCGTCGACCGAAACCAGTTCGCCTTCGATGGACGCGATCACGGGCGCCATGCTATCGACCGCATTTTTTCCAACTTGCCCGCTCCAAAAGGCTCTCGCGGGGGCTGCTATGGGCTAGACTGTTTCCGTTTGTGAAAGCCGCGAAACCCGGCGTTTCGCCCCCCTCGTGCCGCGCCAAAAATTCCCATGCCCCGACGCGACGACATCCACACCATCCTGATCATCAGCAGCGGTCCCATTGTCATCGGGCAGGGCTGCGAGTTCGACTACTCCGGCACGCAGGCGTGCAAGGCGCTGCGCGAGGAGGGCTACCGCGTGGTGCTGGTCAACTCCAACCCCGCCACGATCATGACCGACCCGGCTTTCAGCGACCGGACCTACATCGAGCCGATCACCCCCGAGGCGGTGCGCAAGGTGCTGGAGAAGGAGCGCGACCTGGGCACGCCCGTCGATGCGCTGCTGCCGACCCTCGGCGGGCAGACGGCGCTGAACTGCGCCTGCGCCCTGCACGACGATGGCACGCTGCAGCGTTTGAACGTGGAGATGATCGGCGCCGACCGCAAGGCGATCCACCGCGCCGAGGACCGCGAGGAGTTCCGCGCGATCGTCGAGAAGCTGGGATTGAAGCAGCCGAAGTCGCGCACCGTCACCACCATCGAGGACGCGAAGGCGTTCGTGCAGGAGATCGGCCTGCCCGCGATCATCCGCCCTGCCTTCACGCTCGGCGGATCGGGCGGCGGCATCGCCTGGAACATGGATGAGCTCGAGGAGATCACGCGCCGCGGCATCGCCGCCAGCATGATCGGCCAGGTGTTGATCGACCAGAGCGCGCTGGGTTGGAAGGAATACGAACTTGAAGTGGTGCGCGACAGGCGCGACAACTGCATCGTGGTCTGCGGCATCGAGAACCTGGACGCGATGGGCGTGCACACTGGCGACTCGATCACCATCGCGCCGATCATGACGCTGACCGACAAGGAATATCAGCGGATGCGCGACGCGGCCTTCAGCATCATGCGCGCCGTGGGCGTGGAGACCGGCGGCAGCAACGTGCAGTTCGCGGTGAACCCGGCCAACGGTGAGATGGTGGTGGTGGAGATGAATCCGCGCGTCAGCCGCTCCAGCGCGCTGGCCAGCAAGGCGACGGGTTTTCCGATCGCCCGGATCGCCGCCAAGCTGGCCGTGGGCTACACGCTCGACGAGCTGCGCAACGACGTGGTCGGCACCACCAGCGCCTGCTTCGAGCCGACGCTGGACTACGTCGTGGTGAAGATGCCGCGCTGGACCTTCGAGAAATTCCCCGAGGCGGACGAGCGCCTCACCACGCAAATGAAGAGCGTCGGCGAGGCGATGAGCATCGGCCGCACCTTCAAGGAGGCGCTGCAGAAGGTCATCCGCTCCATGGAGGTGAAGCGCCACGGCTTCGGCCTGGACCGCAACGACAAGTGGCTGGCGGCGCAGCGCTCGACCGCCAGCGACCTTGCCGACGGCAGTGAAGCCACCTGGCCGATCGCAGAGGAAACCCTGGTTCGCAAACTCACGGTCGCCAGCCAGGGCCGCCTCTATTACGTGCGCTACGCCCTGAAGAGCGGCTGGAGTGTGGAGCGCGTCAGCGAGGCCACCGGCTACGACCCCTGGTATGTCTCGCAACTCGCGGAACTTGTTGCCTTCGAGGATGTGCTCTGCAAGTACAAGTCGCTCGAGGAGCTGCCGACGGAAATCCTTTTCCAGGCGAAGTCGCACGGTTACTCCGACGCGCAGCTGGCCAACCTCTACTTGGGCGCCATCACCACCGACACCATCCTGAAGGTGCGGGCCCACCGCAAGACGGCCGGCGTGGAGCCGGTCTACAAGCTGGTCGACACCTGCGCCGCCGAGTTCGACGCCGCCACGCCTTATTTCTATTCCACCTATGAGCGCTCCTATTCGCACAACGGCAAGCCGGTCGCGGACGACGAGATCCGCGTCACCAAGACGCCGAAGGTGATCATTCTCGGCGGCGGCCCCAACCGCATCGGCCAGGGCATTGAGTTCGACTACTGCTGCTGCCAGGCCTCCTTCGCCTGCGCCGAAATGGGCCTGGAGAGCGTGATGATCAACTCCAACCCCGAGACGGTCAGCACCGACTTCGACACCAGCGACCTGCTCTTCTTCGAGCCACTCACGCTGGAGGACACGCTCAACTGCATCGAGCGCCTCAACGGCGGCGGCATCGAGCGGAACAATCGCAGTGGCGGCGTGGTCGGCGTGATCGTGCAGTTTGGCGGGCAGACACCGCTGAACCTGGCGCATGGGCTGGCTAAGGCCGGCGTGCCGCTGATCGGCACCGGACTGCAGAGCATCGACGACGCCGAGGACCGCGACCGATTCAAGATGTTGATCGACGAACTCGGGCTCACGCAACCGCCTTCGGGCATCGCGCGCGGCCTCGAGCAGGCGGTCGAGATCGCCGGGCGCATCGGCTACCCGGTGCTGGTGCGGCCCAGCTATGTGCTGGGCGGCCGCGGCATGGAGACCTGCTTCGACGAGACAAGCCTGCGCCGATACATGACCAAGGCGGTCGAGGTGAGCGATCTCGCCGAGACGCCGATCCTGGTCGACCGCTTCCTCGCCGACGCGATCGAGGTCGATGTCGACGTCATTGCGGACTTCACGCCCGACGAGGGCTCCAGCGCCAAGCTGGTCCAGCAGAAAAGCGCCAACCCTCGGGCCGTGGTCTGCGGCGTCATGGAGCACATCGAGGAGGCGGGCATCCACTCGGGCGACAGCACCTGCACCGTTCCCCCCTATTCATTGCCGCCGGCGATTGTGCGCCGCATTCGCGACCACTCCCTGGCCCTTGCGAAAAAATTGCGCGTGCGCGGCCTGATGAACGTGCAGATGGCCGTGAAGGATGATGTGATCTACGTGCTCGAGGTGAATCCCCGCGCCAGCCGCACGACTCCCTTCATCAGCAAGGCCAAGGGCATCGCGTTCGCGCGCCTGGCCGCGCGGGTGATGATGGGGGCCACACTGGACGAACTGAACGTGCGCGAGACTCCCGACGCCGGATTCTTCGCGGTGAAGGAGAGCGTCTTCCCCTTCGCGAAGTTCCCCGGCGTCGACGTGATCCTCGGCCCCGAGATGCGCTCGACCGGCGAGGTCATGGGCGCCGACCGCAGTCTGCCCGTCGCCTTCGCCAAGGCGCAGATGGCCGCCGGCGTCATGCTGCCCACCAAGGGCAACGTCTTCGTTTCGGTGCGCGAGAGCGACAAGCGCCACGTCTGCGAGCTCGGTCGCTCGCTCATCCGGATGGGCTTCAAGATCTTCGCGTCGCACGGCACGCACGCGGAACTTTCCAAGCAGGACATTCCCGCCACGGTGCTGCGCAAGATCTCGGAAGGCGCCCGGCCCAACGTGCTCGACCTGATCCGAAGCGGCGAGGTGCACCTGATCCTCAACACCGCCACGCGCAAGGGCGGCGACACCGACGAGGGCAAGATCCGCGCCCAGGCCGTGCGCAGCGGCGTGCCGATCGTCACGACGATTTCAGGGGCCCGCGCAGCCGTGCAGGCGATCGCCGGCATGCAGGCTGAGCCCTGGGGCGTCTATGCGATCCAGGATTATTTCCCGCACCTGGCGCGTCCCGCCGGAAAGCCGCCGGCGTCAGGCGCCGCATCCTTCATCGCCGTCAAACCCGCGCCAGAGGCGACGAGCCATGCCACTCCCGCGCCCATCTCCATCTAAGCCACGGCCACTTGCAATTGTCCGCATCTCCCTAGAATGCCCGCCTCCATGACCAACGTGAGCCAACATTTGCCCGCATGGCTTCCCGCGCTGCCGCAAACCGCGCAGCTGGTCACGGGAATCATCGTGATGGTGGTCATGCTGCATGTGATCCTGGTCGGCTGCGCCTACGCCATCATGCTGGAGCGGAAACTGAGTTCGTGGATGCAGGACCGCGTCGGCCCCAACCGGGTCGGTCCCTACGGCCTGCTGCAGCCGATCGCCGACGGCCTGAAGTTCCTTATGAAGGAGGAGTTCGTTCCCACCGGCGCCGACAAGGTGCTCTTCCTGCTCTCGCCGGCGCTGCTGCTGGTGCCGGCCATGATCACCTTCGCCATCGTTCCCTGGGCCGGCACGCTCGACCTGGACTCGCTGCCCTTCGGACTCGCGGCGACACTCGGACTACAGGGCATTTCCGTGAAGATGTGCGGAGCCTTGGTCAGCATCGGCATGATCTACCTGCTCGCCATCGCCAGCCTTGGCGTCTATGGCGTGGCCCTGGGCGGCTGGTCCAGCAACAGCAAGTTCAGTTTCATTGGCGGCCTCCGGGCCAGCGCCCAGATGATCTCCTACGAGATCCCGATGGGGCTTGCGCTGCTGTGCATCATTCTCACCGCGGGCAACCTGGATCCCTACGGCATCATCGCCGCGCAGAGCGACCGCGGTTTGTGGAACATCGTCCAGCAGCCGGTGGCCGCGATCATCTTCTACACCTGCATGCTGGCCGAGGCCAATCGTGCGCCCTTCGACCTGGCGGAGGCCGAGAGCGAGTTGGTCGGCGGCTACCACACCGAGTACTCGAGCATGCGCTTCGCCATGTTTTTCCTGGGCGAGTACTTCCACCTGATCACCGGCGCCGCCTTCTTCAGCCTGCTTTTCCTGGGCGGCTGGAGCGTCAGCCCCTTCGGCCTTTGGCCCGATCTGCCGGCCCAGGGCGGGCTGCTGCTGGTCGGCGCGCAATTCGCTGTGATGATGGGCAAGGTCCTTTTCATGGTGGCCTTCGCCATGGCAATCCGCTGGACGCTTCCGCGCTTCCGCTTTGACCAACTCATGCGGCTCGCCTGGGAGGGGTTGATCCCGACCTCGCTTCTGGTGCTGCTCATGACTGCTGCGTTTGTCTTCATGGGATGGAGCGCCCACATCTGGATCGGATCGATCGGCTGCGTCGCGGTGCTCTACCTGATCTCGCCGCTCATTCCCAAGCAGGCGTCGCCCAACCACCGCATTCCGATGATCGGCAGTCGCTTCAGCCCGCTGATCGATGGAACCGGCGCTGCCAGCCGCCATCCCATCGCCATGAGCGACGACGCGATCCCTGATCCGCGCCAGGGTCCGCTGAGCATCCACTAAATTTTCGTGCCGATGGTTCCGGGCGCCGCCCGTGGCGGTCGCCGCGGTTCGCATGCGAATTCAGGAATCGCGTGCGGCGAGTCGCCGCATCCGCCCCACCCATGCGCCATATTCAAGAACCGCCCTCCAGCGGGCCAGGCGCGGCGGCATGCGCTCCGCAGCGGCGCCAAAGGCGGTTTCGCGGCGCCACTTCCAGTACGCGCCGTGAAAACGAAATCGCAGAATCGCGCCGAGCCTCGCCAGTTGCCAGAGCGCGTCGATCGTGCGCATGGGGGAGAGCACGCGCCCATCCTAGTCGCCGCTCACCGGAACAAAATTGAAATTTTCCCGGACTGCGGCGTGACAAGCCGCGAATGCGCACTATATTGTGCGCAGCGGAAGGCCCTCGCTTCCGCCAACGCATCGAGGCGGCGCATCCGCGGCGCCTCAACAGCCACCCGAACGTCACTTCGCGACGCCGATCGAAACTCCGACTCGATTGGTGTCGCTGTCTTTGCGTCCCCGAAATGAAGCGGAGTTTCCGCGGGTTTTCACGCAGGCGCAGCCCCGGGCCGTAGAATCGCGCCATGGCCAAGGAACGCGTCTCCTATCTCTGCGGCACCTGCGGCGCGACCCATCCGAAGTGGATGGGCAAGTGCCCCGACTGCGGCGCATGGGATTCGCTCCAGCGCTTTGTGGAAGCCAAGCCAACTCCCGGCATGTTGCCAACGGGCGAACACGCCGGCTCAGATTCGGCGAGCGAAGCCCAGCCGCTGGGCGAAATCCAGGCCTCGCTGATTCCCCGCATCGCCAGCGGAGTCGCTGAGTTCGACCGCGTCCTGGGCGGCGGCTTCGTGCCCGGCAGCGTGGTTCTGCTCGGGGGCGACCCCGGGATCGGCAAGAGCACGCTTCTGCTGCAGGCCCTCGCCGCCCTGGCCGATGGCGGCAGCACCGTCCTCTACGCCAGCAGCGAGGAGAGCGCCCACCAGCTTCGACTTCGGGCGGAGCGACTGGAGACGGCGCTGCCGGCGACCATCGCGGCGGACGAATCAAAGCATTCGGCGCACAATCGTGGCTCACGCAACGAACGGCGCGAGACTCACTTGTGGATCCACGCCGAGAGCAATCTGGCCCGCATCATCGAGCAGGCGCGCAAGCTCAACCCGACCGTGCTCGTGGTCGATTCCATCCAGCTGGTTCACCGCGTCGATGTCGACGCGATTCCCGGCAGCGTCTCGCAGCTGCGCCGCTGCGCGCTCGACCTGGTGGCGCTGGCCAAGTCCAGCGGAATCATCGTCGTCATCGTCGGCCACGTGACCAAGGATGGATTGCTGGCCGGGCCGCGGTTGCTCGAGCACCTGGTGGATGTCGTACTGAGTTTCGAGGGGGACCGCCATTACGCCCACCGCGTGGTGCGGGCCGCGAAAAATCGCTTTGGCAGCACGCTGGAAGTCGGCCTTTTCGAGATGACGTCGCTGGGCCTGCGCCAGGTGGATGAGAGCGCCCTTGCCGCCGATCCGTCGCTGGCTCCGCGTCCCGGTTCCGTCGCGGTCCCCACCATGGCCGGCACCCGCTGCCTGCTCGCCGAGGTGCAGGCCCTGACCGCCACCGGACTTGTGGGTGCGGCGAAGCGCAAGGCTTCGGGGCTGGACTCAAGCCGTCTGGCAATGCTGATTGCGGTCCTCGAACAGCATGGGGGTCTGCGTCTTGGAGATCAGGATGTCTACGCGGCCGCTGCAGGGGGTCTCAAGGTGCTTGAACCCGGAGCCGATCTTGCCATCGCCCTGGCAGTGGCCGGGGCCCGGCTTGGAAGGGCGGTGCCCGATGGATTTGCCGCAATTGGCGAAATCAGCCTTTCGGGGCAGCTTCGCCCCTGCACGCAGATGCATGAAAGGATCGCCGCTGCCTCCCGAAGAGGAGTCACCCGGATCGCCGTGCCCGCTTCCCAGAAGATCCAAGCTCCAAAATCCATGGAAATCGTTTCAATCGAGCATGTTTCTGCGGCTTTCGAGCTTCTCAACCCATCCCAACCGGGATCGGGCAGGGCGAAAACGGCAAAATCAGGGGTGGCTCATTGAGTTCCCATGACCCGAACCGCTTCAAGACCGCATAAAAGGAAGGAACAATTTGACTTTTTTGATCAAAATCGAATGAAATCATTTGTAAAACAAAAAATAAATGGTTGAAAATCACCCAATATGTTGTACTGCAAAGAGTTGCGCCCACAGGATGGTGTGAAAAAAGCCACTTTTCAGCGTGGAAACGAATAATTTTCCACCAACCACCACACAGAAATTTTTACAACACTATGATCTCGCCCTCAACTTGCCGGTCCATTTCGACCGATACGTTGAGAACTCCCTCCGGTCTATGCCTAATGGGGCATGGACACCGACGGCAGGGTGGATGACGCAAAGGTACGAACCCAGGGTCAGGGCAAGTACCGAAATCACTTTTATATCAGGAGCACATGCAATGAGTTTGACAAAATTTGTTGGTCTTCTCGCTTTCACTGCGGTTGCCGGTACGGCTGCTGCGGCGTCTGTCGAGGCGACGAACGACACGAATGCGCAAATCGCTGAGTTGAAGAAGGAACTCTCCGAATTGAAGAGCCAGAACGGCGACAAGTGGCTGACCGAAGAGCGGGCAAGCCAGATTCGCGGCGTGGTTCAAGACGTGATGGCCGATGCGGACACCCGCTCGAGCCTTCAGGCAACTGCAGCAACCTCGGGCTACAACAATGGATTCTTCATTGCCAGCCCCGATGGAAACTTCAAGTTGCAGGTCAACGGCCAAGTCCAGGTTCGCTATGCCTATAGCCGCCTGAGCAACGCTGGTTGGACAACGACCGTTCCGCAACCGAACCAGACTCGCGTTGCAAAGGGATTTGAGATTCGCCGCGCGAAGCTCAACTTCTCCGGCAACGTGGTCGATCCGAGCTGGACCTACAAGATGACCTTGGCTTATCTCCCGGCCCAGAACAATGCCAACGGCAGCCCATACAACGTCTCTGAATCGACTGTTGCTTCAGGCAACGGCAACGGTACCTCTTCCACTGCGAATCTTGAAGATGCCTACATCAACAAGGATTTCGGCAATGGCTGGGGTCTGATGATGGGCCAATTCAAGAGCCCGTTCCTCCACGAGGAACTGGTCAGCTCGAAGAATCAGCTCGCGGTTGAGCGTTCCATCGTGAATCAATTGTTCTCAACGGGTTGGACTGACGGTGTGATGTTGACCGGCAAGAACGACAACCTGATGGGCATGATCAGCTTCAACAATGGTGGCAACAATGCCAACTTTGCGACGGCCAACAGCTCCACCACGGGTGGAACGGGTGGTTTCACCCAGTACGCCTTCACGGGTCGCCTCCAGTGGCTCGCTTTCGGCAACTGGAATCAGTTCAACGACATGACCAGCATGCGTGGCGATGCTCAGGGACTCATGCTCGGTGCGGGATTCAACTGGCAGCACGGTGGTGTTCAAACCAATCCGCTTCCAACCGGTGGTGGATCCAACACGGATTCGGGCTACTTCTCGTACTGCGTTGATGCGTCCTGGGATCTCGGCGGAGCGAACCTGTACGGTGCGTTCGTCGGCAACTTCACCAGCAGCCTTCCCGGCCTCGGTGGTGCGTTTGCTGGTGGTAACGGTAGCGCGATTCAGAGCTACGGTGCCATCGTCCAGGGTGGTTACTTCATCACTGACACCATGGAGCTGTTCGGCCGCTTTGAGTGGTACGAGACCGCCAGCCAGGGTGGCAACAACCCCGCGGTTGCTTTCCAGAGTCCGTTGGCTGCCCAGCAGAACATCATTATCACGGGCGGCTTGAACTGGTATCTCAACAAGAACGTGAAGTTCACGTTCGACACCGGATGGTCCAACAACGGCATCCTGTTCACGGGTGGTCTCTACGGCTCTTCAGTTGCCGGCACGAACTACCAGACCAGCAATTCGATCAATGCTGGTGGTGAATGGGTGTTCCGCGGCCAGATGCAGCTGGTGTTCTGAGTCACTTCACTTAAGACGTTATCCATCCTGACCCAGTAGTTGTCAGGGTTTCAGACCAACCACCCGGTCCCTTTTGGGGCCGGGTGGCTTTCTTTTTGCAAACCATTTCTTAATGCAACCATGACACGCCGCCCATGAAGCGGCAACACGACCCGAACGCATTGTGAATGAACTGCCTCCTTCCAGACCTTAAGGAGGCCTTCACATGCGTACGACAAAAATTGCCGGATTTCTCGCTGTTGCCGCGCTCTCAGGCGCCGCGTTCGCCGCCACCGGAGACACTTCCAACGCCGAGTTGCAGGCACAAATCGACCGCCTGCAGAAATCGTTGGAGCAGGTTCAGGGGGAAAATAAGCTCAACCGCCAGGAGCTGGTGGAGCTCAAGGCGCAGAACAACGACAAGTGGCTGACGGAGGAGCGGGCCGCGCAGATCCGCGGCGTCGTCCAGGATGTCATCGCCGACGCCGACTCGCGTTCGAGTCTGCAGGCGGCCGGGGCGACCGGGGGCTACGACAAGGGATTCTTCCTGGCCAGCCCCGACGGCAACTTCAAGCTGGTGGTGGGCGGGCAATTGCAGGCGCGGTATGCGCTCAGCCGCTTGAGCAGCGCGAGCCTGAACGGGTTTAACCCCGCCGCCGGCGTGCAGCGGACCGCCCGCGGCTTCGAACTTCGGCGCGTCAAGCTCGACTTTCTTGGAAACGTGGTCGACCCCAGCTGGACTTACCGGGTGACGGTCATCTACAACAGCTACGGCGCCACCGCGGGCGCCGCGGGCACCGCTTCTCCCACCGCCGGCAGCGGAGCCAATGTCGCCACCTCCTCCATCGAGGACGCATGGATCAGCAAGGATTTCGGCGGCGGAATCGCCCTGAAATTGGGCCAGTTCAAGTCCCCGTTCAACCGCGAGGAGCTGGTGAGCTCGAAGTACCAGCAGTGCATCGAGCGCTCGCTGGTGAACCAGCTCTTCACCATGAAATTCACCCAGGGCCTGGCCCTCACTGCCAAGGGCGACAACCTCATGGGCGTCATCAGCTTCAACGACGGCGGCAATGACGCCAACACCTCCGCGGTCATCGGCAACACCAACACGGCCGCCAATGCCGGCTACTCGCAATACGCGCTGACGGGTCGTGTGCAGTGGCTCGCCTTTGGCAACTGGAAGCAGTTCGACATCCTGACCAGCCCCCGCGGCGACGCCCAGGGCCTGATGTTCGGCGGCGGCTTCAACTGGCAGCGCGGCGGAGTCGGCGACGGCACCGCGCCGGTGAGCGCCGACGGTGATGTCGCCTTGTTCACCTACACCGCGGACGCGCAGTGGATGCTGGGTGGAGCCAACATCTTCGCCTCGTTCTTCGGCAACCTGGCCTCCAGCGCCGCCGCGGGCACGCCGGCCACCACGGTGGGCAGCCCGGTGCACACCTACGGCGCCACCCTGCAGGGTGGCTACTTCATCAGCGACGAGGTCGAGCTGTACGGGCGGTTCGAGTGGTACGACACGCTCGGCAATGGCCGCAACAACATGCGATACGTCGCTGCGGGGCCGGTGTCGAATCCCTTCTCCTCGCAGCACAACACCCTCTACACGGTCGGCTTGAACTGGTACATCGCCGGCAAGATGATCAAGCTGTCGACGGACTTGGGTTATGCGGTCAACGGCGTGATGTTCACCAACGGCTTCTACAACCAGAGCATCGCTGGCGCCGATTACCGCCAGGATTCCGCCATCGGCAACGGAGGTCAGTTTGTCTTTCGCTCCCAATTGCAGTTGCTCTTCTGAATTCTTCGATGAAAAAGGGTCCATTTTGCCGACTTCGGCGGACGCTTGGGGCGGATTTTGTCCGGTCGAGCCCGCGAAAAGCCGATGTAGTGCCGTGCTACTATGAGCCCTCGTTTCATGCCGCAAGCCGCCCATTCATCGCATTTTTGGAGGTCTTCCACCCACGGTCGGCTCTGTGGAATGGTGGTCGCATCCGCGGGCGCGATCGCATCGGCGACGGTGGCTCCGGCGGATGAACTCGGCCAGCCCGCACCCGCGAGCGAAGCCACCACCAAGGTCGCCGACGGCGGCGGAACCTCGCTGGAGGCCCTGCTGCAGCGGATCGATTCGCTCGAGCGCAAGAACAAGGCGCTGGACACGCAGGTCGCCGACCTCAAGGCCCTCGAAGGCGAGAAATGGCTGAGCGAGGAGCGCGCGGGGCAGATCCGCGGCATCGTCGAGGATGTGCTGGCCGACTCGGAGAGCCGCTCCAGCCTTCGCGAGGACGCCATGACCGCCGGTTGGAATGATGGCTTCTTCCTGGCGAGCCCGGATGGCCGCTTCAGGCTGGAGATCAGCGGATTCGTGCAGCCCGCATTCATCTGGAGCAACATCAACCCGCCCGAGGATGATCCGAGCATGGATCAGCTGGCCAACCGCTATGGCTTCGGATCCGGCGGCTACAACGAGCTCATTTTCAAGGGGCATGTCTTCAGCCCGGCGATCCAATACATGATCAAGACCAATGTGGTCTTCAACCAAGCCGCGGCCCTGAGCAAAGACACCGCGAATCCCAACGGCTTCGTGGTGGGCAGCGACAGCGGCCAGCTTCAGTTGCTCGACGCCTGGGCCCGCATCAATTTCTCCGACAATTGGAGCATGCGCTTCGGACAGTACCGTCTGCCCTACGCGCGCGAGCAGCTGGTGGTGGACCAGAACCAGATGGCGGTGAGCCGCTCGATCGTCTCTCGCAATTACGGTCTGTGGTACTCGCAGGGCATTGAATTTCAATACCAGGGTGACGATTTGCGCTGGGATCTTTCGGTCGACAACGGAGGCACGGACAATGTGCTGGGTGGGGATCTCCTGGCGGTCGGCTCCAATCCCTTGAACGCCCCCTGGTTCTCCATGCAATCCGACATCAGCTTCAACACGCGCCTGGAGTGGAAACCCTACGGCGCCTGGAACGATTTCAACAGTTTCACCAGCCAAATGGGAGAACAGGCCGGTTTTCTGATGGGTCTTGCCTATCACTTCCAGCAGTCCTCTCCCACCGAGCAGTACTTCGTCGCCCCCGGTGCCACCTCGTTCAAGAACTACTGGAACAGCGTGACTGCAGACGCTCAGTGGAACTTTGGCGGGGCGAGCATCTTCGCCTCGGCCTACTTCAACTACATCGAATCGCAGCAGAGCTCCCGCGCGGGAAGCTTCGGGCCGCCTCCGTCGACGCCGCAACTGCCCCTGGGATACATCAGCGCCTATGGCTTCACATTCCAGCCCGCGATCTATGTGGACCCGAAGGTCGAGATCTTCGGCCGCTACGAATACGCCTGCTGGAACACGAACAACGACACCAACCTCCAGGGCGGGCCGTTCCTGGACCAGGGCCCGCTGAGCATCTTCACGGCGGGCGTGAACTGGTACCTCGACGGACAGGACTTGAAGTGGACTACCGACATGGGCGTGACCGTGGGCCAGGCGGTCGGCGCCAGTTACATCGACACGCTCTCCGGGTGGCGGGCTTCCGGCCAGGGCGAAATCGTCTTCCGAACGCGGCTTCAGCTGATTTTCTAGGCCGCGAATCCGACCGCCATTCAGTCTTTCGGAGCGGATGCGCGGCAGCGTTACACTCGCTCCATGCCGGCGATCCATCGCATCGAGGTGCGCCCCAAACCCGAAATGGTTGATGTGCGCGGCTCGTCGCTGCTGAGGCGCGTCGCGGCCGAGGCCGGTGCGGCGCCCACCGCGGTGCGTTCGGCCCAGATCTACCTGGTCGAGGGCGACCTGAATCCAAGCGAGGTGGAAGTGATCGGCGGGCAGCTGCTCGCGGACCCGGTGACGCAATGCTCGTTCGCGGGCTCATCCGCCATTCCCAAAGCGGGCTGCACCATCGAGGTGCATCCGCTGCCGGGCGTGACTGATCCTGCGGCGGAGAGCGTGGAGATCGCGGTGGAGCGCCTGATTGGAAAGGCCGTGCGGGTCCGGACCGGCGACCGGTGGGATTTCGACGGGGTGGACGAGGCCCGCGGCCGTCAGGTGGCCGAGAAATTCCTGGCCAACAGCGTGGTGCAGGCCGTGCACGCCAAGCCCTACCGGCCGGATCATTTTCCCGCAGGGAGTTCGCGGCCGGTCGTGGCGCAGGACATTCCCTTGCGCGATCTCTCCGACGGTGACCTTGACCGGCTGAGCCGCAGCGGACATCTCTTCCTGGACCTCGAGGAGATGAAGGCCATCCAGGCGCACTACCGCACGCTTGGCCGCGAACCGCGGGAGATCGAGCTTGAGACGCTGGCCCAGACCTGGAGCGAGCATTGCGTGCACAAAACGCTCAAGAGCCGCGTGCGCTACCGGGAGAGTTCACTGATTGCGGGAACGCCCAGCCTGCTGCCGCGGGCGGCGCGAATGGCTGGCCACACCGCCGACGGGGCGGATTCGATGGTCGTCGACAACCTGCTCAAACACACCGTTGCGGCGGCCACCCACGCGATGATGGACGCCTCGAAACCCGGCGCCATCGACTGGTGTCTGAGCGTCTTCGTCGACAACGCCGGCGTGATCGCCTTCGACGAGAAGCACGCGCTCTGCATGAAAGTGGAGACCCACAACCATCCCAGCGCCATCGAGCCTTACGGCGGCGCGGCGACGGGCATCGGCGGCTGCATCCGCGACGTCATGGGCACGGGGCTCGCGGCCAAACCGATCGCTTGCACGGATGTGTTCTGTGTGGCGCCTCCGGAAGCGAAGGTGCCGCGGGGCTGCCTGCCGCCCGACCGGGTGCTGCGCCAGGTGGTGGCGGGGGTGCGCGACTATGGCAATCGCATGGGCATTCCCACGGTCAACGGCGGCGTGTGGTTCGATCCGCGCTACGTGGGCAATCCGCTGGTGTACTGCGGGGTCGTGGGCCTGCTGCCGCGCGACCTGGTGCGCGGCCAGGTGGAGGCGGGTGACCGAATCATCGCGCTGGGCGGTAGGACGGGACGCGACGGAATTCACGGGGCGACCTTCTCCAGCGCCGAGCTCACCGATTCCCACGCCGACGAGTTCGGCCACGCGGTCCAGATCGGCAACGCGATCACGCAGAAGAAGACCCTTGATGCGATCCTGGCGGCGCGGGACGCGGCGAAAAGGCCGCTCTTCCATGCGATCACCGATTGCGGCGCCGGCGGCTTCTCCAGCGCCGTGGGCGAAATGGGCAAGTCCATCGGTGCCGAAGTGCATCTGGACCATGCGCCGCTGAAATACGACGGATTGACGCCGACCGAGGTGTGGATCAGCGAGGCGCAGGAGCGCATGGTGCTGGCGGTTCCTGCAGCCAATCTTGCCTCGCTGCAGCGGCTCTGCGACGACCATGGCGTGCTCCTGTGCGACCTGGGCTCGTTTGGAACGCCCGATGGCGAGCTGATCCTGATGTGGAAGGGCGAGGAGATGGGTCGCCTCTCGATGGAGTTCCTTGAGGAGGGGCTTCCCAAACCGGTGCGCGAGGCGGTCTGGGATGGAGCGTGGCATCAGCGCTACGAGCCGGCGGCGGCGCATGCGCTCAAGCACGGTGCCGGCCTGGCCGAATCGCTCGGCGCACTGCTGGCGCATGGCAACATTGCAAGCAAGGCGTGGATCATCCGTCAGTACGACCATGAGGTGCAGGGGACCAGTGTCATCAAACCGCTGGTTGGCAAACGCGGCGCACCTGGCGATGCGGCGGTGCTGCAGCCGCTTCCCGATTCGCCGCGCGGAGTGGCGATCGCCAACGGCCTCGCCACGGGATTGGCGGCGGATCCCTACCTCATGACGCTCGCGGCCATCGATGAGTGCGTGCGCAACCTGGTCTGCGTCGGCACCGATCCGGAGAAGATCGCCATCCTGGACAACTTCTGCTGGCCATCCTGCAAGGACCCGCGCCACATGGGAAGCCTGGTGCGCGCGTCGGAGGCGTGCCTGGACGGGGCGCTGGCCTATCGCACGCCATTCATCAGCGGCAAGGATTCCCTCAACAATCAATTCCAGACCGAGGAGGGCGAGACGATCCACATTCCGCCCACCATGCTGGTCTCGGGGCTGGGGATTGTTCAGCGAGTGGACCGGGCTGTCACGATGGACGCAAAAAAGGCCGGAAACAAGCTGATTCTTGTGGGCGTGACCGATGCCCGAATGGGCGGATCGCACCGGTGCATGCTGGGTGATGTCGCCGGCGCGAACCTGGAATTGCCGGTGGTCGATCTGGAGAAGGGACCGCGGATCGCCCGCGCCGTCGCCGCGTGCATCGCCTCCGGACGTGTGGCTTCGGCGCACGACGCCAGCGAAGGCGGCCTGCTGGTGGCCTCGGCCGAGATGGCCTTCGGAGGCGATCTCGGATTGACGCTGGATCTCGACGCCGTTCCCTGCGCAACCACGGTTCCGCTCGAGGCCCGCGCCTTCGCCGAGACGCCAAGCCGCTACCTGCTCGAAGTGGCGCCGGAAGATGTTGCCGCAATTTCCAAGCTGCTGGGCACACTTGTGCACGCCGTCGTGGGCGAGTTTGATTCGAGCGGCGGGCTCAGGGCGGGCGGCGAAAGTATCTCCGTGAAGTCGCTGCGGGATTCGTGGGAGAGCGCCGGAAAGAGCTGGTCGACATGAGGCCCTGCAAGGCACTGGTGATCACCGCGCCGGGCATCAACTGCGACCTCGAGTTGTCGCAGGCCTTCGCCGCGGCCGGAGCGCAACCCGAAAGCGTCCTGCTCTCGCGCCTGATGCGCCAGCCAAGCCTGGTCGACGACTATGCGCTGATCGGATTGCCGGGTGGTTTCAGCTATGGCGACGATGTCGCCGCGGGACGGATCATGGCCGTGCTGATGCGCAGAGAGATGTATCCAGCGCTCTCCGCCGCAGTCGCCCGGGGCGTTCCCATGATCTGCCCCTGCAATGGTTTTCAGATCGCCGTGCAGGCGGGGTTGCTGCCGGGCCCGCAGGGCAACCGATGGCCGACCCGGTCGGCGGTCCCCACCGTCGCGCTGGCGACCAATATCGGCGAGCGCTTCAACGACGCGTGGACCCACGTGGAGATTCCCGCCAACACCCGGTGCGTCTGGACGAGGGGGCTCGCCCCTCGCGCCGATTGCGATCTGCTGCCCAGCGCCCATGGCGAGGGGCGCTTCATGACGGACCCCGCGACGCTCGAATCGCTGGAGAAGAACGGACAAGTCGCGCTGCGCTACGCGGCAAGCGAGAATTTCAATGGAAGCCTCAACGCCATCGCCGGCATCTGCGATCCCAGCGGCCTGGTGCTGGGTCTGATGCCGCACCCCGAGCGCTTCACCCGCTGGACGCAGCACCCCTGGTGGACCCGGCTGTCGGCCGAGGTCCGAAGCGGGGACACGCTGGGGCTCTCCATTTTCAAGAACGCCGTCGCCCACGTCGATCGAAACGAGCCCCACGTCGCGGCGGTAGGCCATCATCCGCCGCTCCATCACAACAGTCGATGAGCTCGCCGAAGCAAATCTCGCAGCTCTGCATGCGTTGCGGATATCAGCTGGTCGGGCCGCCCATGCCGACGCGCTGCCCGGAGTGCGGCTATCCGGTGGTCTATCAAAGCCGGTGGCGCGAAGGGGAGCTGCACCGGTCCGGACCGACCATCGTCTGGCCGATCGCGCGGCGCTTCGCCTTCGTGGCGGTGATGCTGGGGGCGTCGATCGCGCTCGCATTTGTTTTCTACTGGGATGCGCTGCGCCAGATCAAGCTGGTTTCCTTCTCGACGGCGCGCTGGCTCTTCCTTCCCTTCCTGATCCTGGCGCCGATTGCCTCGATGCTCTGGCTCAAACCGATCAACGGACCGGGCTCCGACACCTGGGGCCTGCACCGGCAGGCGGCGCTGCGCAGTTGGTGGCCCTTCTTCGGATTCTGGTTCTGGCCCGTCGCGCTCTGCGTCATCGAGGATCTGCGCATTCAAAGCACTCAAACCAACAATCCAACTCCCTCCCTCTGGTTCCAGGCCGCAACCTGGCTGCTCGTGCCCGCGCTCGCCGGATGGACGCTGGTCCTTTTTCAAGTCGCGCGGGTCTCGCTCTACCTGCGCAACGAGCTGCTGCACCGCCTCTGGATGGGCTGGGCGTGGACGGCGCCGATCGCGATGATCGTGGCGCTGTGCGTGGGCTGGGGCAAGGGTGATTTTCAGATCGTCGCGGATTTCCTCTGGCTCTTCACCTGGGTCGCCATGGTGCTGAGCCTGCTGCTTGGGGCGCTCACAGCGTGGGATCTGGCCCACTGCCTGACGCACTGCTACGACACGGTGGCGCGCGAAGAGCGCCTGGCGAAACAGAATGCCGAGCGATATACGACGCCGAAATGACTATCCTCGGCGGCAGCCATGAGCACGAAAACGCTTCGTTACGGTGTTGTTGGCGCGGGCCGGATGGGTCGGCACCACATCCGCCTGGGCACCCAGGTCGAGGGGATCGAGCTGGTCGGAATCGTCGACCGCGAGGTCTCGCGGCGCGGCGAAATGACCGAGACCTACGGCGGCAAGGGCTTCGCGACGGTCGAGGAACTGGTCAAGCATGGCGTGGATTGCGTGGTCATTGCCACGCCCACCATCCACCACCGCGCCGCCGCCGAGGCGCTGCTGGCCGCGGGTGTGCACTGTTTGATTGAGAAGCCGCTGGCCCCCAGCGTGAGCGAGGCGCGAGTGATCGCCGACGCCGCCGCCAAGAGCGGGGCCGTGCTCCAGGTGGGCCATGTCGTCCGCTACGACCCCGTCATGGTCGCCATCCGGCAGCTTGCGCTGGGCATGCCGCGCTTCATCGAGATCGACCGGATCAGTCCCATGACCTTCCGCAGCGTCGATGTGGGCGTGGTGCTGGACATGATGATCCACGACCTGGACCTGCTGCTGATGCTGCTGGAGCGCGAGCCCTCCGAGGTTCACGCCAGCGCCGTGAGCGTGCTGGGCGACAGCGAGGATGTCTGCAATGCGCGACTGACCTTCCCGCCCGGACCTGACGGCCACCGCTGCGTGGCCAACGTCACGGCGAGCCGCCTGGCGCTCAAGACCGAGCGAAAGATTCGCCTGATCGGCGCTGACGCCTACATGAGCGCCGACTTCGTCGAGCGCAAGGGAACCGTGGTCCGCAAGACCGCCAACCAGGAGAAGCTCGCCTCAGTCAAGAAGAGCCTGAAGGAGGGCGAGGATCTGAGCAGCGTGAACTGGCTGGACCTGGTCTCGGTCGAGCCGCTGGACGTGAAGGCGGGGGAGCCGCTGAAACTGCAGCTGCTGGATTTCATCGACGCCATCCGCACCGGGCGCAAACCCTTCGTGGACGCTGAAGCCGGATTCGCCGCGGTCCGCACCGCCGAGCGCATCGTGGCGGCGGCGAAGTCCCTTGATGCCGCGAGCGTTGTGTAGACCATGAGAGTCGGATCGCACCGAAGCGCGGCTGGCGGAGTTGCGAACGCGGTTCGCGAGGCTGTGGAGCGCGGCCTTGACTGCGTGCAGCTCTTCACCTCAAATCAGCGTCAGTGGCGGCCGCGCCAGCCTTCCAAGGAGGAATGCGCGGAGTGGCTCGAGGCGCTGAAGGCCGCCGGCTGGAGCGATCCTGAGGATCATCGCGTGGTGAGCCACAACAGCTACCTGGTGAATCTCGCCAGCCCCTCGGCGGAGGCTCGTAAACGGTCAATCGCCCTGCAGCGCAGCGAGCTGGAGCGCTGCGAGATGCTGGGCATCCGCCTTTGCGTGATGCATCCCGGCGCGCATCTGGGCGAGAAGCGCTCGCCCAAGGACAAGAACGACTTGAGCAAGGAACCCACCGGGGAGGAAATGGGGGGCCTGAAGCGCCTTTCCGCAAGCCTGGACCAGATCCACAAGGAACTGCCCGGCTACAAGGTGGTGACATGCCTGGAGAACACGGTGGGAGCGGGCACGACGCTGGGATACAACTTCAACCAGCTGGCGGCGGCGCGCAGCTTGGTCAAGGAGCATCAGCGGATCGCCTACTGCATCGACACCTGCCACGCCGTCGCCGCGGGCTATTGCATGGACACGGCCAGGGCCGCCGGGGAAACCCTCAAGCGCATTGACGAACACCTCACGGTGGAGCGGGTCATGGCCTTCCACGCCAACGACTCGCTCTTTCCCTGCGGTAGCCGCAAGGATCGCCACGCTCACATCCTGGAAGGCGAGTGCGGCGAAGCCTGCTTCAAGAGCCTGGCGTCGGTCAAGGCGTGGCGCAACGTGCCCGTGATTCTCGAGACTCCCAAGGAGGGTTCCTTCAAGGGTCGCGACTGGGATGTCGAGAATGCGGATCGATTGCGCCGGCTCTGGGGTGTGAAGACAGCGGCGGCCAAAGGCGCAGTGAAGAAACTGGCGAAGTCGAAAGCGAAGACCATCCTCGCGCTTCTGCTGCTGGCGCCGCTGCTCATGCTCAATGTGGGATGCAAGACCAAGACGCTCGAGCAGATCCGCGGCGAGACTCCGATCGAGAGCGCTCCCGCGGTGAGCGGACCCGCCGCCCCCAATGTCCGCGAGGCGGCCCAGCTTTCGCAGGCGAACCAGTTGATGCAATCGGGCGACTACGACAACGCCCTGGCCGCCTTCCAGGAAATTCTGCAGGAAAATCCCAAACTTCCCGACGCCTGGGTCGGCGTCGGCCAGGTGCAGGCCCTCAAGCAGGACTGGACGCAGTCGGAGAGCGCCTTCGCCAACGCCGCGGACTTCGACTCGAGCAACTTCGACGCGCAGTTCGGCCGCGGCAAGGCGCTGCAGGTGCTCAACAAGCTGGTCGACGCGATCCGCGCCTATCACCGGGCGCTGCTCATCCGGCCCGAGGACTTCGACGCCAACCTGAACATGGCCACCGCCTACCTGCAGCTCGACGAGAGCAAGAGCGCTGTGGTCTACGCCGAGAAGGCGGTGAAGCTGAAGCCGGACTCCGGTGTGGCCCGCATCAATCTTGGCGTGGCCTATGAGCAATCCGGCAAGCACGAGTGGGCGATCCAGCAGTACGAGATGGCCGCGGAGCTGATGGAGCCGACGCCGCAGCTGCTCACCAATCTCCTCAACGCCTATGCCAAGAGCAAGCGCTACCGCGAGGCTGTCAACGCCGCGCTGCTGCTGGTCAAGCTGGCGCCGACGGCCAACAGCTATGAGCGGCTGGGTTGGGCCTACTTCCGTGTGGGGGACTACGAGAAGAGCGTGCGCAGCTACCGCGAGGCGGTGCGCATCGATCCCAAGCACTGGCCGGCGTGGAACGGCGTGGGGGTCAATCTGCTCAACGCCTGGGTGGTCGGCGGCAAGAAGAACACGGCAACACAGGGCGACGCCAAGGCGGCCTTCGAGCGCTCGCTGCAGCAGAATCCCGAGCAACCGAAGGTGCTCAAACTGATCAAGGTCTATGGTCTCTAGCCATGGCCCCGACCGCACCAACTGAAGTCGTCCGCGCCTCCATCGCCGCCGCGCGAAAGAACGAACTCCTTTCCGCGGCGAGGGTGGATGAGACCCTGAGCGCGATCTTTGGCGGGGAAGTTCCGCCGCCGCTGGTCGAGGAGTGGCTGCGACTGCTCTCGGGACATCTGCCGACCACCGCGGAAATCCTGGGCGGCGTCACCGCGCTGATTCGAGTCGGGAAGACCGTCCCCACCAATATCTCAAGCGAGCGCATTGTGGACACGGCGGGCACCGGCGGGGCGCCCAAGGTGCTCAACGTCAGCACGCTCGCGGCCCTGATCATCGCCGCGTGCAAAGGCGTGGTGGCCAAGCATGGCAACCGATCGCGCACCGGCTTCGGCTCCTCCGAGACGCTCGCCGCGCTCGGGGTCAACATTGACGTGGCGCCGGAAGTCCAGGCAAAAATGCTGGAAGAGTGCGGTTTCTGCTTCTGCCTGGCTTCGAAGCATTATCCCGCCGCGCGCTTCGTGGCCGACGCCCGCAAGGCGATCGGAGCCCCGACGCTTCTCAACGCGATCGGTCCGCTGGTGAATCCGGCCGGCGCCTTGCGGCAGGTGGTCGGCGTCTGGTCGCGGGATCTTCTGGCGCCGGTAGCCGAAGTATTGGCCCGCTGCGGCGCGGTGAAGGCTTTTGTGGTCCACAGCGACGATGGCTTCGACGAGGTGAGCGTGAGCGCCAACACCCGCGCGGTCGAGGTGGTCCGGGGCCGCGTCCTGGGCGACGTGGTCTTCGAGCCGGAGCAGTTCGGAATTTCGCGGAGCAAGACCCAGCCGCGCGCCGTGGAGAATCTCGACGACGCCACAACGCTCTTTCGCAGGCTGGCTTCGGGGATCGACGGCGGTCCGGCGCTGGATTTGGTGCTGATCAACGCGGCGCTGGGATTGATGGTGGCCGACAAGGCGGGCGATCCGCGGGCTGCGGGGGCCCTGGCGGCGGATGCGATCCAGTCGGGCCGCGTGAATTCGCTGCTGGAGCGGGTCATCACGCTTTCAAACCAATAATTCCGGGGAAAATCAGCCGACATCGAAGGTGCGTCGGCGGCGCCTCGCCATGCTTGGCCGATGCGCAATGGAATCTTCGGACTGCTGGTCGCCATCGTCCTGACGGCCGCCGTTTCAATGGGACTCTCGATGCAGCCGGGTGCGGTCGCCGAGTGGATCATCGATTTTCTGATCGCGGCGTCGGTGGTGCTTGCACTTGTCGCGATGATTTTCAAGAGCAGGGAAGCCTTTGTTGCTTCGTTCCTCGCCCTGGCGTGCATCGGCGCGGCGTGGGGGGGACACGCGGCGACGCGGGAATCCCGCGGCAATGCGCGCGCGGCGGTCGGCGCGGAACCCGTGCTGGTTCGCTTCCAGGCCACGCTCGAGGAGCCGTTCAGGCAGCCTGATCCGCCCGAAGATGACCTGCTGGATCGATTTCAAAATGCGGCCGACCCGCCGCGACATCGCGCGCCGGCCACTCTTGATCACTTTCGCTCCGGTGATGTGGTGATTCCATGCTCCGGCACGGTCTCACTGACGATTGACGGCGAAGGTGCGGACTTTGCGGCCGGAGATGTTGTTGCCGGCGTCGGATGGATGCGCGGAATCGGTGCCCCGAGCAATCCCGGCGAGCCGGATTTTCGCGTGCGGGCCTTCCGCGACGATCGCTGCGGGAGCATCTCGGTCGTCGGTGTTCCGGAATTGGTTTCGAAGGCGACCGAGTCCAGTCATCCCTTCCTGAAGTGGCGAAGCCTGGCATGTGAGTGGGTCGATCGCAACTTGATCGCCTCAATGACCGCTACGGCACCGGCGAGAATCCGGACGCTTGTGGTCGCCATGACGACGGGCCGGCAGCTTCCGGGATACCGGCTGCTTCGACAAAGTTTTTCCGCCAGTGGGCTGAGTCACTTCCTGGCGATCAGCGGATTCAACGTGGCGGTGCTCTTCGGCGCGGTCTGGGTGATCATGGAATTCATCCGGGTTCCCTGGCTGATCCGGGGATGGATCCTGGCGACGACGGCGCTGCTGTTTCTATTTGTCGTGGATGTGGAGACCTCCGTGCTGAGGGCGGGAATCGCCGGAGTTCTCGCAGGCGTGTCGGTCGCCTGCGACCGTGGGTGGCGCGCCGACGGCCTGCTCGCCACCGCCGCGATCTTCACGCTGGCCGGCGATCCGTGGGCCGCGTGGAATCCCGGGTTTCAGCTGAGCTACGGCGCCGTGCTGGCGCTGCGCTATGGAAGCGGGCCGACACTGCAGTGGCTTGCACTTCCGTGGAAAGCGCTGCCTGGGCTTCCGCGAACGCCGGCTCCGGGCCCCGTGAAATCTCTCGCCACTGCACTTTCAGCCAGCGCCGCGGCGTGGCTGATGTCGACACCCATCACCGAATCCCATTTTGGAAGCGTGTCGCCCTGGGCGGCACCGGCGAGCACGGTGCTGGCTCCGCTGGCCGCGGTGATCACGGTGCTTTCGTCGCTGGCGTGCCTGGCCGGATCGATTCCCGGCGCCTCGATCCTGCTGGGCTGTCCGCTCTCGCTTTTTGCGTCGATCTTTCTGTGGCTCGCGGAAATGGTTGCGCGATTGCCATCGGCGAACTTCCGCGGCGGCCTCATTCCCTGGTGGTGGGCGGTCGCTGAGCTTGTCGCGCTGGCGGCGTGCTGGATGTGCCCGCTCGCGTCGATTCGTCGGATCGCGCTCCCTCTCTTCGCGTTCCTGCTGGTCACCGCAATGGTGTTTCCGCTGCCGGTGGTGAATGCGTCGCCACGGGGCTGGAAACTTCGGCTGATCACCATCTCGGTGGGCGATGGCAGCGCCCATGTGATCGAGACGCCAAGCTCGCGCGTGCTCTTCGACGCGGGCACGATTTCGCGGCACGCCGGCGGATCGATGGTGCTCGTGCCGGCGCTCAAGGCCCTGGGCTGCACGCATTTCGATGCGGTCATCATCTCGCACCCGCATCTGGACCACTTCTCGGCGCTGCCGGAGATCGCGGCGGAGATTCCCATCGACCGCGTCTACGCCACCGAGGCGTTCATCAAATACACCGGATCTCCATACGCCCCCGGCGTTCTGATCGACGCGATGCGCGAGCGCGGCGTGCGGGTCGAGACGCTTGTGGCCGGGAGCGGACTTGAATTTGACGGCTTTGCGTGGAGCGTGCTGCACCCCGCGGCCGGATATCAAAGCCGCATCGTGAACGATGGAAGCCTGGCATTCCGCATCCACCCGGCTGAAGATGAAGGCGACATGTCTTCAAAGTCATCGCCCTCCATGGCCTGGCTGACGCTGTTGGGGGATGCCCAGACCGAGGCGATCGCGAACCTTCTTGCCTCGCCGCAGTTCGGTCCGTCGCGCGTGATGGAGCTGCCACACCACGGAGCCTGGGCCGACGGCGTCGCTGAATTGATGGCGCGGTTGAACCCGGAGATGCTGGTGCAAAGCACGGGTCCGCAGCGCTTTCGCCATGACAAGATTGGCGCCGTGGTCGGTGCCCGACTGCGCGGCGTGACCTGTCGCGACGGCGCCCTGCGGGTCACCTGGTTCGGCGATGGCATCAAAGATCGGATTTTGCTGGAGCGCTGGCGGGGGAGCGGGTGGGAGGCGGTGACTCCGAGCATGAATCGGAAATGACGATGGCGTCGCCCAGTCGAAGGGCGCATCCAAAGGCGCCGCGCTTCGATTGATCGAGGCGGACCGTCAGCTCCTCGCCCTCGAAGGGCAGGCGAAGGTCGGTCGCGGCAAACTCCGGGGTCAGCGCCCCCTGCCAGAGAATCTTGCCGTTGCTTTCGATGGAGGCGTGACAACCGACCGCGCTTCCGAGCTGCGGCGGAATGGAGAGCGTCATCGACAGCGTGCCGCGTGTCTTGGGAAAGGAGAATTGAAAGGCGCCGGGGCCATGCAGGTCCAGCGGCGTGGCGTCGAAGGCCGTGGGAATGAAGGGCGACGAGATGGTGGGGGGCGAAAGCCTGGTCGCCGAGGCGTCTGCTTCGGGAATCGCCTTCCACGGGCAGTTTGCCAGCACCGTCATGGCATTGGAGTTCGGTGCGATCGCCAGCACGCTGGTCCAGGGCAGGACGACGCTCTCCATCTCCGCCACCGCGTGGGGCCGCCGGGCTCGGCACTGGTTCTGGTCATCGCTCCAGGAATCAACGTCGATTGCGCTTCCATCCGCGAGCCAGATCCGCCAGCCGCCAGCCGGCTTCGACTTCGACGCCAGCCGGATTTCCGCGATCCGGTCCATGGGAATGCGCATGACCTGCTTGCCGGGTTTCTCGCCCGGCGCAGGCGCCGGCGTGGCGACCTCGAGGCCGATCCCGGTGGCGACATCGACCGAGTCGATGAATCCCTCAAGCCGGTCGCTGTTGACGAGGATGATCATGTCCTTGGTCGAAACCAAGTCGCGCTTGCGGGTGAATGGTCCGATGGAGAGGGTCTGTTCCAGGTCAATGGGGACGGATTGCAGCGCGGCATTTCGCCACGAGGGCTTGAGGCCGCCCATCTCGAAGACGCCGGCGAGGCGCTGCCCGTCGATCATCATGTAATAGCTTTGAGCGCCCGACTTGCTGAAGAGGCCGGCCACCGAGCGCTGCTTCACCTTCGCGCCGCACCAGCCGGGCCAGGAGTCGCTGGGAGGAAGAGTCTTGACTTCGACGGGTGCCGCGGCGCCGCTCATGACCGGCTCGAAGAGAACGGGATCCGCAAAAGCGATGGCCCGCGTGGTCGGCGCCGTTGGGGCGGCTGGAGTGGTTGGTGTGTTTGGCGCCGATGGTGCGGCTGCCGCGATCGGTAGCGCCAGGCACATTGTGAAAAGATAGGGTGCGACGCCTTTCATTTCTGGAAGATCGGCAGGTAGCGCTTGGGCATCTGCAGCACGATCAGCGCCATCGACGTGCTGTAGGCCTGTCCGGCCTGGTAGTCGGTCCAGGCTCCGGTGTCAGACTGCTTGGAGATCATCTCGTCGCGGATGCGCGGCCACCAATTGGTCCACCGACTTCCGCCGGCGAGGTACATCGCCTGCACGGTGTAGTAGTGGCCGTAGAAGTAGTGCGCCTCGCCCGCGGGCCCGGCTCCGTCGGGATTGACCGTGGCCAGCAGGTAGTTCAGGCCGCGCTCAATGGAATCGTCGGAGTAGACGCCCGCGTAGTAGAGGCTGGCCACGCCCGCCGCGGTGCGCGGCCAGGCGCTCACGCCGACGGTGGTCATGTAGCGGAATCCGCCGTCCGGGTTCTGGCAGGAGCGGACATAGGCGATCGCCCGGTCGATGGTCTCCTTGGGGACCTTGATGCCGGCGTTGCGGGCACTGCGCAGTGCCATGACTTCGCAGATGGTCACGCTGATGTCCGCGTCGTAGGGGACGGGGTTGTAGCGCCAGCCGCCCTCCTCGTTCTGGCTGTTGACAATGAGTTCGACCGCGCGGGTCAGGGCGTCGCGCACCCGCGCGTCCTCGGGGTTCATGCCGTAGATCTCGCCCAGGAAAAGCGTGGCGAATCCATGGCCATACATCGGGCCGTGGCTGTTCTCGGCGGCGAGCAGGCCGGTTTCGGTGGCGCTGTTGAGCACGAACTCCAGGGCCTTGCGGACATTGTCGCCGTAGGCGCCGCGGCCGGGAAGATGGCCGTCGGACATGAAGGCCAGGGCGCAGAGCGCGGTGATGCCGGCGTGACGGGCGAAGCGACCGCGGCCGAAGGAACCATCGTCATTCTGCAGACTGGCCAGATAGCGGAGGCCGCGCTGCACGGACTCTTCCGCCGCGGGGGTGAACTCCGCTTCCATCGGCGTGTTCTGGGCGCTGGCGCCCACCTGGGAAGGTCGCTCCTTGTCGAGATCGATCGGTTCCACCGGCATGACCGGCGGTGCGGCGGGATCCGCTGCGGGCGCCTCTTGCGGATTTTTCGGCTCCGTTGCGGGCGCGGGTTTTTCCTGCGGATTTTTCTGCTCGGGCGCGGCCTGGTCTTTCGGCTCGGGTGCTGGAGCGGGGGCGGGAGAGTTCTGCGCCGCGAAGACGCAGAACGAAACGCAGAGCATCGCGGCGAGGGCGGCGGACTTGCGCGAAAGGATCATGGTCCACGGTCCTCGGCCATGCGCCGATAGTAGGCTTCGGTGGCCCGTTGATAGAGCGTGCTCACGCGGTCGCGCCGGCTTTGCGACATGATCTCGCGGATGCGCTGGGGCAGGCGTCCCCATTCGGAGCGACCCTCATCCATGGCGGAGTCGGCCTGCATGTCCGCATCCTGGAAATCGGGCGGATTCACCTCGTCGCCGGACTGTCCGTTTTCGTTGCGGCGTCCATCCTGATTCTTCTGGCCCGTGCCCTCGCCGGGCTTGGGCTTGGCCGCATCCTCTCCCGCCTCGCTCTTGGGATCGCCGGCGGATTGGTTCGACGCGTCGGACTGGCTCTTCTGCGACTGCTTCTTTGAGGGCTTGCTCTTGTTGGACTTCTCGAACTTCACCGCCGCATCGATCAGGGCGTCGAGCCGCGAGAGCGCCTGCGCCTGCACCCGCTGCGTGCCGATGCCCAGATCCCGCTCCTTGGAGACAAGTTCCTGCGCCAGCCGCATGTCCTTCATCGCGGCTTCGGCGAGATCGTCGAGAGATTCCTCCTTGAGGCCGCGCTCCAGCTGCTCCTTGCGCTGGGCTTCCGCGGCGCGCTCGCCGCCCTTGCCGCCGATGCCCAGCAGTTCGTCGAGCGTCTTGGCGGGGGCGTCCTGACTCTTGGCTGCATCGGGCGGCGCCGGCGCGTCAGAATTTTTCGGCGCCTCTTGCTGAGCGGGCGGAACTTGGGGAGTTGGATTTTGAGGATCGCTTGCCGGAGGATCGATCCCGAATCCGTGGAGCAGTGAGGAGGCCGAGCCCTCGGTGGGGGGCGGTGCTTTCTCGGGAGGCTTGGCGCTCTTGGGACCCTTGGTGGGGGCGGACGCCTTCTTCATGCGCTCGACCCAGTCTTCGCCAAGCGAGCGGACATCGTTCTGCAATTTCGAAAGGTCGTCGATGGCCTTGGACGCGGCGGGGGAATCCGCGCCGACCTCGTCGATGGTCTTGGTGCGCCGGTTGATCTGGGCCTGCAGCTCGCGCACCAGGCGCAGCTCCGCCAGCGGCGGAATTTTCTTTTTCTGCTCACCAGCGCCGCCGCCCGCTTCTCCGGCGCCCTCGTCGCCTCGGCCGCCATTGTTCTGCGCGAAGGGGTCGTCCTTCGGTTCGGGATCGGCGAGCGCGGCTGCCAGACTCTGCAGGGCCTCGGTGGTCAGGTCGAGCATCGCCACGGTGCCCGGCGTGGGAGTCGTCTGCGCCATCTCGTCGCGCGTCGACTTCATCCACTCGTCGATCAGCTCGTGCGTCTTGAGGAAGACGGCCGCCTCCTTCACGGTGGCGGATTCCTTGGGAACGCCCGCCACCTGGCCGCGCAGGGTTTCCTGTCGCTCAGCCATCTCGCGCGAAGTGGCCGCGGCGCGCCGGTCGAGTTTCTTCTGGTCCGGCGGAAGAATCGCTGCGACTTCCTGGCGCAGCAGGCCCTCGATCCGGGCGAATTCCGCATATTTCTTGGCGAGGTCCTCGCGTTCCTTTTCCGAATCGTCCGCCTCCTGCTTCTGCTTGGCTTCCTCGGCCTTGGCCAGCGCCTCCTTCAGCAACTCGAGCCCGCGCGACGAGGCGTCCTTGGCTGGATCGATCTGCATCGGTGTCGCGCGCAGAGCCACGACCACTTCGCCTTCGAGAACCGCGGCGCGCTCGAGCACTTTCGTCACCGGCTCCGCGGCGCGGCCGCCGCCCTTGGATTCCTCGGTCGCGGCGGAGGTGTTTCGCGAGAGCTGCTCGGCCTTTTTCCCCGCATCGTCCTGGGTCTGCGGCGCCGATTCCACGATGGCGTCGATGGCGCTTCGTCCCGCCTCCGCCTGCGCCACCAGGGCGCGAATGGTCTCGACCAGGCTCGAAAGGCGCCGCTTCAACTCCTCGTTCTTGGCCTGCCGATCGGCCTTGAGCGCCTTCTGAATCTTGGCGACGGCCTCGGCGGCGGCCTGCATGGAATCGTCGGCCGCGCCCGCCTGGTTGCGCTCGCTTCGATCCGCGGCCTCCTCCATGTGCTTGGCGGCGTCGCCGCGCTCGCCTTCGGCGGCCGCGCCGCGCAGCGACTGGGCCTGGATCTGGTCCTTCTTCTGCGTCCGTTCAGCGCGATCCTGCAGGTCCTCGATCAGCGCCCGCGCCTCCTGCGCTGCGGCCCGCTGCTTCTGGGCCTCGCCGCGCAGCTGGCTCTGATCCTCGGCGGACAATTCCTCGGCGGTGCGGCCCGCGGTGCGCTGGGCCGTCTGCTGCATTTCCTTGCGCAACTTGGAGATCGACTCGGCAAGGCGATCAGTGCGGCGCTGCGCCCCGGCGGCATCGTCGTCGCGGTCCAGAATTTCCAGCATCGACTGAATCGCCTTCAGCGCCTGGTTCTGCTCATCCTTCGCCTCTTTGATGGCCTCCGCCTTGCCATCGGCGCCCTGGCGAAGCTGTTGCGAGGCGTTCTGGCTGTGGGTCGAGGCGGCGGCGCCCTGCTGGTCGACCTCGCGCAGCGCCTCGGCGATGTTGGAGTCCTTCATGCCGTTGCGGCCGAGACGTTTGGAAAGTCGCTCGGCCGTCTTCTGTGCCTGGTCGATCCGGTCGCTCAGGCTCTTCTGGGATTGGATCGCGTTGCCGACATCCTTCTCGTCGATGGCGTCCTTCTGGGCCATCTCCAGCCGCGCGGCCGCCTGTCGCAGCGCGCTGGTCTGCTGGCGGATGTTTTGCTCGAAGACATCCTGCTCGACCACGCGGATCCGGCGCGGCTCGCTGGCGGCGGGCTTGCGTTTCTGCCCGTCGCGCTCGTAGAGGTCCAGCGCCGTGCCGCGCAGGAAAAGCGTGTCGCCGCTCTTCACCTCGAGACTTGCCAGCTCAAGTGTGGATTTGAATTCCCCCTCCCTCGAGGCCACTGGAGTTTCCTGGCTCGCCATCAATTTCGGTGCGGGCTCGCCCGATCGCTGCTGCCGGTCGAGGCGGAAGCCGATCGAAGCCAGTCCGAGATCGTCCTTGGCCTCGATGCGGGTCGGAAGGCTCGCCATGCGGGTGACCACTTCGTCCTGCTCCGGATCGGCCACCACCACCGTCGGCTCCTGGTCGGGGACGACCTGGATCCTCGCCCTCAGCGGCTGCGGACCACGGATCCCATTCTCGTCGCTGGGATCCACCACGATGTCCACGCTCGCGTCGAGGGGCCAGGTGAGCGCCCACTGCGTCGGGGAGGGGGCCGAAAACTGAATCGTCTCGATCGCGGCGCTGGTGGCCATGTCGATCGCGGCCACGGTGCGCGCCAGCCATGCGGGGTCGGCGCGTCCCTCCGCGTCCAATTTCGCCACCGAGGGAATGGAAAAGTTCATGCGAAGCGTCGCGGTCGAACCCGCGAGCACCGCCGGAAGCGCCGGCATCGCGCCGCCCTCCCACTTGACCTCGACGCGCTCGCGCATCGGCGCGGCATAGGCCGGCGGCGCAACCACCAGCTCCGCGCCTCGAACCGTCGGCGGCTCCACCACCTTGATTTCCACCGGCGCGGTCCGGGTGTCATCGGTGGCGAAGGAGATGGTGATGGTCTCGCCCTCCGCGACCAGCGGCCGCTCCCAGGAGCCATCGCTCTGGGCCACCATCTCGAAGGTCTTGGTCGTCACGGTTCCGCTCGCGTCCTTGATTTCGCAGACCGCATCCACGCGCATGCCCTCGATCGACTTGTGGCCTTCGCCCTCACCGGGTCGGGCCCGCATCAGAATGGTCTCGCCCTTGGCGACATGGGTCATCGGAATTTCGGCGCGGATCAGCATGCGCGGCGGCCACTCCGCCGAGCTCCACGGCAGCAGTGTCCGCGTGAGCGCGATCGAGGCAATCTGCGGCGCCGCAAGGAAGCCCCAGATCCACATTCCGATCATCAGCCACGCCACCGCCGCCGCGCCCACCGCGGGCATGCGGCGAATGTGCTTGCCGGGCTGGAGGGTCTTCCAGGCGCTCGAAGCTCGCTCCACAACCTCCGCCGCCAGCGGCTCCTGCTTTGACGTGCCGCCGCTTTCGAAGTCGACCGCGCTGGCCAGAAGTCCGCGCAGCGCCGGCTCCACCTCCTCGATGCGAATCGCGACACTGGTCTCGGAAGGCGTCTGCCTCCAGACGGGCCGCAACCAGCGCTGGAACAATTTGAATGCGGCGAAAATTCCCGCCGCGAGAATCGCCGCCCGCGCCGCCCTCGGCCAGTGGACGGAGTAGTCGATCACTCCGACCGTCAGCAGTGCCGCACCCAGAATCGCGACAGCGAATGCCACCGTCTGGACGCGGTGCAGGGAGATGATTCTCCTTCGAAGAATCGCGATTTGGCGGCTGATTTCTGGCACAAACAACCTCTCTTCAAAGCGTAGCAATCGGACTTTCGGATACCTCGTCCAAATATCAAGTCAACTGAAGAATTCTCCTGCCGATCCACTCCGCGGTCAGCAAAACCACGAGAAAAGCGTAAAAAATCCAGTGATTCCAGAGGGGCACCTGGATCGGCTGCCGCGTGGTGAAGGAGCGGCGGGGTATGAGCTTTTCCAGGCTCTCGAGATCCTTGACCGCCACAACCTGGCCCTTGGTCGCGGCGCTGAGCTTCTCCAGCGCGTCGTGATCAGGCGTTGCGTCGATCCGCTCGGCGTCTTCCTGAATTGCCACCAGCCGTGCCTCGGGGGCGTCCGCGATCTGGGGCTGCCGGATGCGGAAGGTCCACGCGCCCTCGCCGTCGCTGGGCGGCGTCCAGATGGCGGAGTAGCGGTCGCCGCTTTCGGGCTTCAGCGCGATGTCGATCACGCCGCTGTTCTTCTCGCGCCGCGCCTCGACCGTGACGACTTCATCCGTCGCCACGCCGGCGAGATCCACGGTGATGCGGACGGGCTGTCCGGTGGCGACGCGCGGCGGCTCGACCAGCAGGGTCACGCCCGCGCCGTTGCGCAGCCCGGAGCGCGCCAGGTGGCGGACCAGCTGGACCCAGAATCGCTCGGGCAGTGTTTCGCCGCGGCCGTGGCGCCAGCGCCACGTTTCGTCGGTGGCGACGTAGGTCGTCTGGCCGGCGCCAAAACGCATCGTCAGCACCAGCGGCGTTCCCGCAGCCGGTTCGCCGGGCTTCGTGTTCGTGTCGCGCTGCGGCACGGCCGTGGCCAGCACCTCCGCGGTCGGCTTCAGGTCGCGCGGATCGATGCGCTGCACCCACTCAAGGCGCGACCAGGGCTCGCCGTTGGAGGAGATCTCCCGCGGCCAGGCTTCCTCGGCGTCCTGTGTATTGCCCAGGCGGAGCAATCCGATCCGCGCCGCGGCCTCGGTCGGCTCCATGAAGACTGGACGGTCGACGCGCGGAAGGTCGAGCGAACCGCGGAAGGGCAGGAGGTCCTCCAGCGGCGTGCCGCGCCAGCTCGACGGCGTGCTGCGCTCGCCGGCGATCCACAGCAGCCCGGCGCCGCGCTTGGCCACCAGCTCCTGGATTCCCTTCTGCTGCACCGTGCTGAGAAATCCGGAGGGGACGTCGCCGAGAATGACCACGTCGAAGACGTCGAATTCCTTTTCGGTGCGCGGAAGTCGCGAGAGCGGCGTGGTGCCCTCCTGCGCAAAGTCGCGATCCGCGGAGAGGAGCATGATCGAGCTCTCGATTCCCTTCTCGCGCAGCAAAACATTCTTGAGGTAGCGGAACTCCCAGCGCGGCCAGCCATCGAGGTAGAGGACGCGGATGGCCCTATCGACGAAGGCGATGTCGACCCGCTGCGAATCGTTGGATTGGTCCGCGTCGGGGGCTCCATCGATCGCCACTTCCCAGACCGCGTCGCCCGACTTGGCCCCCTGCCCGACCAGCGTGACGTTGACCTTTCCATCGGGCCCGGAGACCGCCTCCTGCTCGTCGATCTTGCGGTTCGAATCCTTCTCGCGCAGCACCACGCGGATCTTCTCGTTGGGCTTGCGCGTGGCGAGCTGCGCCTGGACCGGAATCTGGTCGCGCAGAAATCCCGTCTGCGGCGCCTCGACCGAGACCACCGAGCGGTCGTTGACCCCCTCGGGATCTCCCAGCGGCATCGTGAAAATCGGCACGCCCAGCGACTGCATCTGGCGCAGCGTTGCGGTGCTGACCGTGTCCTGGCTTCGTCCGTCGGAGATCAGCACGATCGCGGAGAGCGGACGGCCCAGGTTCCGCTGAAGAGTTTCGTGCACCGCCGAGGCGAGCAGCGTCCGGTTCCCCTCCGCGGCGGGAAGATCCTTGACTGCCGGCACGGCGGTCGCGCCACCCGCCACCGCGATCCATTCCACCTTGTGCTCGGCGCCGATCCGATCCCACATGGCATTGCTCAGAATGGCGTCCTCGACTTCGGCGCGCGAGACAAGTTTTCCCTGCGGGTCCACAGCGTCACGGACCTGCATGCTCGAACTGCGGTCGACCAGCACCTCGACATAGTCCGCCTCGATCCGTTCGCGCGGCCATTCGATGGCGGGCTGCATCGCCAGCAGCGCGATCAACGCGAGCGCAGCGGCGCGGAGTGCCGCCAGCGCGGTTCGCCACGATCGCGATCCGCGCAGGTTGGCGTAGGAGTACGCCGACGCGGCGATGATGACGATCGAGCCCGCCAGCCACATCCAGGCGGGCGCGGGCCGCTCGAAGACCAGATGCCAGGGCTGCCCCTGAAGGTTGGGCGGCACTCCGATCTGGGTGAGGATGCCGTCGATCATGCGCCGGCTCCGACGATGGTTTCCTGGTGGGCAGGCCGCGGGGATCCGCGCTTGGAGAGAAAGCACTCGATCAAGGCGCAGAGCAGCGCCAGAATGAAGAGCGTTTCACTGACCGCGGGATCGGCCGCACTCCAGGTCGCGGGGGCAAGCTCCTCCTGGGCCTCGTCGCTGAATTGAATTGGCTTGACCTGGCCGAACCAGGCGCGGACCGCACTGTCAGAAAGTGGGCTGATCGAGGCCGCGGTCGGGGCGAGGTTGACGGCGTAGGTCTGCTTGCGGCCGCTCTTGGTCTGAAGCGTCCACAATCCGGTGACTGAGGTTCGCTTCTGCGACTGGCCATTCATGTCCAACTCGATCGTCGCGGCGCCACTCTGCGCCGGTGGCACGAACAATCCGCCGGCGGCCGCAGATCCCAGCGACACGGCGCTGCCGCTTTCCATGTCCTGCTGCTCGGCCGCGATCATTCGCCCGCCGCGGACCAGCTCCTGGAAGAGCGGCACCATCAGCGGCTTCATCGGCAGATCGCTCCAGGAAAGCACGGGCGGCACGCCCAGGATCGCGACGATGCCGCTTCCATTCCTGGGCTTGGCCCAGCACATCAGCGGCTTGCCATTGTCCAGGACCAGGATCGAGAGCGCCGCCGCGTCGGTGGTTTCCAGCGGCAGATATTTTGTGACATGGACGGGTTCGCTCAGCGCGTCAAGCTCGGCACCGAGAATCGCCAGCGGTCCGCCGCGCGGCTGCTTGGCCGCGAGGCGGAAGTCGCCGGTGGTCGCCGATTTCTGCGACCGGATCGGAACCTGCAGAAGCCGCTCGATGTCCGCCGCCCATCCCTGCTCAGAACTCTCCGCTGCGGGCGTGATGATGAGCACGCCGCCGCCCATCGTGAAACTCCCCAGCCAGGTCCAACCCGCCTGATCGACCAGATCCGGCCGGGTCAGGATGATGGTGTCCGACGCTGCGGGCGGACGAATTGAAATGGTTTCGGCGTCGGTTTCCTGGACGGCCATGCCCGTTGACTCGATCGCGCGGAGGATCCAGCTTGAGGCGGGCAGGTTCTCGATGTTCTGCTCCAGGGATTTTCTGCCCAGGATCGTGACCTGGAAATTCTCCGCGGCCTCGAAGGAAACGTAACGCCGGTTGTCCATCGGCTGGGCATCCGCCTGGATCGACGCCTGAATGCCCTGCTCGGAGCGCTGGCCAAGCTGGACCTGCACCTCGAACTCCTTCTCGGTGGCTCCCTCGTTCCAGAGCGCGTCGCTCTTGGCGACTGTCTCGTTCTGCGGATTCTGGAAGAGGACGGTGTTGGACTCCGCCCGCGCCGCTCCCTCGCGCTTGAGTTCCACGCGAACCACGCGGCGATTGGCCTCGTCGACTTCGCTCGCCGAGCGTGCCATCGAGCATTTCCAGAGCGACTGGTTGGCGGGATTGTCCTGCAGCGGACGGGTCGCCATCCACTTGACCTGCTCGCCGCGACCGCTCAGTCCCGCGGGAGGCGGCTGCTCAAGATCGAGGCTTCCGCGGCGAAATCCACTCCAGACTTCCACCTGCCGCGGATGGTTCTTGTCCTCCTCCTTGGGCCAGGCGAGCTCGAGCGCTGCCGAAAGATTCGCGGGAACTTCCTGCGGGGAAAGGCTGGCAATGGCCTGCGCGGCGACCTCGGGGTTGGAGGTCGGCTCCACCAGGACGCGCGGCGGAATGGAGGCGAGCACCACGGCGAAGCGATCTCCCGTGCTGCGCCCTCTGAGCGAATCGGTGACGGCCTTCTTCAGAATGGACAACTCGCTCTCGCCGCCCGGCCGGATCTCCGCCGAGGTCGCTCCATCGTCGATGACGATCCAACGCTCCTTGGCCACGCTCTCCTGCATCCACGCGCGGGCGAAGGGCCCGGCGACAGCGAGACCGACCAGGCCGACCGCGAGGGCCCGCAACAACAGCAGCAGCCAGCGCTCGATGCGCCGGCGGCGCTGGATCCGCGCCAGCGCGATCTTGAGCAGATAGTTCGATCCCCACGGCGTGAGCTTGGGGCGGCGCAGCAGCAGATGCAGCAAAATCGGAATCGTGGTGGCGCCCAAGGCCGCCCAGGCAATGGCGGGGCTCGCGAAGATCATCTCGCCCCCCGATGGCGGCTGAGCGTTTCGCGGCGGCTGAGCAAGCTGGTGATGGGCGGGCCGACGGATTCGTGACTGTCGATGCGACAGAGGTCGTAGGCGAAGCTGCGCGTCATCCGCTCCAGCTCCGACTCATGCTGCTTGAGGGCGGCGAGGTAGGGTCCGCGCACACTTTCCGAATCGGTCTCGATGTCGCCCTGGCCCTCGAGATCCTCGAAGCGCCGCAGGCCGTCCATCTTGAACTCCAGCTCGCTGCGATCGAGGATCTGCGCCAGCACCAGGTCATGCCCCTTGAACTTCAGCTTGGCGATCGAGTCGCGCACCTTGTCCAGCGGGAAAAGAAAATCACTGAGCACAAAGATGAGGCAGCGGTGGCCAAGCCCGGCGATCAGTTGATCGATGGCGCGCGGCAGGTTCGCCGTGCCCTTCACCGGAACGGTCGCCAGCGCCTGCACCATGCTCTTCCACTGGCCGCGGCTGCCCGATCGTCGCACCACGGAGCGCGTCTCCTCGGAAAAAATCTGCAGACCGACGCGGTCGCGCTGCTGCAGGCAGAGGTGGGCCAGCGCCACCGTGATCGCGGCGGCGCAGTCGAACTTGGTCCACTGGCTGGCGTGGCGGCCGGCGTCGGTGCCGCCCCATCCGGACTTCGTGCCCAGGGTGGAGAAGCGCATCGAGTTGGAGGCGTCGACCAGGATCACCACGTCAAGGCTGTTCTCCTGCTGGTACCGCTTGATGTAGAGCTTGTCGCTGCGGCCGAACATCTTCCAGTCGAGATGGCGCAGCGATTCGCCGGGGGTGTAGGGGCGGTGCTCGGCGAACTCCACGGCCATGCCCTGGTTGGGGCTGGTGTGCATGCCGCTGGAGATCCCCTCGACGACCATCCGCGCCCGCAATTCGAAGGATGAAAGTTGCGCCAGGGTCTCTGGTGCCAGATATGCCTCGGCGCGGAGGGGTGCGCCGCTCACTGGATCAGCGTGCCCAGCGGCCGCTGGCTGGACGCCGCGTCAAGCGGAATGGTGTTGAGCAGGGTCTGCACCACGGTGTCGGAGTTCACACCGTCCGCCTCGGCGTTGAAGTTGGTCACGATGCGATGGCGGAGCACCGGCAGGGCCACCTCCTGAATGTGCTTGGGAAGCACGTGATGTTCGCCGGAGAAGAGCGCCTTGGCCTTGGCCGCCAGCACCAGGAACTGGCTGGCCCGCGGCCCGCCGCCCCAGGCGACGTAGTCCATCACGATCTTGGGCGTGGCCTCGTTGAGCGTTCCGTCGTAGGCGCTGGCGCGGGTGGAACGCACCAGCCGCAGCGCGTAGCGGGCCACGTGATCGGCGATCGGAATGCGCCGCACCGCGGCCTGCACCCGCATCAGATCCATCGCGTCCAGGACCGAGGCGGCCTCGTACTTCGCCTCGCCGGTGGTGCGGGTCACGATGTCAAGCTCCTGCTGCTCGCTGGGATAGCCGATGCGGATGTTGAGCATGAAGCGATCGAGCTGCGCCTCGGGCAGCGGATAGGTCCCCTCCTGCTCGATGGGATTCTGCGTCGCAAGGACGAAGAAGGGATTGGCCAGCCGGTGCGTGGCGCCGCCCACCGTGACTTGCCGCTCCTGCATCGACTCCAGCAGCGCGGCCTGCGTCTTGGGCGGCGTGCGGTTGATCTCGTCGGCCAGCACGATATTGGCGAAGATCGGGCCGCGGACGAAGCGCAGCGAGCGCATGCCGCTCGAGCGGTCCTCCTCGATGACCTCCGTCCCGGTGATGTCGGAGGGCATCAGGTCGGGGGTGAACTGGATCCGGCTGAACTGCAATGAGAGGCAGCGAGCCAGCGTCGAGATCAGCAGCGTCTTGGCCAGGCCCGGAACGCCTTCCACCACCGCGTGGCCGCCGCAGACCATCGCCAGCAGCACTTCGTCAAGCACCTGCTCCTGGCCGACGATCACCTTGTGCACGCCCGCGCGGACGCGGCCGACGGCCTCCAGGGCCCATGCTGTTTCGCTTCGGATGTCATTCTCGGGCGAGCCGGTGGGGGAGGTTTCGTTCATTGAATGAGTATAGAGTTCCAGCGTGCCGGAACTTCCCGAAGTCGAGACGATTTGCAGGGGTTTGATCCGGCATTGCGTCGGGGCGAAGGTCCGCCATGCACACGTCCACCGGCCGGGTTTCATCCGTGGCTCGCGCACTCCGGCCGCCCTCTTCGAGGGACTGGTGATCGCGCGGGTGCATCGGATCGGAAAGCATTTCGCCCTGGAGTCCGAGTGCGGCCGCGCGATGCTCTTTCACATGGGGATGAGCGGCTCTCTTGGCCTGGTGCCTCTCGGGTCAGGCCGCGCCGCCCACGTGCATGTTCGCTGGATCCTGTGCCGCGACGGAAAGACGTTCGAACTTCACCACAAGGATCCGCGGCGCTTCGGCTTCGTGCGGCCCTGCCGGGACATGGGCGAGGTGCGGGAGCGGTGGTCCGATCTCGGTCCGGACGCGCTGGCCGTCACGGCGAAGCAACTCCAGGAGAAATTCAAGAATGGAAAGCGGGCCGTGAAGGCCGCGCTGCTCGACCAGTCGGTCACGGCGGGCGTCGGCAACATCTACGCCGATGAGTCGCTCTTTCAGTCGGGCATTCATCCACTGCGAACGTGCGGAACTCTTTCATTGAAGGAGCTGGAGCGCCTGGTCGTTCGACTTCGGATCATCCTGAAGGCGTCCATTCGTGGCGGCGGGTCGACCATTCAGGACCACTCCAACGCCTCTGGGAAGGCCGGCACCTACCAGAGCCGGCACCAGGTCTATGGTCGCGGCGCTGAGCCCTGCAGGGTCTGCGGGACTCTCCTGAAGCAGATCGTCTGCCAGCAGCGCACGACCGTGTTTTGTCCCCGCTGCCAGCCTCGAAGAACCGCCAAATAACACGAAGCTCTCGTTATTTGGTGGCTTCCTCTGTTCTGCGTTCATCCATTGATCTATTCATAGTCATAGATAGAGGCCCTTTCGATTTGTGGACAACTCAATCGGAGCGAATCGAAGAACCGCACGCATAAAGGCTTAGGGGGTTGTTGCCCAATGAACGACCTGTCGACGGGCGTTCGTTTGGCTTCGCGCCGATTCGATGGAAACCATTCACCTTCGATGCGTGGCCGCAAAAGGTTATTGCAGTCAAAAAGACTGACATCAACTGGACAAAACCGACAACTTGTTCACAACACCTCGCGACCCACGGCAGGCTGTGGAGAAGTTGTCGGGAAGGCATCGGAAACCCGCAATCCCTCCTCCAGGCGCTCGACATCGGTGCGCAGGCATTCATCCATCCCGCTTCGCGCGGTGACGGTGCGGACCGCATGGAGCACGGTGGTGTGGTCGCGGCCGCCGAGATAGCCGCCGATCTCCTCCAGGCTGTAGCGCGTGTGTCGCCGCGCCAGCCACATGCAGACCTGCCGCGGCAGCACCACGCTCTTGTGGCGGCGCTTCCCCAGCAGGTCGGTCAGTTTCACATCGTAGTAACGCGCGACTGAATCCAGAATGGTCTGCATCGAGGGCTGGTTGTTCTTTGATCCCGAGGCAAGCACCGCGACGCCCAGCGCCTCTTTGGCCAGGTCAAGGTCGATGGGCCGGCCCAGCGCCAGCGCTACGCCGCGGATCTTGGTGAGGGCACCCTCAAGCTCGCGGATGTTCGAATCGATCCGCGCGGCGACGTAGGCAGGCACGTCGTCGGGAAGCTGCAGGTCGTGCAGGCGCGCCTTGGACTTCAGGATGGCGACGCGCGTCTCGTAGCAGGGGCGGTCGATGCGGGCCACGAGTCCGCTGTTGAAGCGGCTGACCAGGCGCTCTTCAAGGTCGGGGATCTCGGAGGGGGCCGCGTCGGAACTCAGCACGATCTGCCGCCCAGACTGGTGCAGCATGTTGAAGGTGTGGAAGAACTCCTCCTGAGTCTGCTCGCGCTTGGACAGGAAGTGCACATCGTCCAGCACCAGCAGGTCGACGTTGCGGAAGCGGTGGCGGAACTCACTCATGCGCCCCGCCTTCACGCAATCGTGGAAGGCGTCCATGAAGGTGTTGCAGCTGATGTAGAGGATGCGCGCCGCCGGCTGGGCGCGCAGCGTCGACTGGCAGATGGCCTGGAGCAGGTGGGTCTTGCCCAATCCGACGGCTCCATGCACGAAGAATGGGTTGTAGGCGCGGCCCAGCTTGGAGGTCACGGCAAAGGCGGCGGCGTGGGCCAGCCGGTTGCCCGGCCCGACCACGAAGGAATCGAAGGAATAGTCCGGGCTCAGCAGCATCTGCTCGTCGAGCAGGATCGGCGTCTCGGAGAAGCCCTCGCTTCCATTGGAATTGGCGGAGCGGACCAGTTTGACGGAGGTGTCGACCTTCTCCACATCCGATCCCACGAAGCGAACCGTCATCAGGCGCCCGGACGCGGCCTGGGCGGCCTCGGTGAAGGAGGCGACGCAGGTGCGCTGCAGGTACTTGAGGCGAACCGGCTCGTCGACGATCAGGCGCAGCAGGCCGCCCGAGACTCCCGCGACGCGAATTTGATCGAACCAGTGGCGGCACACTTCGGGATGGTGTCGCCTGAGATAGGCGTACATTTTCTCTCGAAGTTCTTCATCGGCCATGGACATTGTTCAAGCCTTCGTAGAGGGAATCCGGCAAGCAGGCCGTTGATGAATCGCGTCCATTCGATTCGGCAACACAGCGTGAAGAACAACATCACACACGATGAAATCCGTGACAAGGTGCGGCGAGCCAATGTAAAACCAGTTCGACCCCTCGTCAACCAAATTCAAAACTTTTTGCCAAGAAAATTATTTCTCGATCGGCGGAGGATCCGGAATTTTGTTTTCGTCCCGATCGCCGCTCTCGAGCACCTGCCGCTCGAGGCGCTGCCGGTTGGCGCGGTGATCCATCAGGATGTGGACGCGATCCATGTGCGAACCCAGGGCTTCGTTCAGCCGCTCGCGTGCGAATTGAAGATTGGTGCGGCGGCTGATGTGCACGATCACCACCGACTCCGCTTTCCACGCCTCCATCAGCGGCAGAAGATCGTCCACATGGATGTGCCGGCCCACACGAGCGCGATCCCGGTGCTCCTTTTCAAAGAAGGTGCATTCGGTGATCACGATCTTAGCCTTGGCGAACTCATCGCGATAGAGGAAGGGACCGACTTCCGTGTCGCCGGTGTAGGCCACCAGCGGAATCTCGGTGGTGCGCGTGATGTCGGTGCCGGACATCTTCAATTCGCGCAGACGATCCTGCGGCAGTCCCTGGAACTCATCCTTGAGTTTGCTCCGATTCTCGATCACGCTGAAGCCGAGGGTCGGCGCCGAGTGACTGACCTCGATGGCGCGCACATTCAAATTCGGGCGCAACGCGTAGTGGCTGTCCGGTTCGATGCCCACAATTTCATGTGGTGTCTTTTGGCGCTCGAGGTCGATCCACGATTCCATCATCACCTTCAGCGGACGGACCAGCTTGGGATGGCAAAGCACGCGTCCGGTGCCGAGCTTTTGAAAGGCCCGCTGGCTGAACCAATAGGGAAGCCCCGCGACGTGGTCCATGTGCGCATGGCTCAGGCAAACCGTTCCGGCAACGAGACTTGCACGCGGACAGAGGCCGATGTCAAAGACAATGTCCAATTCGGGCACATGCACCACGGCCTGCTCGCCCGCGACGCTCACCCCCTGAATGCGGTAGGGGGGCAAATAGAGAAAGCCCAATTGCCCTTCTCTGGGCGGAGGCTTTGGAACCATCGTGGAATCTCCTCGAACGGCGCTTTCGCGCGGTTGGGCGTGAAAAAGTCGGAGTGTAGCGTTTTTGGAGCCGAAACATTGAATAAACTTTGAAAATCGAATTATTTCCAATGCCGCAAGACCCAAACCCCATTCCAACCCCTGCGGCGGGCCCGCCCATTCTGAGCGATTACCTGGCGGACGAGACGATGGTGGAGATCATCCAGATTTTTCTGGAGGAACTGCCCCAGAGAATCGCCGCCCTGGAAAAATGTCACGCCGCTGGAAACAAGGATGAGTTCGGCAAACTGGTCCACCAGCTCAAGGGGGCGGGCGGCGGCTACGGCTTCTCGGTCATCACGGTGTCGGCACTGGCGCTGGAAAAATCGCTCCGCGCCTCCGACGATGCATGGCCGGCCGCGGTCAAGGTCCGCTTCGACGAGTTCACCAACATCCTCCGCCGCGTGCATGCAGGGCGGGGCGTTTCAAGGCACACTTGAGTCATGGCTGAAGAGAATCCCATTCCGCGACTGCTCGCGATCGATGATTCGGAATTGATCCATCGACTGCTCGAGGCGCGCCTGCAGGGGGAAAACCTGGAGCTGCAGACCGAGATCAGCGCCGCGGAGGGTTTGAAGAAGGCCCGCGCGTGGCAGCCCGAGGTCGTGCTGCTGGACATCGCCATGGAGGGCATGAATGGATTCGAGCTGCTGGAGAAATTGAAGGAGGATCCCGAGACGCGCAATATCGCGGTCATCTTCATCAGCGGCACGGGCGAGCCGATGGATCGCGTGCGCGGTCTGGACATGGGCGCCATTGACTTCATCACCAAGCCCTTCGAGTCCTTCGAACTCAAGGCGCGGGTGCGCAGCGCACTGCGAACACAGCGACTGGTGAAGATGCTGGAGCAGCGGGCCCAGCTCGACGGGCTCACCGGCCTCTGGAACCGCCGCTACTTCGACCAGCGCCTGGTGCAGGAAATCTCCGAGGCCAAGCGGCACCAGCGCCCGCTCACGCTGGCGCTCTGCGACATCGACCGCTTCAAGAGGCTCAACGACCAGTTCGGCCATCCCTTCGGCGACATCGTGCTGGAAAAGGTGGCGCAGATTCTTTCCAGCGGCCGCACCGGCGACACCGCCTGCCGCTATGGCGGCGAGGAGTTTGGACTGGTGCTCTCCTCCACCAACATCGACCGCGGCCGCGAGGTGGCGGAGCGGCTCCGGATGGCGATCGAATCCGTCGTCTGGCCGGGCAATCCGGATCTGGTGGTCACGGCGAGCTTCGGGGTCTGCGACACCGACTGCATCGCGGGCGAGATCACGCCGGAGGCCATGCTCAAGTGCGCCGACACCGCGCTCTACCGGGCCAAGCAGTCGGGCCGCAATCGCGTGGAGGCCGCGGCCCGCGTTCCGCGCGACGCGCAGGGTGGAAAAAGCGGCGCCTCCGGCAAGTCCTGACCGTGTCCGCGACCATCGACGAAGCCATCTGCCTGAGACATTGGGATTGGTCTGAGACAAGCCAGACCGTGGTGCTTTTCACCCGGGGCAGCGGAATCTTGCGCGGCCTGGCCAAGGGGGCGAAGCGCGACAAGGGAAAATTTTCGGGCGGCTTCGATGTGCTTTCGACGGGCGAAATCGGATTCCTGCTCAAGCGCGAGAGCGACCTGGCAACACTGACGGAATGGGATGTGCGCGAGACTTTTCCAAGGCTCCGAGACAATCTCGAGGCCAATCGTTCAGGCTGGTACGTGGCCGACATGCTGCACCGGATGCTTCCGGTCTTCGATCCGCACCCGGTGCTCTATGAGACCACGCTGCATCTCCTGCGCTCGCTTCAGCGGGGAGCGACTCCGACACCATCGCTTTTGCGCTTTCAATGGTCGTTGCTGGAAGAGACGGGTTGGCGTCCGGAGTTGACGAATCCCGATCCCGGCGCGGCCACCCTCGCCTTCGATCCGGTAGGTGGAAAATTCCTGCGCGACATGGGCGACGCGGGCCACTGGCGCATCCGGCGCGGCACGCTTCAGGCGCTCGAGTCGCTGGCGGTCAACCAGGATCCGGTCGGCGACGAGGAGAGCCTCAACCGCGCCAACCGCCTGCTGGCCGCCCATCTGCGGAATGTTCTTGGCGAGGAGCCGATGACCATGGCCGCGGTGTTCGGCGAGCTGCCCGCGAGCGCGCAGAAACCGACCCGCTCCCGCTCGGCCACGCGCTGATCAGATCAAATTGTGTTGTGCGTCAGAAGAAGCGGATGCCCGCTTCGTAGTGCTCCAGCCGTCCGCCGGCATCTCGCACTGGATGACACCAAGCCACCATCGATGGCCGGTCGATCCGAATTCCCGTCGGGCGATGGATCAGCGTGAGCCCGGTCAATCCCTCCGACAGGAAGCAGCTGGTTGAAATCCTGGCGCCCTTCTCGCTGATGTCCAGCGTGCAGTAGGCGCGGAGCTGGTCCGGCTCATGGTGCCAGACGACGAGAATCTCGCCGGTGGCCGCGGCTCGCTCCTGATTCCTTCGATTTTGCAGAGTGGATGACGCGCCGAATGGCTCGGCGTTCTCCGACGGGTTTGACTCCATTTTGAAATCCACGGGCCAAGAGTCTTATTTAACTTTCCCGCGGCAAATACCTCGTGGAAAAAACCCCGGAGAAACCGCAGGAATTCAAAGCTCCCTTCGCGGCCCAACACCCGATAAGCGTGGCCCTCACGGGACAAACTAGACTGGCCCCATGACCTTTGAGTACCGGGAGGCGAGGCTCTCCAACGGATTGACGGTGATCGGCGAGATCGACCCCGCCACGCACACGGCCGCGGCCGGTTTTTTCGTGCGCACCGGGGCCCGGGACGAACCCGGCGCCATCATGGGGGTGAGCCACTTCCTCGAGCACATGATGTTCAAGGGATCGCAGCGGCGCAGCGCCTTGGACGTGAACAACGACTTCGACCAGATCGGGGCGAGCCACAACGCCTTCACCAGCGGCGAGATGACGGCCTTCCACGCCCACGTGCTGCCGGAGCATCTGCCCACGGCGATCGAGATTCTTTCGGACATCCTTCGGCCCGCTCTGCGCGACGAGGATTTCGAGGAGGAGCGCGGCGTCATCCTCGAGGAGATCGCCATGTACGAGGACAACCCCTTCATGGGCCTCTACGAGAAGATGATGGAGACCTACTACCAGGGTCATCCGCTGGCCCATCGCGTGCTTGGCACCAAGGAGACCGTGGGAGCGCTGCCGCGCCCGAACATGTCCGAGTATTTCGCCAACCGCTATGCCGCCGACAACATGGCGCTGGCAGTCGCGGGAAAGATTGACTTCGACAAGATCATCAAGGAGGCGGAGCGGCTTTGCGGAGCGTGGCCGCGCGGCAAGCCGGGGCGGGTGCATGCGCCCTTCACGCCCAAGCCCAGCGAGTTCACCCAGACCATGCCCAACACCAACCGCGCCTACCTGGGCATGATGATGGCGGCGCCGGCGCTGGGCGATATGCGCCGCTACGCCAGCAGTCTGATCAGCCAGATCGTCGGCGACCGCGAGGGCAGCAAGTTCTACTGGAGCGTGGTGGAGACCGGTCTTGCCGAAGAGGCCTCCTGCTCCTATGAAGGGCGCGACGGACTCGGCGAGTATCTGGTCTTCGCGGCGTGTCAGAGCGAGAATGTGCCGGAAGTCGAGAAGCGATTGCACATCGAAATGAACAAGCTTGGCCCGACACTCAAGCAGGAGGAGCTGGATCGGGCGCGGGCCCGCATTGCCACGGGAATCGCCCTGGCCGGAGAGCGCCCCGCCGGTCGCATGCACCGGCTGGGCTCGCAGTGGGCCTACAGCCTGCCGCCGATTCCGATCGAGCAGGAGATGGAGCGCATCGAGAAGCTGACGCTGCGAGATCTGCGCCAATGCCTTGAGGAATTTCCGCTCAAGCCCGTGGTGATCGGGCGCATGATGCCGCCCGCGCCGTGACCGATCATTCCAGTTTCAGCGATCGGTGATCAGGGCCGCCTGCTCGTCGGCGCGGTAGCTGCTGCGGACCAGCGGCCCGCTCTCGCAGATCCGGAATCCGCGGGCGAGAGCCTGACTCTTGAACTCGGCGAACTGCTCGGGACGGACCCAGCGGTCGATCGGCAGGTGGTTGCGCGTGGGTTGCAGATACTGGCCGATGGTCAGGATGTCCGCCTGCGATTCGCGGCGCACATCGTCCATGAGCTCCAGCACCTCGTCGTCGCGCTCGCCGATGCCGGCCATGATGCCGGTCTTGGTCAGCAGCCCGCTCGCCTTGAACTGCCGCAGCACTGCCAGCGAGCGCTCGTAGCGGGCCTGCGGCCGCACCGCGGAGTGCATGCGCCGGACCGTCTCCATGTTGTGGCTGATGATCCGCGGCCGCGCGTCGCACACGGTCTGAATCGCCTTTTCGTCGCCGCAGAAGTCTCCGACCAGCACCTCGATGCTCATGCCGGGACAGGCGGCGCGGGTCTGTCGGATGGTCTCGGCCCACACTTCAGCGCCGCCGTCCGGCAGCTCGTCGCGGTTCACGCTGGTGATCACGACATGCTTCAGGTCCATCAGGCGCAAACTTTCCGCGACGCGGCGCGGCTCATCCAGATCCAGCTCGGCAGGACGGCCGGTCTTTACATTGCAGAAGCCGCAGCTTCGCGTGCAGGTGTCGCCCAGGATCATGATCGTCGCCGAGCCGCGGCTCCAGCATTCGCCCATGTTGGGGCAGCTCGCCTCCTGGCAAACCGTGTGCAGCTTGTGTTCGTCCAGGATGGACTTGAGCCGGTGATACCCCTCGCCGCCGGGCACGCGGGCGCGGAGCCAGTCGGGTTTCTTGCCGATGAGCAGGCTCTGCCGCGCCTCATCGCCATTGTTCAGGATGAGCTGCGAAAGGCTGAAATTGGGGGCCGGAAGATTTCGCGCAGTGTCGCCGCCGAGGGGCTTGGGATGCCTCGCAAGAGCGCGATCGACGGCAGTTTCCGGGGGAGTCACAGAGCAGCAGCGTAGCCCCGATCCGCGATGGAATTCAAGCGCGAATCGGTGCATACTCGCCCCATGCCGAGAAACGCTGCCATCCGACGCGAAAAATTTTGGCGCGGCATCCGGATCGGGGCAACGCTGGCGGCGATCGTGCTGATGCTCGGCGGCTGTGCGTCCCAGCCCGCGCCCATCCTGGTCTTCACCAAGACCACGGCCTTCCGGCACAAGAACATTTCCGAGGGCGTGCAAGCGTTGCGCGAAATTGGTTCCGGGAAATTCACGGTCGAGCACACCGAGGACGCCGGCGCCTTCACTGCGGACAACCTCAGGCGATTTCCAGCCGTGGTTTTCCTGAGCACCACAGGCGACGTGCTCAACGAAGATCAGCAGAAGGCCTTCGAGCAATACATCCACGCGGGTGGGGGATTCGTGGGCATTCACGCCGCGGCGGACACGGAATATGGTTGGCCCTGGTATGGCGAGCTGGTCGGTGCCTGGTTCAAGGATCACACCGAAGTCATTGCCGCGACCGTGCATCGCGAGGACTCGACGCACATCAGCACGGCGCACTTTCCCGATTCATGGAAGTCGATGGATGAGTGGTATCGCTTTCAATCCAACCCGAGACACAAGGTCCACGTTCTGTTGACCGTCGACGATGGCGATCTCGGGGTTGTCACCATGAATGGGGACCATCCGATCGCGTGGATGCATGAGTTCGAGGGGGGCCGCGCCTGGTACACCGCGATGGGGCACACCAAGGAGCTGTTCGCCCAGCCGGAGTTCCGCAACCATGTCCTGGGCGGCATCCTGTGGGCGATGCACGCGGCACCCTAGCCGCCTACTCGCCCAGATCCCACGCCGAGGCGTAGCGCCCCGTCTCAAGCTTCAGGATCTGCCGCAGCAGATCATTGGCCAGCGAGCTTGCGCCAAAGCGGAAGAGGTCAGGCGTGAGCCACTCGTCGCCGAGCGTCTCCTTCACCATCACCAGATAGTGCAGCGCCTGCTTGGCGGTGCGGATGCCGCCGGCGGGCTTCATGCCGATTCGCGGGCCGCCGCGCGAATGCGTGTCGCGGATGGCTTCGAGCATGACCAGAGTGACGGGCATGGTGGCCGCGGGTTGCACCTTGCCGGTGCTGGTCTTGATGAAGACTTCGCCGTCGGTGATTTTTTTCCCGGGCTGACCCAAGATGGCGTCGATGGCCAGGTCGCTGGCGCGGCGGACATTGTCCAGCGTCTCGAGCTCGCCCGTTTCCAAAATGATTTTCAGGTGCGCTGGGCCGCAGGCTGCTTTCGTCTCGACGATCTCCTTGCGCACCAGGTCGAACTGCCCGGCGAGGAAAAGGCCGCGGCTCACCACCATGTCGATCTCGTCGGCGCCTGCCTCGACGGCGGTGCGCACGTCGCGGATTCGGATGTCCAGCGGATACTGGCCGCTGGGAAATCCCGTGGCGACCGCGGCCACCTTCACCGGATGTCCCCTGAGCGCCTCCTTGGCGATCGCGATGAGCGTGGGATAAACGCACACCGCGGCGACCGAGGGCACCGGAACTTTCAGCGGCGTGCTGGAGATGTGCGGATGGACCGCCTTGGCGCAGAGGGCGCGGATCTTCTCCGGACTGTCCTTCCCCTCGAGCGTGGTGAGGTCGAGCATCGACATCGCCAGACGCAGTCCGGAGGATTTTGCGGAAGTCTTGATGCTGCGGGTGGCGAAGGCGGCGGCGCGGCGCTTGGCCATCACCGCATCGACCGGCGTGTGTGGAATGGTCGTGGAGTGGATGATCGCGTTTCTCCCAGTCGAATGACCGCGGACGCCGAGAGCCGCGGAACTAGTTGCCGCGGGCTTGCTTGAAGATGTCCGCGAGGTTCTTGGTGGTCCGCAGGTCGAGGACCTTGTTGTAGACGTCGCCGTAGAAAATCATCAGGGTCTCGCTGCGGTCATCGACCAGCCAGAGCAGGTCGTAGGTGTCGGAGCCGGTCTGGTTTCCGCAGGTGATGGTGGACATGCAGAAGCCGTTTGAGGTGGAGACCGAGTCTGCCTGGGCGGTCTGGATGCGTCCCGCCTGGGTCAGGATGAGTCCGCCCAGCACAAAGGCGCTGGCCCAGAGGGCGACGTTGTTGATTGGAAGTGAGCTGGTTTTCTTTTTCATGGGATGGCTCCTGTCGACTCAGCGGGACTTCTGAATCTGCTCGACTTCCTTGGGAATGTTGCGGTATCCGATGCCGAAGAGGTTCTTCGACGAGTCGTTCCATGAGAGCGAGATCAGCTCCTGGTTGGACTGGTCCAGGATGTAGGCCACGCCGGCCTGGTTGAGGACATAGCGACCGCCGACCATCAGGTACTGGCCGCGCGAGCGGGGGGCCTGGGCCTTGGCGCCGGGGCCAAGGGTCACGGCGCCGAGCAGCGCCAGCAACAGGGCGTTGAGGAGGATGAGAGCGTTCTTGGGCTTGATGCTTTTCTTCTTCATGGGTTCCTTCTAGTCGAGATTCTCGCGCTTGCCGGTGTAGAGGCTGACGTAGACGGCGCCGCCCACCAGCAGGAAGGCCAGGCCGTAGCCGACCAGCGGCCATCCGGAGGGATTGTTCAGGTCGGGCATCGGCGGAGCGTCGCCACGGGCCAGCGCGGCCGGGGTGATCGAGGCCGCCATCATGAGAACCGCCGCAAAAAACCTCTTCATGCCCACAGTCTAACCAATGGCCGTGAATTGATGAATCGAAGCCGCCGGTGATTTTCGGGCGGCGTCAGGCCAGCAGCTTGTCGGGATTTTCCAGCAGCCCCAGCACCGTGTTCAGGAAGCGGGCGCCCTCGGCGCCATCCACGATGCGGTGGTCGCAGGAAAGGCTCAGCGGCAGCACCAGTCCGGCATAGAAGGCCCCGTCCTTGGTCAGCACCTGCTCCTTGGCGCGGCCCACGGCCAGGATGGCCACCTCCGGATAGTTGATGATCGGGGTCGCGAATGCGCCGCCGTAGCTGCCGACATTGCTCATCGTGAAGGTTCCGCCGACCAGGTCCTCGCGGGCGACGGTGCGCTCCTTGCAGGACTGGGCGAGCTGCTTCACCAGCGTGGCCAGCTCGCCGACGCTCTTGGTCTGCGCGTTGCGGAGCACCGGCACCATGAGTCCGTGATCGGTGTCGACGGCGCAGCCGAGATGGATCGGATCCTTGATCAGGATCTCCTCGTTGGCGTCGTCCACGTTGGCGTTGAGCGTGGGGTGCTTGCGCAGCGCCTTGCAGACCGCCAGCATGACGAAGGGCAGCATGCTCAGCTTCGATCCCAGCGCCGCCGCGTACTCGCGGCGCTTGCGGTCGAGCTTGGTGATGTCGGCGCTGTCGACCACGGTGAAGTGCACCGCGGTCTTCACCGAAAGGTCCAGGGCTTGGGCGATCTTGCGGCGGATGCCGCGGAAGGCGATGGTCTCCTTGACCCCCTCGCGGGAGACGGAGGGATAGTTGATCGCCATCGCGGTGGTGGTCACTGGCGATTCGCTTGGGGCGGAGCGCGCAATGGGCTGGGCCACCGTGACGCGCGAGGCCGTGGTTTCGCGGGCGACGTCGGCGGCGCCGCTGCTCACCGCCTGGATATCGCTCGCCGTGACGCGCCCGCCGCGGCCCGTTCCGCGGACCTGCTGGATGTTGACGCCCAGTTCGCGGGCGATCCGGCGCACCGCGGGAGTGGCGAGGGAGCGCGAGGCCCCCGATGAAACGCTTTCATGTTCGGGTTGGCGGGCGAATCGGCTGGGAACGCCCAGCGAACCGCTCACGTTTCCGACCACGGTTCCGGCATCTTCATTGTTCGAAACCGGGGCGACAGGCGCGGGCACCGTGTGATTCTTGGCCGCCGTGGCGGCGGTCGCGGCAACCACCCGGTCCGTGCCGGCGGGAGAGGCCCCGCTCTTGGCATAGCGAACCAGCACGCTCCCGACCAGGATGGTGTCGCCCGCCTTGCCGCAGAGCTCGCCGATCACGCCGGCCCACGGGCTGGGCACTTCGACCAGCGCCTTGTCGGTCTCCATCTCCGCCATGGTCTGGTGTTCCTTCACCGTGTCGCCGACAGCCACGCGCCACTTGATCAGCTCGGCCTCGTGGACACCCTCGCCCAGATCGGGAAGGATGAAGTGACTCTTGTCGTCGGGTTGCTTTACGCCAGCCATGTGAAGTTCTCCAATTAGTACGCGGCGGTCTCTTCGATCGCCCGCGCGATGCGGTCGGCGTCGGGCATGTAGTCGAGCTCAAGCTTGTAGTAGGGCATGATGGTGTCGAAGCCGGCGACGCGCTGCACCGGGGACTCCAGATAGAGGAAGCATCGCTCCATGATCCGGGCCGCGATTTCGGCGCCGAAGCCACAGGTCTTGGGGGCCTCATGCACGATCACGCAGCGGCCCGTCTTCTTCACGCTGGCCTCCACCGCATCCATGTCGAAGGGATAGAGAGTGCGCAGATCAATCAGTTCGATCGACCGGCCGCTGCGCTCGATGGCCTGCATGCACTGCACCACGCTGGAGCCCCAGCTCACGACCGTCATCGCGTCGCCCTCGCAGACCACGCGGGCCTTGCCCAGCGGCAGGGTGTACTCGTCCTCGGGCACCTCCTCGCGGAAGGCGCGGTAGATGCGCTTGGGCTCGAAGAACATGACGGGATCGGGATCGCGGATCGCGGAAATCAGCAGGCCCTTCGCGTCATAGGGGCTGCTGGGCATGACCACCTTCAGGCCGGGCTGGTGGATGTAGATGCTCTCCGGGCTGTCGGAGTGGAGCTCCGGCGCGTGGATGCCGCCGCCCACCGGCACGCGCACCGTCAGCGGAATGGTCATCGCCCCGCGCGTGCGGGTGCGCATGCGGGCCGCGTGGCTGCAGATCTGGTCGTAGGCGGGGCCCAGGAATCCCTCGAACTGAATCTCCGGAATCGGGCGCAGGCCCGCGATGGCCAGGCCGATGCTGGTGCCGATGATGCCGCTCTCGGCCAGCGGCGTGTCGACCACGCGCTTGGAGCCGAAGCGCTTGTGCAGACCCTCGGTGACGCGGAAGACGCCGCCGTTGGGGCCGACATCCTCGCCGAGGATCAGCACGCGGTCGTCGCGCTCCATTTCCTGGATGAGCGCCAAGTTGATTGCCTGCACCAGTGTGAGATTTGCCATTGTGTTGCCTCTTAGTGAGCGGACTTGGCGGGCAGCTCGATGACCGCGCCTTCGATTTGGGATGGATCCTGTCCGATGCCGTGGGTCTGCGCGGTGTCGCGCTGCAGGGCCAGGTCGGGCGGGATGGTCGCGTACATGTGGTTGAAGAAGTCGGTGCGATTGGGGGCGGCGATGCCCTCGGCGCGCTCGACCGCGGCGGCGACTTCGCGCTCGGCGCGCTCGGCGAGCGCCGCTTCCTTCGCATCGTCCCACAGCTTCTTCGCGGTCAGGAACTTGCGGATGCGGATGATCGGGTCGCGCGCCTTCCAGGAATCCACTTCGGCCTGCTCGCGGTAGCGGCGGGCGTCGTCGGCGGTGGTGTGATCGCCAAGGCGGTAGGTGACTGCCTCGATGAAGAAGGGGCGGCCCTTCTCGCGGGCGAGCTTGGCGGCCTGGCGCACGCAGTGCACCACCGCGAAGATGTCGTTGCCGTCGCACTGGATGGTGTCCATGCCGTAGGCGACCGCGCGCTGAGCGATGGTGGGGGCGGAGCACTGAATCTTGCCCGGCACACTGATCGCCCAGAAGTTGTTTTGGCAGAAGAAGATCACCGGAATGTCCAGGTTGGCCGCGAAGTTCATCGCCTCGTGGAAGTCGCCTTCGCTCGTTGCACCGTCGCCGAAGAAGGTGCAGGCCAGGCGCTTCTCGCCGCGATACTTGGCGGCCCAGGCCAGGCCGGTGGCGTGCAGCATCTGCGTCCCGATCGGGATCGCCAGCGGCATGCAGTGCAGTTCGCGCGGAATTGCGTTGCCGCGCTCGTCGCCCATCCAGTGCAGCAAAATCATTTCCATCGGCATGCCGCGCCAGATCAATCCGGCGTTCTCGCGGTAGCAGGGCACCAGCCAGTCAGTCTTCTCCAGCGCGTAGGCCGCGCCCATGCTGGTGGCCTCCTGGCCCATGTTCTGCGGGAAGGTGCCCATGCGGCCGGAGCGCTGCAGCTTAAAGGCCACCTCGTCCAGTTGGCGGCAGATGCACATGTGCTCGTAGAGCTTGACCAGGTCCGCGTCGGGGATCAGGCCCGCGCCGAGCTTCTCGTCGAAGCGGGCCTCGGCGTCGAGGATGGAGACGTGGTCAATGGAGGTGGTGAAAGCACTCTTGATCGGCATGGCGATGTCCTCGAGACGGGCGGCGTGTTGCGAAGGCAACCGCGGCTTAGGTGAAAAGTGTACCGGGCGTCGCTGCGTTCCTCATGCGGTGGTGGCGACCCGCTTGGGTGTCGTGGGAGTCTTGCGTCCCTGCTCGATGCGGCGCTTGGCGTAGGAGACGGCGGCCTCGTGGGTGCTGTGGGCGTGGGCGGCCTCCTTGAACACGGAGGTCGTGGTGTGCTCGATCTGCTCGATCTTCTGGTTGATCTGCGATTCGGTCATGCCGAGGTAGAGGCCGGCCAGGCGGATCAGGCCGCCCGCGTTCACCACAAAGTCCGGCCCGTAGAGGATGCCGCACTTCTTCAGGCGGGCGCCATCGTCGATCGCGTGGAGCAACTGGTTGTTGGCGGTGCCGCAGACCATTTCACACTTCAGGTGCGTGATGGTGCGGTCATCCAGCACGCCGCCCAGGGCGCAGGGGGCGAGGATGTCCACCTTGGTGTTGAAGATGTTTTCGCTCTCGCCGACGGCGGAGATGCCCAACTCCTTGACGGCCTTCTCCAGCGCGCCGCGATTGACATCGCTGGCGATGACCTTGGCGCCGGCTTCCTTGCAGAGCTTGGCCACGCGGTAGCCGGTGGCGCCGACACCCTGCACGCCGACGGTCAGGCCGGCGAAATCGACCTTGCGGCCCAGGTGCTTGAGGCAGGCCTTCATCGCGTTGAAGCAGCCCTGCGCCGTGTAGGGACTCGGGTCTCCGCCGTGGCTGACGGTCTCGCCGCCCATCACATGCTGGCTCTCCTCGGCCATCCAGTCGCAGAACTGCGGCGTCACGCCGACATCTTCAGCGGCGATGTAGGTGCCGTTCATGGTGTCGACGAAGCGGCCCATGGCGAGCCCCTCGGCCCGAGTCGCGGTCTGCCCCGGCTTGGCCAGGATCACGCTCTTGGCGCCGCCCATCGGCAGGTCGGCGGCGGCGGACTTGTAGGTCATGCCCTCGGAGAGGCGCAGCACGTCGCGGATCGCCTCAGCCTCGTCGGCGTAGGCCCAGCGGCGCGTCCCGCCCAGGGCGTTGCCCAGCACGGTGCTGTGGATCGCGATGATGGCGCGGAGGCCCGTGGCCGGATCGTGGTGGAAGGTCAGCCGTTCGTGTCCGTGAGCCTCGAGCATTTCGAAAAGTTTCATGAGCGATTCCTCTGTGTGGGGTGGTGAGACAACAATGCCGCCGCGATCTTACGAGCCGATCTTCTGGCCCTTGAAAGTGCTTCCCGAGCCGAACTGCGGGATGTGGGTCTGGTTGAATTTCTGTCCGGTGCCGCGTGCCTTCAGGTCAAGCGTGCGCTCGGGGATGGAGTAGGCGCCGTTGGGCAGCAGATCGGAGCGCTTCATCGCCGCCGCGGCCGCCCGCTTCATGGTCTGGTCGGTGTTGTGGTGCAGGGCGCGGATTTCCGCGTCGATCTCCAGCTCCGCCATCGCCACCAGATGCTCAACCATGGCCAGGTCGTGCTGCAGCGCCTCGCCCTCCAGGCCGTGGCGCAGGGCGCGGTCGAGCTTGCTGAGCGAGCAGACCATGGCGTGGATCCACAGAGCGCACATGGAGAGGCGCATCTGCACGGTCTGGTTGGAGACCAGCTTCTCCTCGTGCTCCTTGAAGGCCAGCTTGACCTGGTGGCCATGCTCGCGGATGCGCTGCATGACGGCGTAGCCGAAGCGGCGCAGGCGCGGGTGCAGCTTCTCGATCTTGGGAAGGCCGCCGCGGACGCCAAGATAGACCTCGCTGCCGATCTTCATGGCGCTGCCGATCGCCTTGAAGGGGTTGGAGCGGACGGAGAGCATCCACTCGCCCAACTGCTTCGAGCCGTAGGCGAAGATGAAGCTGTGCATGACCTCGTTGGCGCCTTCCACGATGATGTTGATGCGCGAGTCGCGCCAGATGCGCTCCACGCCGTTCTCGCTGATGTAGCTCTCGCCGCCCATGATCTGCATGGTGTCGTCGACGATGCGGAAGCCCATCTCGCTGCAGAAGACCTTGCACATCGCGGTCTCCAGCATGATGTCCTCGTCGTGGCGGTCCAGGAATCCGGTGGTCATGTAGAGGATCGCATCCATGGCGTAGAGCCGCGCGCCCATGCGGGCGATCTTTTCCTGGATCAGGTCGAATTCACCGATGGGCCGGTCGAACTGGTAGCGGTACTTCGCCCACTTGCAGGCCTGCTCGTAGGAGTAAGCGGCGCCGCCGAGCATGCCGGCACTGAGCGTGCAGCGGCCGTAGTTCAGGCAGGAGAGCGCCACCTTCAGGCCGCCGCCCTCCTTGTGGAGCAGATTCTCCTTGGGAACCTTGACGTTGGTGAATCGGATGCGGGCCTGCCAGGTGCCGCGGATGCCGCACTTGGAGCGGTTGCGGCTGAAGATCTCCACGCCATCCATGTCGGGGGTGCAGATGAGGGCGGTCACCGCGTCTTTTTCTTTTCCAGACTTCGGGTCCTTGATGCGCTGCTTGGTCATCACGGTGAAGAAGCCGGCGAGGGCGGCGCTGGTGGCCCACTTCTTTTCGCCGTTGAGGATGTAGAAGTTTCCGCAGGGGCTGATCTCGCAGTGCGTCTCCTGGCCGCCCGCGTCGCAGCCGACGTTGGGCTCGCTCAGGCAGAACGCCGAGAGGGTGTCCTTGGCCATGCGCGGCAGGAAGGTGGCCTTCTGCTTCTCGTTGCCGAAGAGCATGAGCGCCTTGCAGCCGATGCTCTGGTGGGCGCTGACCATGACGGCCGTGCTGCCGCAGTAGCGGCCAATGAGCTCGAGCGAGCGGTTGTAGCTGGTGATGCCGAAGCCACCGCCGCCGTGGTTCTTGGGGATGGTCATGCCCAGCGCGCCGAGCTCGAAGAGTTTGCGCACCACCCACTCCGGGATCTCCTGCTTCTGGTCGATCTCGATCGCGGGATGCTCGCTCTTGAGGTATTGCTCAAGCGCCGCCAGCAGCTGGTCGCAGCGGGCGGTCTCCTCGGCGGAGCTCTCGGGGTAGGGGAAGGCGACGCTCTCGCGGAAATTTCCCCAGAAATAGTTCTTGACCAGCCCCATCTTGGTGGGATCGGGCCCGATCATTTCCTGCGCCTGCTCGATCTGCTTGCGATCCTTCTCGGAGAGGTTCTTCAGGTCTTTGGCAAGATTGGTGGCGGTCATGATCGATCTCCTGGAATGGTGCGGCGGCGGGAAGCCTATTCAACACGCGTCGGAGTGGGGGATCAACCCCGGAATGTGCGCGTAATGCAAGGAATTCATAAATATGCATGCAGCCGGCGGAGGCGGCAGCGCTTATCGCTTCAAAAAGGCTTCGAGCTTGGCGCGGGCCTCGGGAGTATGCCGCAACGCAATCAAGTGCTTCTGCTCGCGCGCCACGCCGGCGTCGAAGCCGCCATGGATTCCTGCCTCGATGGAGTCGACCACGGCGCGGGAGGCGGCGGTCTTGGGAAGATCATTTGCGACGCTTTGCAGCGCGGCGCTAGCGCGGTCGCGCAGCGCGGGATCGGCGACGGAGATCGGCGTGGCGCGGGGCGTTGTTCGCGGATGGGCGCGGATCCAGGATGCGGCGGCTTCGACTCCATTTTCATTCGCCGCATAGTGCGCAGCGAAAAGGCCGGGGGGAATGTCCGCGGCATCGAAGGGCGCGCCGGCACAGGTGGCCGGGATCGCCTTCGCGGCGTCGATGCGGGCCGCGAGCATCATCGTGCCGCCCCAGCCCGGACAAATGCCCAGACCGCATTCGGGCAGCCCGACCTTCCAGCTTTTTTCGCCGGCCGCGGGAGTCGCGCCGACCAGCGCGTCGCAATGCATGGCCAGCTCGAGACCGCCGCCAAGGGCCGCCTTGTGAATGAGAGCGGCGCTGGCGAAGGGTAGCTTGTTGATCCGGCCGAAGGCCACCGAACCCGCCCGCAGATAGCCGTCGAGGTCGGCGTCGTTGAGGGCGTCGATTTCCGCGAGGTCCGCGCCGGCGACGAAGACGCGATCGCTGGCGCTGCGAAGGACCAGTCCGCGCAGCGGTTGCTTGGCCAGGCTCTGCAGTGAGTGGTCCAGCGCATCGATCAGCCAGCGGTCGAGCACCACCACGCCGCCGCGCGGCTTCGCGGGATTGGGAATGAGCGACAGCACGGCAATCTGGTCCGGACGAATTTCAACGGGAAGCGGAGTCTGATCCATGGTTCACTTCGGGGCGGGGGCGAATCGGGCGCGCAGCCGCTCCTGGGCCTCGCGTCCGGCGATGAGGCTGGCGGAAAGTTCCGCGGCCTTGGAGAGGACGGTGTCGTTGAGCAATTCGTCGAGCTCGTGCAGGCTGCGCTTGGTCGCGCCCATCGCTTTGGGTCCACCGCCGGCCAGCTTGGTTGCAAGCTCGCGCGCCGTTGCGTCAATCTGATCAGTCGGGGCCAGATGGGTTGCCAGTCCGATGCGCACCGCTTCGGTGCCGTTGATCAGGCCGCCCGCGAGCAGCATCGCGCGGGCGCGGCCGGCGCCGATCTTCGAGATCAGGAAGGGTGCGACCACCGCGGGGCAGACGCCCAAACCGACCTCGGGGTAGCCCAGCTTCGCCTCCGCGTGCGTGATGGCGAAATCAGCGGCGACCACCAGACCGCATCCACCACCGATCGCCGCGCCTTGCACGGCTGCGATCACCGGAATGGAAAGCTTGCGAAGTGCGAGCTCGATGCGGGCCAGCCCATGCAGCATCAGGCCCATCTTCTTGGCGTCGTCAAGCACGCCGCGCAGATCCATGCCGGCGCAGAATGACTTTCCCTCGCCGCGCAGAATGAGAACTCGCGCCGCGGCATTGGAGGCGACCGCAGCGACGGCGGCCTCGAGCTCCTGGACCAGTTCAAAGCTCAGCGCGTTGCGGGCGTCGGGGCGATTCAGGGTGAGCTCAACAATGCCCGCGCCCGCAGTGAAGTTGCTCTTGACCAGCTCGCCCATGCGTGAAAGAGTAGCGAATGCCCGGGGCGATCTGCTACGCGTCCGACGCGCGCTTCTTCCAGATGGCGGCAACGCGATCGATGCTCTCGCTTCCACCAACTCCGGAAAGGCTCGCCGCCAGTGAGTTGGCCCGATGCGATTTTTGAACCAGGGGATCGAGTTGCCGCAGCCACCACTTGGTCGCCCGAAGCGCGTGTGGCCCCTTGCTGAGAAGCGCACCCGTGAGCGCCTCGGTTTCCTTTTCGAGCGTGGTCGCGACCAACTGGGAAGCGAGTCCAATCTCGAAAGCCCGCGTGCCGTCGACCAGCTGTCCGCCCAGCATCAGTCGGCGCGCCGGGCCAAGACCCACGCGCGAGGCGAGCGTCGGGCCGCTGACGGCCGGCGACAGGCCGATGGCATGAGTCGGATATCCGAATTGAGCGTTCGGTGTGGCGATGACGAAATCGCAGGCGGAAACCAATGCGCAGCCGCCCGCCAGCGCCACGCCCTGGACAGCGGCGATGGTGATTGCGGGAAGCTGGGACAAGGTTTCAATGCAGCGATTGAGCCTGCTCAGAAAGTCCGCCAGCACGGGTTGGGCGGGATCCGCGTCGTTTGCCACGGTGCGAAGGTCGAATCCGGAGCAGAAGGAAAGACCCTTGGCGCAGAGCACCACGACGCGCGTCGGCGCGTCCGCGGAAAAATCCGGATTTGCGGCGAGATCGCCCAGAGTCATTCCGCAATTCCTCTGGACATCCGCCAATGCCCGCTCGAGCGCGTCGAACATGGAGCGACCCAGCGCGTTGTGTCGGTCGGGATCATTCAGGGTGATCGCGGCCACGGAATTATCCGAAGCCCCCACAACGCCGCCATTCGAATACTCCAGCCGCAGCGGATCTCGCGCATCCGGACTCATCGCCCGACTCCCGGTCCCGAGGGAACGGCGCCCATGCTCCAGATGACTTTGTTGATGTGCTCCCAGCCGAGCACGTTCACGCTGCCGGCGCGGATGGCGAAGCTGCGGCCGCGGGTGACGGGCAATTCAAGCCAGGTGGCGATGAGCACCCGCGCGAAGTGGCCGTGGGTGAAGAGGGCGATGTTTCCCGTCATGTCCCTGCAGCGATCCAGCAATTGTTCGGCGCGATCATGAACATCGGACAGCTGCTCGCCGCCGGGGCAGCCATTGTGCCAGAGATCCCAGCCGGGATTCTTGGCGGCGATCTCCAGCGAGGTCCATCCCTCGAAGTCGCCATAGTCCCACTCGGCCAGCAGAGGTTCGATCGCAACCTGCTTGCCCAGCCCGCAGAGATCGGCGGTGCGCAGGGCGCGGGCGCGCGGACTGGACAGGACGGTTCCAAACGCAACCTTGTCGATCCAGGGTTTCAACTCTCGCGCCGCCTCGTCGCCGCGCGCGGTCAGCGGAATGTCGGTGCGCCCGGTGTGCCGGCCGTTGAGGCTCCATTCCGTCTCGGCGTGTCGAATGACCCAGATCTGCGGACGGGGATCAATTCGCATGTTCGAATCGGTCTTTCATTTGGCGTGCGGAGTCGCGGCGGCAGCGGGAACTGTGGCTGCAGGCATTGCGGCGCCTGGAATCGCCACAAAGGGATCGCGCTGATAGACCAGGATGGCGCCGTCGGAGCCCGTCAGCGTGAGCCGGTCGACCTCGACCAGCGGAGTCATCGACAATTCGCGCCGCTCCGGCGGGGGATCGATGATCATCCGGAGCATGCCATTGACAATTTTCCAGGTGCCGCGGCGCACGAATTCGCCGGCGCGGGCCGTCATGACTCCACCCTCGCCCAGAGAGAGCGTGGCGCCGATCGGGCTCTCGATCGCCTCCTCGCCCTCGGCGGCCTTGGAATCGTGCGACAGCGTGCTGTCGCCGGGAGAGAAGATCCAGCGGCCCACAAGCTGGGGCATGCGGCCCTCGACAGCCTCGACCGGCTTGGGCCGCGCCGAGGCGCAGGCGACCAGCAGCAGGAACATCGTTGTCGCGAGAAGTGTGCGGCGCATCACGGCGGCATCTTACGGCGAGAGCATCGGCAGGGGCACATCCAGCCGCGCCGAGAAGGCCCGCAGCAGGAGCAGTTCCTGCGTGGTGAACGTGCCATCGGAGGTGGCGGTGGAGATCAAGGCCCGGGCGAGCATTTCGCGGTCGTGCGGCGCGACTTCGTCCAGCCGCTCAAGTGAAAGATGCAGCGCATCGAGCGTGCACTCGGAGGCATTCGGAAACGACATTCCCTCCAGATCGCACTCGGCGATGCCGCGGGCGAAGGCCTGCGGCGCCTGTGCGGCGCCACCGGCGTTGGCCAGCGTGCCCAGCGCGATCCGTATTTCCTTGGAACAATTCGCCAGCGAGTAGCGCCCCGGCCTTGAGGGGAGGGCGCCGAATCGAGTCTCGATCCTGCGGGTGAGCACGGCCTGCAGCATCCACTCGAAGAGGTCGATCTGGCCGTCGGAGCGAATCGCTTCGGTGAGCGCCGCGCGAAAGGCCAGATACTGCTGCTTGGAGAGGTGCGTCAGCGTGGGCACGCAGAGATCCAGCACGACGAGGCGGATCTCGTCGGGAAGATTGGCCATCAGCGGCGCGATCCGGTCCCAGCACTCGGCCATGGGATCGCCGAGCTGCTTCTGCACCAGCGATCGAATTTTCGAGCGTGCGGCGGAACCGGTGACCAGCAGCAGAAGCACCGCCTGGACATCGAGCGGTTCGCGGGCCGCATCGCGCAGGCCGGCGGGAATCTGCCCCATCAATGTGCGGGCCCGGTCAAGCGATTCCTTGGGAATGGCGCTGGCGGCGACGGCGTCGTGGATTCTCGCGATGGTGACGGCGCTTCCTCCGACAAGCGACGCGCTCTGCGCCGTGGCGGTCTGGGCCGCCGAAGCGATCGGCGAGGGCTGCGATCGCGCGCCGGAGATTTCGTCGACGAAACCCGTCTGCTCGATCCGCCGGATGCGCTCCGCCAGCGGCGGATGGGAGGAGAGCCAGGAATGAATCGACTTGGAGAAGAAGAAGTGGTTCAGTCCGGAGGCGCTGGTCGCCTTGATCGGCGCGAAGGGGAGCGAGCCTATTTTCCTCAGCGCCGCGGCGATGCCCGCGGGGTTCCGCGAATACTGCACCGCGGAGGCGTCGGCGAGGAACTCGCGCTGGCGGCTGACCGCGGCCTGCAGGATGCGTCCGAAGAAGGCGCCGATGCCGCCGACGACCAGCAGTGCGAGTCCGATCGCGAGGAATCCGGCCGCCGCACCGCCCTTGTCATTCTTTCCCCTGGAGACGACGGGGGAAGTCGCGACGCGCCCGGCCACCTGCAGCATGACGCGGCCGATCAGGGCGATCAGCATCACGCCCGCCACGGCGCAGGAGAGCCGCATGTTGATCAGGGTGTCGCGGTGGGCAACATGGCTGAACTCGTGGCCGGCCACTCCCTGCAGCTCGTCGCGGTTCAATCTCGCGACGGCGCCGCGCGTGAATCCCAGGATCGCGGTCTGCGGATTGTTGCCTGCCGCAAAGGCGTTGATGCCCTCTTCCTCCAGGAGATAGATGGGAGGCACGGGCATGCCGCTGGCGATTGCCATCTCGCTCACGACGTCGCGCAGCTTCTGCTCGTCGGGATCGACCGTCGAGCCCTGCAGCGGCTGGCCGCCCAGCGCCTCGGCGACGGACTTCCCCGTGCCACCGAGCCGGATGCGCTGCGATCCCGCGCCGAGAAAAATGATCAGACAGGTGCCGCCGAAAACCTGGAGGAAAAGTTCCGGCTTCCACCAGACCGCGGCGCCGGTCGCCTTGGGGTCGGGGTGCTTGGCGGCGACCGCCATCAGGGCGAGTCCGTAGAAACTGATGGCGACGCACAGAATCGCCAGCAGAAAGAGCAGCACCAGCCACACGGTGCGCCGACGGGCCCGATCCTGTTGCTCAAAGAAATTCATGAAACGGTTTCGACAGAATTCACGGCTTGCTCCCGACAAAGTTCATGGATCGATCTCAGCCGGAAACGCGCACGGTGGGCAGCGCCCGGGATTCCTCCGTGGTCGTCCACTGCTCGGCGCGCTGGAAGCGAAAGACGCCGGCGATCAGATTGCCCGGAAAGGTGACCACCGCCTCGTTGTAGCGCATCACCGAGTCGTTGAAGGCCTGCCGCGCGAAAGCGACGCGATTCTCGGTGGAGACCAGTTGCTCCTGCAGCGAGAGGAACTGCGCGTTGGCCTTGAGGTCGGGGTAGGCCTCGACGCGGGCGAAGAGTCCGCCCAGCGCGCTGCCCAGCGCCGCCGAGGCGGTCGACAAGGCGCCGATCGCGCCCAGATTGCCCGCCGCGACGTTGCCCGACGCGGCATCCACTTCGCCGCGGGCCTTGATGACGGCTTCAAGCGTCCCGCGCTCATGCTGCATGTAGCCCTTCACGGTCTCGATCAGATTTGGAATCAGGTCGGAGCGTCGGCGCAATTGCACGTCGATCTGGCTGAAGGCGTTGGCCATGCGCACGCGCCGCACCGCCAGCCCGTTGTAGAGGATCACGATGACCACGAGCACGACGAACGCCGCGACCGCGATGGCGATGAAAAGTCCGGAGAGAGCCCAGGAGGAGGAGTTCATTGAGGCCGCATTATGCCCACTTTTGCGGGCGGGACTTATGCCTTGCGACCGCTCGCGGGCACCATCAGGCGGGCGGCGACCAGTCCGGCAACTTCCTCGGTCGCGGCGGCCAGGTCGTCGTTGATCACGAAGGCGTTGTAGATGCCGTTGTCGCGGGCTCGCTGCATCTCCTTGGTGGACTCGCGGAAGCGCCGCTGGATCGCGGACTCATCCTCGCGGCCGCGCTGCCGCAGGCGCACCAGCAGCGAATCCTCGGTGGGCGGCAGAATGAAGATGCCGAGCATGTCGGGATAGAGGCTGTGCACCATTTCGGCGCCCTGCACGTCGATGTCGAGCACAACCAGTTCTCCGCGGGCCAGTGCCTGGTCGACAGGTTGCTTCGGCGTGCCGTACCAGCTTCGGCCGAAGACCTGGGCGAACTCGATGAAGAGCTTCTGGTCGATCATGCGCTGAAAAGTTTCCGGTGTGACGAAGGAGTAGTCCACGCCGTCCTTCTCGTCGTTGGCGGGCGATCGCGTGGTGGCGCTGACGCTGAAGTGGCCGCCGAAGCGCCGCAGCAATTCATGGGCGATGGTGGTCTTGCCCACGCCCGAGGGACCGCTGAGAACCAGTAGCAATCCTGCTGCCATGGGACGATGCTACTGAAACCACCTCCGGCGGGAAACGCGGGGCTTCGCGAGGGATCCTTGCGGAAATCACACCACGCCTCGGAGGAGTCCGCGGACACGTCAGGGGTGCGGCAATTCGGCGCAGAATTCCTGATAGAGCTTCAGCACCACCTTGTCCGGGAGCGCCGTCCTCCAGCGCGGCCCATACTGCTGCTCCATCATCTGGGCGAAAGCCCACTCCTCCTGGACGGTGTGCGAAAGCGTCTTCTTCCACCAGGGCAGTCCGGTGGCCGCGTGGGTGCCGATGCTATTGATCGATGACGCCGCGCCCGAAGGCCGGGTCGCCACGCTGCCGGCGACGGCGCCGGCGGCGCAGAGGAACGCGAGCAGAAAAATGCGAGCGCGCTTCGGTACGTGCGGTGGGATGTTCAGGCTCCGAGCCATCGGGCGCCTCCTTCCGCATCGACGAAGCGGGCTTCCTGCAGGATCCGCCACCCGGAGGGCCGGAAGTTCGGGAAGCGCCCCATGGTGCCCGCCAGAATCCGCACTTCCTCGTCATCCAGAACCCAAGGCTCATCCGTAGCGCGCTGATGCCGCTCCAGGTCCATCTGGAAGGCGCGCTCGCGCAGGCTCCAATTCTCCAGCCGATCCGCGATCTCCATCGCCTTGTTGGTGAAGACCGCCATGCGCAGGGCGTTCTCCTCCTCGTCAAAGTGGCGCAGCGCCACGTTGCAGCCGAAGATGCACCACCACCCCCAGCTTTCGAGCCAGTCGCCCGGGGGATGCGCCTGCACGTCGACGACGCGGTCCAGCGCCACCATCAGGCGCTCGATCGCGTCGCGCGGCGAGAGATCGCCAAGCACCGCCTCCACTTCGAGCAGCCCGCCGCGGCAGGTGTTGGCGATGGCGGCGTAGCGATCGTCGCCGAAGGTGTCGGCGAGATCCTCGTACTCCTTGAGTGCTTGCGAGAGATCGGCGCGGGCGCGCTTGGCGTGGGCGCAGGCAAGGTCCTCCTCGACGCGGATCAGCCGGCGAAAGCTGTTGCCGCGGACGTAGTGCGCAAAGGCGTGGCAGACGCGCTCGCGCCGCTCGGTCAGGGCGCTCCCGTCGAGCATCTCGATGACCTCGCGCGCCGCGGCGCGGCTCTCGGTGAGATTCCACACCGCGTAGTGGGCGTTGGCCAGGTTGACCGTCAGCATGAGTCGCAGGCCTGCGGCGATGCCCTGCTCCGAGAGGGCCGACTGCAGGCAGGGGACGCTGCGGGTGTACTGGCCGAGTCCGTCGTGGGCGCCGGCCAGCCGATTGCAGGCCAGCGCACGCTCGCCCGGAGTCTTGGCGATCGCGATCATCTGCCGCGCCACGCAGGACATCAGGCGGTAGTCGCCGGCGCGATGCGCCGCGAGAGCTTTCGAGTCCAGCTCGGGAAAATCGCTCCCCAGCGCGCCCGCGTCATCCGCGGTCCAGACCCCCTCGACGATGTCGCCCACGGTCCAGTCCAGCGCGTCGGCAAGGCCGACGACAAGGTCCAATTTTGGATTTCCGCTCTGCGGCAGAAGCTTGCCGGGATCACGGCCCAGCGCGCGGGCGACTTCACCGCGCGACCAACCCCGGTAGACCTTGGCTAAATCGATGAATTTCGCCAACCGCTCGCGCCGATCGTCGGCAGTCCGCATAGAGCACAGTCCTTGCAGCCGGCCCCACGTGGCCGACACCCCGCATCTACACGCTTGAATCTTGACAGAAGATGTCGGGGCTCGCGGCGGCTCGCAAAATTTTCAGGGGTTTATTCCGGATTGGTCAATGGAATGCAATAGAAGGCCATCGTGGCTGCGGTCGCCCACCCACCATCAACAAACGACTTCGATCCGAGAGCGAATTGCCGCGCAAAATCGGTGGACAAACCGTTGACCAGCAGGAGATGGGGCGCCAGAGCTCAGCCGTGAATCATCCGGCCTTCGGTCGCGAGCGCGGCCTCGTGGATGCTCTCGGCCATGGTCGGATGCGCGTGCACCGTCGAGATGATGTCCTCGACCGTCGCCTCCAGGCGCTTGGCCACGCAGATCTCGTGGATCAGCTCGCTGGCGTCCTCGCCGAAGATGTGCGCGCCCAGGATCTCGCCGTGCGGCTTGCTGGTGATCAGCTTCACCAGTCCTTCGGTGGCGCCGACCGCGATCGCCTTGCCGTGGGCCTTGAGCGGATACTTGCCGACGGTGTACGCAATGCCCTTGGACTTTGCGTCGCGCTCGGTCATGCCCACGCTGGCCACTTGCGGATTGCAGTAGGTGGCGCCGGGAATGCTTTGGTAGTCCACGCCCAGCGTGTGATGACCCATGAAGCGCTCGACGCAGGCGACCGCCTCTTCGCTCGCGACATGGGCCAGCCACGGCGGTCCGATCACATCTCCGATCGCGTAGATGCCGGGAATGCTGGTCTGATAGGTGGGCTCCGGCTTGTCGACGTAGTCCGTCCAGATGTGTCCGCGCGCCGGGCCCGCGTCCCACATCTTCAGGCCGAGCGACGCATCGCACAGACCCTCGACGCGGGCGCGCACGCCGGCGGCCACCAGCACCACCTCGCACTCCAGCGTCTTCTTGCTTCCATCCTTCACGCTCTCCACGGTCACCTTCGCGCCGCTGGCGCCCTTGTCCACCGACGCCGCCTTGTGTGCGGTGAGAAACTGGATGCCTTGCTTCTCGAATGATTTCTGCGCGGCGGCGCTGATGTCGTCGTCCTCCACGGGAAGGATCCGCTCCAGCATCTCGACCACGGTCACCTTGGTGCCGAAGGCGTTGAAGAAGTAGGCGAACTCCATGCCGATGGCGCCGGAGCCGATGATCACCATGCTCGAAGGCCTCTTGGGAAGGTTCATCGCCTCGTAGCTGGAGATGACGATCTTGCCGTCGTTGGGCGCGAAGGGGAGTTGCACCGGCTGGGCACCGGTGGCGATCATGATCCGATCGGCTTCGATGGTCTCACCTGCCGCATCGCCCGAACCGCCGTAATAGGCGCCGGTTGCCTTGCCCACCAGAATCTTGCATGGGCCGCCGGCTGTCTTTCCCGAAAGAATCTTCGCGTGACCTGCGATGTGCTCGATCTTGTTCTTCTTGAAGAGAAAGGCGATGCCGTTATTCAGTTTCCCGGCGATGTCGCGGCTGCGGCCGACCACCTTGGTCCAGTCCACGCCGACCTCCGCTGTTTTCTGAAAGCCCCACTCGGCCCCGTGGGTGATCGCCTCGCGGTAGAGCTCGGCGTTGTGCAGCAGCGCCTTGGTGGGAATGCAGCCCCAGTTCAGGCAGACGCCGCCGAGCTTGTCGCGCTCGATGCAGGCGACCTTCTGGCCCATCTGCGCGGCGCGGATCGCGCCGACATAGCCGCCCGGACCGCCGCCAATCACCACCAGGTCAAATCGTTTCAGGGCCATCGCTCACTCCTCAGGTCGAACCGGATCGCTCCCGCAAATTCCCGGAACAACCGGGAAATGAAACGGGAATCGCGTGAGAAGTTATCGTAGCGATGGTTGGGGCGTTGAGCGGCGGATTCCCGGTGTTCCAGAAATGCGGCACTTATGAGCAACACACCACACGAAGCAGATTCGCCCGATCCGCAGGAACGCTTGGCCGCGGCCCTCGAGGCGGCGGGTCACGGCGTGTGGCACTGGAATCTGGCCGATCGGGCGGCGTGGTATTCGCAGAGCTTCCGCCGATTGCTGGGCTACGACCGCAACGAGTTTCCCGACCGCTTCGAGACCTTCGCCAGCCACGTGCACCCCGATGACATCGGCCGCGTCCATCACGCGGTGGCCGCCCACCTGGAGGGCAAGTTCGACTTTGATCTGGACTTCCGGCTTCGCGCCAAGGATGGATCGTGGAAGCGGGTCCGCGCCCGCGGCCGCGCCATTGTCGAAGATGGAAAATCAACCGCGATGATGGGCACGCTGACGGAGTGGCCGCAGACCGTGGCGCGCGACCGCCTGGCAGCCTCGGCGAGCGACCAGCTGGCCGCGGCGCTGCACGATCAAAGCCAGAGCTCGCGCGAGCTGGAGCAGGCCCGCGCCGATCTCCTGCGCCAGAACCAGGCGCTGCAGGAGGCTCGATCGCTGGCGGAGGCGGCCACGCTGAGCAAGAGCATGTTCCTGGCCAACATGAGCCACGAAATCCGCACGCCGATGACCGCCATCCTGGGTTTCGTTGATCTTCTTTCCGAGGAGCAGACCGACGCCAAGGAGCGGGCCTTCATCACCAACGCGATCCGCCGCAACAGCAAGCACCTGCTCACCATCATCAACGACATCCTGGACCTCTCCAAGATCGAGGCCAGCGGCATGGGCGTGGAGATCATTCCCTGCTCGGCGCTGGGCGCCATTCAGGAAGTCATTGCGTCGATGCACTCGCAGGCGCAGGAGCGCGGGCTGGAACTCTTTGTGGAATTGCGCAGCGCGATTCCCGAGAGCATCGAGACCGATCCCACGCGTTTCCGGCAGATTCTGATCAATCTCGTCGGCAACGCGATCAAGTTCACCGAGCATGGCGGTGTGAAAGTCTCGGTCGATCTGGTGCGCGAGCCGCTGTCGCCGCGCGATGATCCCGATGTGAGCGACGCGGAGCCCGCCGCAGTGCGACTGCGCGTGGAGGTGACGGACACCGGCATGGGCATTGATGACACGCAGCGGCAGCGTCTCTTCAAGCCCTTCATGCAGGCGGACGCCTCGACCACGCGGCGATTCGGCGGCACGGGCCTGGGCCTGACCATCAGCCGGCGCCTGGCCCGGATGCTCGGCGGGGACATCACATGCCGCAGCGAGGTCGGCCGCGGCAGCGTCTTCGCGGTGGAGATCGGCGTGGGAGATTTGAAGAACGCGCGGATGGTTTCGGCGCTGCCGGCCCAGGCGAAGCGCGATGCGGAGTCCAGTCCCGGCGCCGCCGCACCGGCCGCCGCGCATTCGAAAGGCGCTCCAAGCATCTCGGTGCTGGTCGCGGAGGATGGCGTGGACAACCAGCGCCTGATCGAGCACCACCTCACCCGCGCCGGCATGAAGGTCACGGTGGCCGGCAATGGCCGCGAAGCGGTGGATCTGGCGACCGCGGCGCAGCGGCAGTCGCGGGCGCCCGACGTGATTCTGATGGACATGCAGATGCCGGTGATGGATGGCTACGAGGCCACCACCAAGCTGCGCTCGCAGGGATGGAGCGGGGCGATCGTGGCGATCACCGCCCATGCCATGCGCGGGGACCGCGAGCGCTGCGTGGAGGCGGGCTGCGACGACTACCTCACCAAACCGATCGACCGCGAGACGCTGATCCAGACCGTGCAGCGGCTGGCCCGGCGCCCGGCCTCGGGTCGGTGACCTCGTTTCGTCCGGCGAATCCGCTCAAATGAAATGCGTTTTTGACGCATCCGCGGCCCCGCCGTAGCATCGGTGCCCCTTAGGGAAAACGCAGTGCGCATAGGCATCATCAGCGACATCCATGGAAACTTCGAAGCCCTGGAAGCAGTGCTGGCGGACATCGACCGCCAGGGGGTGGACGGCATCATTTCGCTGGGCGACATCATCGGCTACGGGCCCGATCCGGTGGCCTGCGTGGACCTGGTCGCCAAGCGCTGCAAGTGGAGCCTGATGGGCAACCACGATTTCGGCGTGCTCTACGAGCCGACCAACTTCAACGCCGCCGCCGAGGCCGCCGCCTACTGGACCCGCGCCCAATTCGAGGAGGAGGCCAAGCGCGACCGCAAGGAAGCCACCAAGCGCTGGGAGTTCCTTGGCAAGCTGCGGGTGCGCGTGGCGATGGGACCCTTCCTCTGCGTGCACGGTTCGCCGCGGCGGCCGATCAATGAATACATGTTCCCCGAGGACGCGGAGAACAGCCCCAACAAGATGACGCAGATCTTCGAGCGCATCGACAAGTTCTGCTTCGTCGGCCACACGCATGTGCCCGGCGTCTTCACCGGCGACAACGAGTTCTACCGCCCCGCCGAGTTGAACAACGTCTACGAGTTCAACGACGAGGAGAAGGCGATCATCAACCCCGGATCCGTCGGCCAGCCGCGCGACCTGGATCCGCGCGCCGCCTATGCCATCGTGGAGATGAAGGATGACACCAAAGCGGAGCGGGTGCACTTCTACCGGCTGGAGTATCCGATCCAGCCCGTGGTCGACAAGATCCACGCGATTCCCCAGTTGACCAACTGGCTGGGCGACCGGCTGCTCGAGGGGCGATAGAGCATTGAGCGAGCACAAGAAACGACCGCGCTGGCCGCTCACGCTTGCGGCATTCCTGGCCACCGGCGGCGTGATCGCGCTGGCCATCTGGGGGCCTGGCGCCAAGAAATCCGGCGGCATTGATCCGTCGATGCCCGCGGCAACGACGCAGGCCGCGAAAGACGCGGCGCCTGCGACGCCCGGGACAGCCAGCACTCCGCCAACGAATCCGCCCGCCGGGAGCGCCGCTTCAACTGCGGCCACTCCGCCACTCAACGCAACGCCTTCGAATCCGCAGACCGCGGCGTCGACGACCAGCGCTCAGGCTCCACCGGCGGAAACGCCAGCGGTCGCTCCGGCTCCATCGCAGAAATACAAGGCGCGATTGCCCGCCGGCACCACCGCGCCGACCGCCCCCGCGCCGCTGGGCTCGCTCGATCCGACTGCCTTCAAGTATCAGATCCAGTTCGCCCAGACCAGCGCGGGATTCTCGCGCATCATTTTCAGCGACTACTGGAACGACGCGGCCAGCGCGCAGGCAGCGAAGCGGTATCAACAGGCGATCGCTCGCGGCGATGACCACCAGTCCTTCGCCGCGCCGCCCGCGGATTCGCACCGCTATGAGCTGCAGACCGTGCAGACGCTGCAGGGTTACCAGGTGCCGCTGCTGGGCGCCCGTGGCGTGGAGATCGACGGCAGCGCCGCGAGCCTCTTCGGTGCGGTGTGGGCGGAGCGATCCGCGGGCGTCTTCGAGACCGAAGTTGTCGACGAATCCGGCAGCGTCGTTCTGAAAGTGACGCGCCGCTTCACGCTGGCGAAGGACTCATACGACCTGGGTCTGGAGCAGAGCGTCGAGAACGTTTCCTCGCAGCCCCACTCGATCCGCTGGATCCAGTACGGACCGGGTGACCTCTCCATGGATCAGGGCGGCATGATGGACATCCGCCGCTTCCAGTTCGGCTATCTCTACAACGCGCAGCGCGACCCGAGCCGGGCCAACGTGGTCGTGCACGGCGCCATGTTCGAGCGCTCCGACGCGCTGAAGAAGGTGACCAGCGGCACGCCGCTGCTCTGGCCGCAGCCCGACCAGAAGGCGCAGGGATTCGAGCTGAGCTGGTATGGCACCACCAACCGCTACTTCGCCCTGGCCGCGCACGCTCCGTACGCGCCGCCGACCAACAACTCCAAGATCCTGACCGCGGTGGAGAGCGTCTTCGCCCTGGCCGATGCCGGCGCGGGAGCCGCGCAAACCATCGTGTGCGAGTTGCGCAGCGCCCTGGTGCAGGTGGCGCCGGGGCAGACCGCGCGCTTCGACCTGGGCGTCTACGCCGGGCCGCTCAATCCCAAGATCCTCGATGTGGTCGAGCCCTATCCCTCGCTGCGGATGGATGGACTGATCCTCTATCTGATGGGCGGCTGCTGCAGTTTCTGCACCTTCAGCTGGCTCGCCGATCTCATCGTGATCATGCTGACATTCCTGCACGACCATGTCGTGTTCGATTGGGCGCTGGCGATCATGGTGCTGGTGATGGTGGTGCGTTTCCTGCTGCATCCGGTCACCAAGCGCAGCCAGATCTCCATGACCAAAGTGACCCGCGGCATGGCGGCGATCAAGCCGGAGCTGGAGGCGCTGCAGAAGCGCTACGCCGGCGACACCAAGAAATTGCAGGCGGAGCAGATGCGGCTCTACCGCGAGAAGGGGATCAACCCCGTGGGCTGCGTGGGCGGCATGCTGCCGACCTTCCTGCAGACGCCGATCTGGATCGCGCTCTACGCGGTGCTCTACTTCGCCTTTGCGCTGCGGCAGCAGCCGGCGTTCTTCGGGGTCTTCCAGCTCTTTGGCGGATGGGAATTCCTGGGCGACCTCAGCGCCGCGGATCATTTCATCCGCTTCCCCGCGCCGCTGATCAAGTGGCCCTTTGAGTTCGCCTCCATCAACCTGATTCCGATTTTGATGGGCGCGCTTTTCTTCCTGCAGCAGAAGTACATGACGCCGCCGCCCACGGCCACCATGACCGCCGAGCAGCTGCAGCAGCAGAAGATGATGAAGTGGATGACCGTGGTGCTCTTTCCGGTGATGCTCTACAACGCACCGAGTGGATTGACGCTCTACATCATGACCAGCACCACCATCGGCATCTTCGAGGGCAAGCGGATCCGGGCCCAGATGGACAAGATGGACTTCACGCCCAAGCCGCGCGATCCCGCCAAGCAGGACCGCATCGGCCGCTTCTACGAGAAGGCAATGGAGCGGGCGCGGAGCAAGCGCGAGCCGCCGAAGAAGTTCAAGGACCGCGACTGAACCCGCGGGCCGCCCGTGAAACTAAAATCGATTCCCATGAGATGGGGCTGGCGTGAATCCTGAGGCCGAGCCTGCGGAAGCCGCGCGCGATCCGTGGCGCATGGACGATGTCATCGTCGCCGCGTCTTCGCCGCCGGGCCGCGCCGCGCGGGCGGCGATTCGTGTTTCCGGTAGCGGCGCTCTTGATGTGTTGCGAAAAATCGAGCGAACTCCGGCGCCGCGATCGCGCGGCATCCATCGCGGCCGACTCCACTTTTCATTCGGCGAGCTTCCGGCTCTTGTGGTCGCGTCGCCCGGACCGGCCTCCTACACCGGCGAGGATTCCTTCGAGCTGCTCGTGCCGGGCAATCCCGACCTGATCGAGATGATGATCGCCGAGATGGTCGCCGCCGATGCGCGAGTCCGCCGCGCGGGCCCGGGCGAATATTCACTGCGAGCCTTTGCGCGGGGGCGCCTCACGCTGGAGCAGGCCGAGGGAGTGGCCGCGTCGATCGCGGCGCGGACCGATGCCGAGCTCCGCGCCGCCGAACATCTGCGCAAGGGAACGCTTGGGCTTATCGCCGCGCGCCTGCTGGAGGCGCTGGCTGACATGCTGGCGCTGGTCGAGGCGGGCATCGACTTCACCGACCAGGAGGATGTGGTGGCGATCGCGCCGAGCGCCCTTTGCGCCGGCCTTCGCGCCGCGCTTGCGGAGGTGACGGGCATTTTGGATTCCAGCATTCCCATGGAGCGGCTCGAGGCGGCGCCGTGGGTCGTGCTTTCGGGAAAGCCCAATGCGGGCAAGAGCGCCCTGCTCAATGCGCTGCTGCGGCAGGAGCGGGCCGTCGTTGCCGATCAGGCCGGCACCACCCGCGACGCACTCGCCGAGCCGTGGAAGGTGCCGGTTCCCGGCGGCACCTTGGAAGTGCTGCTGGTGGATTCGCCGGGTTTGTCGGATGAAACCACGCTTCTGGATCAACTCGGGCAAGAGGCTAGGGCGAGGGCGATCGAGCACGCCACGCTTATTCTGCGCTGCCAGACTGTGGATGAGGGGAATGCACGAGGGATTGTGAATGCGAAAGCGGTAGGGGATGCGAGCAATTCGATGCCCGCCGCGGCCAACGAAATTCTCGTGCTGACCAAGTGCGATCTGCCGCATTCGATCGCGATTCCGGCAGCGGTCAAGACCAGCGCCAAGAATGGAACCGGCCTGGAGGAGCTGGCCCGGGCGGTCGGCTCGGCGCTCGCCTCCAGCGCGCTCTCGACCGCGGGCGAGGGGATGGCACTGGCGCAGCGGCACCGCGCGCTGCTCGCGGCCTGCGCCGGGGATTTGCGCCAGGCGCTCGACGCGGCGAAGGCCGATGAAGCCAAGCGGCACCTCGCGTTGCCGGAACTGGTTGCCAGCGCGATGCACTCCGCGATCGAGCATCTCGGCGGCATCGCCGGCCGCATGGCGCCCGACGACATCCTCGGCCGGATTTTTTCCCGATTCTGCGTGGGCAAGTAAGCCACGCTACCTTGCCGCCATGAAGGGCACCCTGACCGTGCGAGTGCGCTACTGCGAATGCGACCCGATGGGAGTCGTGCATCACGCGGTCTATCCGGTCTGGTTCGAGATGGGGCGCACGGAACTGTTGCGCACCACCGGGAAAAACTACCGCGAGCTTGAGGAAGCCGGCGTCTTTCTGGTCATTGTCCGGTTGCAGGTGAGCTACAAGCGGCCGGCCAAGTACGACGACGAGGTGCGCCTGGAGACGACGATGACCGACATCGGTCATGTGAAGATCGAGCACACCTATGAGTTGTTCCGCGGCGACGAGCTGCTCTGCACCGCCTCGACCACGCTGGCGTGCGTCGACCGCGAGGGCAAGGCCCGGACATTGCCTGTGGACCTGTTTGTAAAATAATAAATTGCACAGTTTGTAAGTCGGCGCGAAACCATCTGCAACTAGCCTCTAAAAATCGGGCTGCTTATTGAGGATGTCAATGTCACCGAAGAAAGCGGTTGCCTTGCTGCCCCCATAAAACCCGAGGCGAATCAAGCAGCGAAGGGGGGGCAGCTCGCCTACCTGATACCAGAAGACATTGGGACTAGATGCTTGCTTCGGTACGTTCGCCAACAAAGCATCAACACTGTTTGCAAGGGCAACTCTATTTGCATCGATCTCTGCCGAATTTAGTTCTGATGGAAACACAATCCAGTCCGCATGTGTTCGCAGCCCACCCATCCATCGCTTTTTGAAGTGGTGATAAAAAATACCACGTGCTATTAGTTCAAGTGTGTTTTGAAACCGTTCTCCATCCAAATCAACCTGCACCGCATTGTGCGTCTTGCCGTTCGCGCTATCAACTATGTGACACTCTTTACCGCTCTTGACAATGGTGTTGGCCAGCGCGGGGCGTCGAATGATTGTCCGGGCCAGCTTGGTTTGAAAGTGCTCTAGTGCAGTCTGGTTTGATGTGATAGTTGTGACGAGAACATACAGAAAATACTCGTCATCCCGCGATTTACGGAAATTGTGGTCTGCACAAGATGGAACCGTGATCAAGTTATGTCGAAAGTCTGCGCCACCAGCAGCATCCTTTTGTTCTGGGAAAAGGCACTTGGGTGGAACATGTTCCCGCGATGTTGCGGGGTTGGCACACGCGTAGCAGAGTTCCATCTTTCTCCTTGGTGGCTAGCGACAATTTCGTAAATCTACGTGGCTGCAAAACCTGGTTCTTTGCCAGCGTAATGCACCCAGCATTGCTTATGGGTACCCCCCAAACTCTAAACTTCCTGGAACTTGCCCACGCGCGTCCGCACGCGCAGCAATCCCGGCACCGCGTTCATCAAGTCGCTCTGCAGGCCCTCGCGCAGTGAGCGATCCACCTCGAAGGCGGCGGCGGAACTCTCCACCATCAGCGTGAGCGTGCCTCCGCGCAGCGATTCCACCGCGGCGACCTGCTGCAGCCCGAGCGGCGCCAGCTGCATCCAGGCGTCGCTGGCGGCGCCGATGGATTTCTCCGTGCGGACCAACTGCTTCGCCATCAGCGAGCAGTCCTTGCCGATGGAGCGGTCGGGCTCGCGCCACGCGCGCCATTGGCCGAGCTTCTGAAGCTTGTGTTCGAGCAGATTCACGCAGGCATCCTATCGGTTCGATGGCGGGGTGGAATCCACATTTCGGGCGGTGCCGCAGCTTGAATGGTGGGGGAATCCATTCAAAACCACCGGCCATCCGCTAGAATTGTCTGGTGTCGGGGGTGGCATTTCGCCTGGCATCACCGATGCCGGCAAGAAGCGAATCAAAGAGGAAGAACCTATGCAGGCAAAGAAAGAAAAGAGCGGGTCCGCATCCAAGTTCATCATTGGCGGAATATTTGTGGCGATTGTCTTGGTCGTCATCGTGGTTCTGAAGAGGGGATAGTCCGCTCATTCCGAACTTCGCGTTCGGTTTCGCGGGTCGTGAGTATCCTCCGCCGAGATGCTTCCGATCCGGCTTGAAAAGTTGCGGCGCGAGTTCGGCTCGACCATCGCCGTGGATTCGGTCGACCTGCTCATCCCCAAAGGGTCGCTCTTCTTCATGCTCGGGCCATCCGGGTGCGGCAAGACAACTTTGCTGCGGATGATCGCCGGGTTTCAGGAGCCGACCAGCGGAAAAGTCTTCTTCGGCGATCGCGACGTCACCGCCACTCCGCCGGAGAAGCGCAATGCCGGCATGGTCTTTCAGAGTTATGCGCTCTGGCCGCACATGAGCGTCGCCGACAACGTCGCCTTCGGCCTGCAGGTGCGCGGCGTCTCCGCCGGCGAACAAAAGAAGCGCGTTGGCGCGGCCCTGGAGATGGTTCGCATGGGCAATTTGGCCGCGCGCAGGCCCAACCAGCTATCGGGCGGTCAGCAGCAGCGGGTGGCCCTGGCCCGGGCGATCGTCTTCAACCCAGAGGTGCTTCTGCTGGACGAGCCTCTCTCCAACCTTGACGCAAAATTGCGGCTTGAAATGCGCGGCGAGATCCGCCGCATCTGTGACGAGATCCGCATGACCACGGTCTACGTCACGCACGACCAGAAGGAGGCCCTCAGCCTGGCCGACGGCATGGCGGTGCTGCGCGACGGCCGCGTCGAGCAGACCGGTGGACCCAAGGATCTTTACCAGCGGCCGCTCAACAAATTCGTCGCCGAGTTCATGGGCGAGACCAATTTCATTCCCGGCACGGTCCGGCGCAGCGACGCCGGCGGCTGCGAGATCGAGACCGCCGTGGGCTTCCTCAACAGCACCGCAGGATCGGCCCCGACCGGGGCGAGGGTCACCCTGAGCATCCGCCCCGAGGCGCTGCGGATCGGCGCGGGCCCCAACGCCATGCGCGGCGGCTGCCGCAGCAGCATGTATCTTGGCGAGATGTCGCAGCACCAGGTGGAGACTCCCGCCGGAATTTTGAAAGTGTTCGAGCTCGATCCGCGCGAGACGACCCGCGCCGGTCAGCAGTTGTCGCTGCACGTTCCGCCCGAGGCCGTCGTGGTTCTTTCGGAGAATTGAAGTGACCCAGATCGAAGTCAACAACGTCGCCGTCGAATTGAAACCGCAGGAGCGGCAGAGCTTCGCCCAGCTCGCCAACACGCTGCTGCCGGGCATGATCGCGGGCAAGAAGATCATCGAGCTTCTCTGCAGCGTCGTCGCCGAGGGGTCGAAGCGCGGCGTCGAGGCGACCCATCCGACTTTCCAGGCGTCGCTCTGGGCGATGCACCAGATCGGCGTGCGCGGCGTGCGGATCAATTTGGAGACCAACAACGCCGACCTGCGCACGGAGAAGTCCACCGAATTCGAGAAGCAGCCCTTCGAGTCGCACTTCACGCAGGGCAACATTGCCACCGGCCGCGCCCTGGTGGCCACGCTGCTTTATTTCACCAACCGTTCGATCCGCATCAACAACGTGGTGCGGCCCGTGGTGCCGCAGCCCCTCGAGGCGATGAAGCAGGTCAACCAAGCGGTGACGCAGTCGCGCCTCGCCGGCGAGGATGTGCCCGCGACGGCGGCGAAATATTTTCTCAAGATGGTCGAGGCAGGCCATGCCGACGACTCGAAGGAGATCCAGACCGCCGTGCACGTGCTGGCGGATTGCTCGGTCTCTGCGCTCTCCTACGACATCCCGGGCAAGAGCATCACGATCGAGGGCTTCAGCGAGGCCAATGCCTGCGCCATCGCCTACCTGCAGGGATTCGATCCGCAGCAGATCGAGCAGATGCACCAGCGCATCGTGGGCATGAACGCGCGGATGCGCGGCGAGATGCCGCCCGCGCAGGCGATGCCGGTGGCGCGACGACGGCGCTCGTAGGGTCTTTCGACCGGTTCAAATTTTCTCGTGCTCTCAGAAGTGGAAAGTATTACGGCGCGACTGCGACGGTCGTGGCGCACCAACGCTCAAGCCCATCCATCAATTGCGCATAGACCTCATCGGGCGAGCGGCCCGCGTCGACCACCAGGAAATCCTTGGGGTTCTGCTGCACCTGGCGCAGGTAGCCCTGGCGGACGCGGGCGTGGAACTGGGCGCCCTTGCCCTCCATGCGATCCATCAGCGGACTCAGCCGCGACATGGCGACGGCGGTGTCCACGTCGAAGAGCACGTTCAGGTCGGGCCAGCGCCCGCTGATCGCCACTTCGGCGACGGCGCGGATCTCGTGCGGCGGAAGGCCGCCCGCCGTGCCTTGGTAGGCCAGCGTGCTGGCCACGAAGCGGTCGCTGAGCACGAAGATTCCCTTGCGCAGCGCGGGCTCAATGCACTCCCGCACCAGCTGGGCGCGGCTGGCCATGTAGAGCAGCATTTCGCTGCGCACATCCATCTCGGTGTGGCGCGGATCGAGCAGCACGTCGCGGATGCGCTCACCGATGACGGTGCCGCCCGGCTCGCGCACCGTGAGCATCTTGAGGTTCTTGTCGCGGCAGAAACGCTCCAGCCGCGCGATCTGCGTGGACTTGCCGCTTCCATCCGCGCCCTCAAAGGCCAGGAATTTTCCGCGGAGCCGATCCCACCAATTCGAGCCCATGATCAATCTTCGCCGGACTCGGAGACCTGCGGCTCGCCGATGACGGCCGAGCCGACGCGGACCATGTTGCTGCCGCACTCGATGGCCATCTCGAAGTCGCCGCTCATGCCCATGGAGAGAATGTCGAAGCGGTCGCCGCCTGCGCCCGAGCCGCGCACCTCCTCGAAGAGTTCGCGGCAGCGCAGAAAAGTTTCGCGGGCCGCGGCGACTCCGCCTTCGAGCGGACCCATGCACATCAAGCCGCGCGGCTTCAGGTTGGGCATGGTGGAAAGCTGATCAACCATGTGCTTCACGGCCGGCGGCGAGATGCCGTGCTTGTTGCTGTCGCCGGAGACATTCACCTCCAGCAGCACCTCGGTGCGGGCGGGGCGGCGCGTCGAGGCCTCCTGCACCTCCTCGGCGATGCGCAGCGAATCGATCGAGTGGATGAGTCGGGAGACCTCCACGCACTTCTTGACCTTGTTGCGCTGCAGCGATCCCACCATGTGCCAGCGCACCGTCGGCAGCGTGACCTGCGGGTCCATCTCCTTGCGGCGCGAGAGCCACTCGCCGATGGTGGCGGCGCGCTGCGAGAGCTGCTGCACGCGGTTCTCGCCGAAATCGACCTGGCCCATGTTCACCATCTCGCGGATCTGCTCGATGCTGGCGGTCTTGGTGACCACGATCAGCACCACGCTGCCCGGCTTCTGCCCGGACTTCTTCACCGCGGCGTCGACGCGCTGGCGGACGGAATTCAGTCGCTCGCGCAGTGCGGTGACGTGGGCGGCGTCAAGCGGAATGGATGCGGCGGTTTCTCCCATTGAGGTGAAGGCTAACAGCATCGCGCAGGAATCGGGAGCAGAAAATTCCCAATCGTCCACCTTGTATCCTGACGCGGTGAGTTCGATGCCTCCGCAAAGTAGAAAAGCTCCGGTTGTCCTGATCATCCGCGACGGCTGGGGGGAGAATCCGCATCCGGAGCAGGACAGTTACAACGCAGTGAAGCTGGCAAGCACTCCCTGTGCGGACATGCTTGCGAAGAGTTGGCCGCGCACGCTCATCAAGACCAGTGGCGAGGATGTCGGCCTGCCGATCGGACCCGACGGCCCGGTGATGGGCAACAGCGAAGTGGGGCACCAGAACATCGGCGCCGGCCGGATCGTGGATCAGGAGCTGATGCGCATCACCCGGGCGATTCGATCGGGAGAATTCGCAAGAAATCCGCAGTTGCTGGCGGCTTTCGAGCATGCCAACAAGAGCGGCAAGTGCGTGCACGTGATGGGCCTTTTAAGTGACGGGCAGGTGCACAGCGATCTTTCTCATCTTGAGGCAATCCTGGAGACGGCCAAGGCACATGGCGTGATCAGCGACAAGCTTTTTGTCCACGCCTTTCTTGACGGCCGCGACACACCCGCCGAAGGATCGCTCAAGTATGTGCCTCGATTGCAGTATGTGTTGCAGAAGACGGGCGGGCGATTGGCGACCCTGTGCGGACGATTTTTCGCCATGGATCGCGACCATCGATGGGAGCGAGTGAAGAAGGCCTACGACCTGTTGACCAAACCCTCCGCGCCATGCCCGGGCGATGCACTCTCGGCGATCCGCGGGCATATCGCGCATCCATTGAGCAAGACCGAGCGCGGCGACGAGTTCATGCCTCCCACGCGGCTTCTGAAGGATGGCGTGATTTGCGATGGCGACTCGGTGATCTTCTTCAACTTCCGCGGCGACCGGCCGCGCGAGTTGTGCAAGGCGTTCACGCTCAATGATGATGCGTGGAAGGTCGTTCAGGGCGGCGGATTCGATCGCGCGCCGCGCCCGACGCAATTGTTCTTCCTCACCATGTCGGAATATGAGCGAGGCCTGCCGACGAAAGTCATGTTCACCCGCCCGACGAAAATGGAGCACATCCTGGGCGAGGTCGTCTCCACGGCGGGCTTGACGCAGTTCCGCTGCGCCGAGACGGAGAAATTTCCACACGTCACCTTCTTCTTCAACGACTACCGCGAAGAGCCCTTCACCGGCGAGAAGCGCGAGATCATTCCGAGTCCGCGCGACATTCCCACCTACGACCTGAAGCCGGAAATGAGTGCGGCGGGGGTGCGTGACGCGGTGCTGGCGCGGCTGGCGGCGCCGGATTGCGAATCGCTGATTGTGGTCAACTTCGCCAACCCGGACATGGTCGGGCACACCGGCTCGCTGCCCGCGGCCATCAAGGCCTGCGAGGTGACCGATGCCTGCGTTCAGAAAATTCTCGATGCCACGTTGCTCCGCGGCGGACAGTTGGTCATCACCGCCGACCACGGCAACGCCGAGCAAATGAAGGATCCGGTGACGGGCGCGCCGCAAACAGCTCACACTAATTTCGATGTCCCGCTGTTCGTGGTCTCGGAGAAATTCAAGAACGCAAAGCTGCGAAAGGATGGCCGCCTTGCCGACATCGCGCCGACGCTGCTGCAACTGTTGGGTCTGCCCAAGCCCCCGGAGATGACCGGCCAAAGCCTGATTGCGTGAGATGATTCGCCGGGGTGATCGCGACCCCGATTGCCCATTTGAAATGTGAGGTGTGCGGTTCAATCAATGCAACGATCAACGGACAACACCAGGCGGCAAATATTCTCGACAACCGCCTTCCACACAGCCGTGTATGCGGCGGCGATTGTCGCCGGCTACGCAACGGGCATCGCCCTTCTGCTCTGGCGAGCGGATACGGGATCCAATCTCCAATACGCAATCGACGGGGGAGTCGTTGGCGTCGAACAGTTGAATCCGGCGCGCTATTGGTTTTGGGGGCATACCGGCGTGCGCGACACCTCGGGCAGCTCAGGGATTTACCGGGGGACTTATTGGCCGGACGAATCATGGAATCCTCCCGCATGGTTCGTTCTGTGCGCCGGAATGTGGCTTGCCGTGTTGATGAGTCGGGAATGCCTTTGCCTTGCTTCAACACGGATCGCCCCACGGCCGATTCGGTTGGCCGCGAGCGGTTCCGAAGGCGCTCTTGTCAAGGAGATCTGGAAAAAGATCCTGAGGGAATCGACAGCAAGCCTCGGCTCGCCGTTCGTTCTTGGAGTTGCGTTCTTGGTCGGGCTTGCAATCGTCATCCTTGGCGATGTCGCAATCCTGCTGAGCCGGACGGAGCCTGGGTATTGGTTCTTTGAGGGTTTCATGCCGCTTCCGATAGAAATACCGCCGCTTCTTTGCATGGCGATTGTTGTTCCCATCGTCCTTGTTCGAACAGTCGCAGTCCGTCGGGTCCGACTTGATACCAATGTGATCCAGCGTTGGTGCAGTCGGTGCGGCCGATGCGGACACTCACTCAATTCAAAATCGACAGAGCTTCCCGAAGCGGTGCGTTGCCCGGAGTGCGGACATTGCAGTTCGACCTATTCGAGTCGACGGCGAACGTATTCGCGATCGTTTCAAGCAACGATCGCAACAGTCTTGCTCGGCGTGTTCGCGCTGCTCATCGCGACGCCTCGCTGGACCCGCGAATTCTCCCTGCTCTTCCTCGGTGTGTTCAATCCAGGCGCCGCCGAACTGCACGTCGATCGTGTCATTGTCAAAGCCGGCGGTTTTGTTCGCGTGGAGCGACCCGATGGAATCATCTGGTTTCGCGTCGATCGGCTGGGGCCGCAGGTCGTCCGGAATTGGGGCGGAGACGACCCACAGCCCTACCCCGACACGCGATTGCGCGTTGTTACCGAAATGGGAGTCGCATCGATGGCTGGCGGGAACGGCGTTGTCGCGGATCGAAGAATGAATCAAAGGCAATTCAGCATGATCGTATACGACACGAACAAGCCCTCTTCCTACGGGAATGCGGGGATCACCCTTGCCGATGATGGCAAGGGCAATACAGTGGAGATGCAACCCGTATGGAATCCGGACTGGGATTATGTAATCATTGAGATCGCTCCCAAGGGAGCAACCTCCATTCAAGCCGTCGATCCCGCGACCGCTCCTTCGTTTGAAGACGACAAGTAATCCAAGCCCCGAGAGGTGACCGGTCGAGGCCTGATCGTCTGAATCAGGGTTTCGCCGCCGTGCCGCGCCAGAGCTTGACCGTCTTGTCATAGCTCGTCGAGGCGAGCGACGCACCGTCGGGACTGAAGGCGACGCAGAACAGGGCGCTCTCGTTGCCCACAAGCGCGGCAAGCTGCCTGCCGCTGTCGACATCCCAGAGCCGGATCGATTTGTCCTGGCTGGACGAAGCGAGCGTCCGTCCATCGGGGCTGAAGGCGACACAGGTCACCCGGTCATCATGCCCGTCGAGCCGTGCGATTTGCTTCGCGCTGGCCACATCCCAGAGTCGGATCGATTTGTCGTCGCTCGCCGAGGCGACCGTCCGACCATCGGGACTGAAGGCGACGCACGCCACCCGGTCATCATGTCCGTCGAGTCTGGCGATTTGTTTCGCGCTCGCCACATCCCAGAGCCGGATCGATTTGTCGTGACCAGCCGAAGCGATGGTCCGTCCGTCGTGACTGAAGGCGACGCTGGAGACGCGATCTTCATGTCCCTTGAGCTCACCGATCAACTTGCCGCCAAGCACTTCCCAGAGACGGATCGTTCGATCCGATCCCGCCGACGCCAGGGTCCGTCCATCAGGACTGAACGCGACGCAGTCCACCCAATCTTCATTTCCATTCAGAAGCGCGAGCGACTTTCCATTGGAGACATCCCAGAGCCGGATCGACTTGTCGTTGCCGGCCGATGCTAGCGTTCGGCTGTCCGGACTGAAGGCGACCCAAGTCACACGGTCCTCATGGCCGTCGAGCTCGAAGAGTTGCTTGCCGCTTGCAGCATCCCAGAGACGGATTGATTTGTCCTCGCTTGCCGATGCGATCGTCCGACCATCGGGACTGAAGGCGACGCAGGTCACACGATCCACGTGCCCACGGAGTTCGGGAAGTTGCTTTTCGCCGGAGACATCCCAGAGACGGATCGATTTGTCGGCGCCCGCCGAAGCGAGCGATCGTCCATCCGGACTGAAGGCGACCCAAAACGAAATGTCTTCGTGGCCCTTGAGCTCGGCGAGTTGTTTGCCGCCGCCCACATCCCAGAGTCGAATCGACTTGTCGTGACTTGCCGAAGCGACCGTCTTGCCATCGGGGCTGAAGGCGACGCAATTCACCAAGCCTTCGCTCCCTTTGAGTTCGGCGAGTTGCTTGCCGGCGGCCACATCCCAGATCCGGATCGACTTGTCCCGACTCGCCGAGGCGAGCATCTTGCCATCCGGGCTGAAGGCGACGCACATCACGGGACCCTCGTGTCCCGCGAGCGAGAAGCGCTGCTTGCCGCTGGCGATGTCCCAGAGACCGATCGATTTGTCGTAATACGCCGCAGCGAGCGTCCGTCCGTCGGGGCTGAAGGCGACGCACTCCACGCCGCTCTTGCGCCCCTCGAGTTCGGCGAGCAATTTTCTGCCGGCCACATCCCAAAGTTTGATCGACTTGTTGCCCGCCGAAGCAAGCGTCCGACCATCCGGACTGAAGGCGACGCCATTCACCCAAATTTCATGTTCTCCAAGTTCGACAAGTTGCTTGCCGCCGGCCACTTCCCAAAGCCGGACAGTTTTGTCATCGCTCGCCGATGCGAGCGTCCGGCCGTCGGGGCTGAAGGCGACGCTGTTCACGACACTGGCATGTCCCTCGAGATCGGCGAGTTGCTTTCCGTTGGCCATGTCCCAAAGTCGGATCGACTTGTCCGCACTGGCCGATGCGAGTGTCCGGCCATCCGGACTGATTGCGAGACAGCGCACGTGATCCCCGTGCCCATTGAACACCGCCCGCTCAGGGTGCGCCTGGGCGTTGAGATAGCGGAAGGCAAACCCATCCATCGCTCCTGGAAGTTCCAGCGCCTGAATCAGCCGCAACTCCTCGCGCAGCACCGTCAGGTCCGCCGCGTTGTTGGCGCTGGAGGCCCGCCGGATGGAGCCGATGTACGCGGTGCGTTTTGTTTCGAGCAGCGATTGCCGCAATTTGGTGTTCGCCTCGGAGGCCAGCCACGCCTGCATCTTCGCCTCGCTCCACTGCCAGGTGGCGATGCCCAGGCCGATCACCAGCGCCGATGCGACCGCACTGGCGGCAATGACCAGTCCGCGGTTGCGCCGCACATACTTTCGGACGCGGTAAGCCGTGGACTCCGGCGCCGCGATCAGCGGCCGGCCGCCGAGATAGTTCTGGAGATCCTTGGCCAGGTCGTTGGGCGTGGCGTATCGCTCGCCGCGCTCCTTGCGCATCGCCATGAGCGGGATCCACTCGAGTTCGCGCCCGAGCACGCGCAGCAGCGACTCCGGCTGCTCCTGGCGCGACGCGGCGATGCGGTCGGCGAGCCTCCGCTCTCCCTTCGCGATCGCCGCGAGCCGGGCGGTCGGCGTCGGCGGATCCACCTCGCGGATGATGCGCTGGATCTCGCGCAGCGGCTTGCATCGAAGCTCCAGCGAGTCGAAGGGCGGCGCGCCGGTGAGCAGCTCGTAGAGGATCACTCCCAGCGAATAGACGTCGGCGCGGGTGTCGATGTCGCTCGAGCCCGGATCCGCCTGCTCGGGGCTCATGTATTCCGGCGTGCCGATGGTCTGGCTGACCTCGGTGAAGACGGTGTGGCCGCTCATGGTGTTGGTGAGCGCCTTGGCGATTCCGAAGTCGATCACCTTGGCCTGCGCCGCGTCGTGCTCGCCCGCGGCGACGAGAATGTTTCCCGGCTTCAGGTCGCGGTGAATGACTCCCTTCGTGTGGGCGTGCTGGATCGCGTCGCACACTTGCGCGAAGAGGAGGAGTCGATCCTTCAGCGAAAGCTTGTGCCGGTCGCAATGCGCCGTGATCGGCTCACCCTCCACGAATTCCATGGCAAAGTAGGGGCGTCCCGCCGCGGTCATGCCGCCGTCGAGCACTCGGGCGATGTTGGGGTGGCTCATCACGGCCAGCGCCTGGCGCTCCTGCTCGAAGCGGGCGAGCACGCTGCTGGAATCCATGCCGGCTTTGATGACTTTGAGCGCCACGCGCTGCACGAAGGGAGTGCGCCGCTCGGCTTTCCACACCGTGCCGAAGCCGCCCTCGCCGATCTTCGAGATCAGGTGGTAGGGGCCGATTTCGTCGCCGGGCTTCTCGAGCGACGAGTTTTCAAGTCCGCTCCAGGGCGCGGGCGATGCGGCAGCGGCGCGATCGCGCGGTCCGCCCGGAACAACTGTTTCGGCCAGCGGATCATTCGGTGGCTGAATCGTGGGTTCATCGTCGGCCATTCGGAATTCAAGACTAGCACTGGGCGCACGCAACCCGCGGCCGGGATGCGCGAGGATCGCATCGGCGACACTTATACTTCGCGCATGCCCGGACGAATCACAGCGACGAAGAAGACAGCGGCTGCAGCGTCGAAGGCGACCACGATCAAAACATCGAAGTCCAGGAAATCGCCGCCGCAGTCGCTGGCGGACCTGGAGAACATCGGCCCCGCGATGCTGAAGGATTTTGTGGTGCTGGGCATCAGCACGTTGCCGCAGCTTGCCAGGCGCGAGGCGTTCGAATTGTGGCGCGACCTCTGCAAGCGCACCGGCCAGCGTCACGACCCTTGCGTGATCGATGTTTTCATGTCGGCCATCTCGCAGGCCAGGGGTGATGCGCCCTGCCCATGGTGGGATTTCACTCCCAAGCGCAAGGCGATGCAGGCGAAGCTGGGCGCACGCGCCGAGCCGCGTCTCTGACCGGCGCGGCCTCGAAATGCGCATCCCGCACTTCATAGGATGATGCTCCATGCCGCGCAGCGCCGCCACGCCCGAAGTCATCTCCGCCGCCGACGCGCGGCGCGTGCTGCTTCACCTGCAGGGGCTCGCGGAGCCGCCGGCCCGGTCGAGCGCCAAGTCGGTGCAAGACACGGTTGAGCGGCTGGGCTACGTGCAGCTCGATTCGATCAATGTGCTCGAGCGCGCCCACCACATGATCCTGGGCACGCGGCTGGAGGGCTACCGACACGAGCATCTCTCCCACGCGGTCGAAAAGACCCGGGCCCTCTGGGAGCACTGGACCCACGACGCCTGCGTGATTCCGACGAAGTGGTTTCCGCACTGGAAGCACCGCTTCATCCGCTACAAGGAGCGCGTGCCGCGCAGTGCGTGGTGGCGCTCGCAGATCGGCAACGACTCGGATCGGACGATCCGCCGCACGCTCGCGCGGGTCCGACGCGAGGGTCCGCTGCGGGCGCGCGACTTTGAGCCGCCGGAGGACCATCGCAGCGAGGGGTGGTGGGAGTGGCACCCGGAGAAGGCGGCGCTGGAATATCTCTGGCGCTCCGGTCGCCTCGCCATTGCGCGGCGCGAGCGCTTCGAAAAGGTCTACGACCTGGTGGAGCGCGTGCTGCCGGGCGAGCACATGGGGCCGCGGAGCTCCGAGAGCAAGCACGTCGAGTGGGCCTGCCGCGAGGCGATTGACCGTCTGGGCATCGCCAATCCGTCGGAGATTTCACGATTCTTCAACGCGATCACGCCGGCCCAGGCGCGGAAGTGGTGCGCCGCCGCGATCCGCCGCGGCGATCTGGTGGAAGTGGCCGTGACTCCCGAGCGTGGCGGCAAGCCGGTGAGCGGCGTCGCTCTGCCGAACTGGAAATCGCTGCGACGAACTCCACAGCGCGATCGCATCCTTCTGCTGTCGCCCTTTGATCCGGTAGTGCGTGAGCGCTCGCGAGTCGAGCGGCTCTTCGACTTCGACTATCGCTTCGAGGCCTTCACTCCCGCCGCGAAAAGAAAGTACGGCTACTACGTCCTGCCGATGCTCGAAGGCGACCAGCTCATCGGGCGCATCGATCCGAAGTTCGACCGGGCCAGCGGCACGCTTGTCGTGCGCGGCCCGTGGTGGTCGCCCGGCTTCAAGAGCGACGCGGCACGCAATCGCCGCTTCGGCGATGCGCTCGACCGGCTCGCGGCGCAAATCGGCGCCTCGCGTTGGACGATGGAACAGGCATCGAAGAACGCACATTGAGAACAATTGGCGAAACAGGCTGGGATGAGGCAAACACCTGGTCATTTTCGAATTTGCATTTGTTGCCGCCAGGCCGCAAAAATCGGGCCACCAAGGCCCGATTCATGGCCCGATTCAACACAAACATGCAAAATTCCGTCGAATCGGGCCATTGGGGCCCGATTCATGGCCTAATTCGGCTACTTGATGGGTTTCTTGGACTCGCCGTGACGACTACCGAATCACTTTGTAACGAGTCGCACGGCCGGCACCAACCATCTTGAGCAAGCCCAAGTCGGTGAACTTCTTCAGATGATTCTTGGCCGTGCGGTTTGGCACATGCAGCGACAACTGGTACTCCGCCGTCGTGATTGTGTCTTTGGTGGCTAACCATTTCCATCCCAGCCGCTCGGCATTGGTCAATGCTTCCGAGACGTCAACTCCAAGTCCCTTCACCGCGGCGGCGGAACTGCGGTAGAGCGTCAGCACCAAATAGGGATCCTCCCACGCATATTTTGGCAGCGGCAATCCCATGACTTCGGCATTTGCTTTCATGGATTTCAACCCCAGCCCGCGCTCTTCGGCCAGCTCCATCCGGGCAAAGACGTGATGCAGGATCGGATTTCGACTCAGCATTGGAGCATTGAAACTCTGCATCTGTTCCACCGAAATCGGGTCCACCGGCCTGCCGGGGCTCTTGACCATGATGGTGTCCGGCGTGACGATCAGCTGGCACTTTGCACCGGCGATCGAGTAATCACGATGCACGAGCGCATTGACAATGCCTTCGCGCACGAGTTCAAAGAGCGGATCATTCGTCAGCGTCCGACGCGCTGCTGAGCGATCAATCGGATTGGGCAGCTTGTCGCGCAGCCACTGAAGCGCCTGCGCGGGCGCAAGCACCTGCGGGCCGTCAAAGTCTTTCAGTTCTTCGGTTCCGTCAGCAAAGTGAATCGTGCCCAAAAGCCCGGCCTGCGGCATGGCCGTTCTCGGCTCCTTGCCGAAGAGCAGAAGTCCGAATCCGGTCGGAACCGATTTCCCATTTTCCTGCTTGAGCAAGCCCTGTTGGACCAGTCGACGATTGAAGGCGGGCGAATCCACCGCCTCGCCGATGCGGCCGTCGGCCTGATACCGCATGAGGGCTTCGGTTGAAAAATCCTTCGTCTCGGCAGCGGTGAAGGCGTCTTCCAGCGGCGACAGCGTGACCGCCTTCGGTATTTCGTCTTCGTGGGCTGCCGCTGCCCTTTCCATCGCCTGCGCGATGAACGCCTTGTTCATCGAGCGAATGCGCTCCTGCAAATCGCGATCGAACATGGTGACCGTCACGCCGCTGTCCTGCAGGTACTTGATTCCCTTGCGATCCACCGTCGGGTCGGGGTCCTCGATGCCGACCCAGACTTCCTTGATCCGTGCGCGAACGATCCGTTCCGCGCAGCTCGACTTCGGATGACTGCGTGAACCGGGAGAGCAAGGTTCGAGCGTCACGAAAAGCCTCGCGCCGTCAAGTTTCTTATCGCGATTCTTTCGTTCCAGCAGCGCGTACTCGGCGTGATCACCATCTCGCAATTCGCCCCGGCACGCGGAGTCTGTGGTTCCGTCCGGCTTCCAAAGAACCGCTCCGACCAATGGGCTCACCTTCCCGTCCGCGCGCGGTTCGGGGACGGAACGGTGCATGGCCACGACAGCATCGTCCATGAATTCTCTCGGATTGAATTGAGCCATCCGCGGTGGCGGCATGAATTGCAGTCTATAGATCCAAATCAACGAACAGGCGGATTCCCGCCATTTCCTCGCCAGGCATTCGAAAATTTCAGCTTGAGTCACCAGATGCCCGCCCACAACTTGGGATGCCGGGTTAAATGGTGGCTCCATGAGTGCACCTTCCAATACAAGCACATCGTGCCGCGTCTATTCCGTCGTCGGCGACCGCTACCACTTTCTGGTCACGGGCGAAGAAAGCAACGGGGCGTTCGCCATGATCGACGCGTATGTTCCGCCCCTGCATGGCCCGCCGCTCCATGTCCATCACAACGAGGACGAAGTGTTCCATGTTCTCGAAGGCGAGTTCACTTTCACCGTTGCCGGGTTGACCATGCTCGTCAAGGCCGGCCAGACGATCTTTGGCAAACGGAATGTGCCGCACACATTCAAGAACACCGGCAGCACGACCGGGCGCATGATCCTGCTTCTCTCGCCGGCGGGACTGGAAAAATTCTTCGCCGAAGTCGGCACGCCGCTCGCCTCGCCGCAGGCCGCGGCCATCGAACCGACCCCCTCCGACATCAAGAGGCTGATGGAGGCCGCGCGGCGATACGGCCTGGAAATTCGCGCCTAGGTGACGCTGACGACCGCATTGTGAAAATAAAATCCTGACTCGCGAAATTTCTGTCCCCGAAGCACCCCGTCACTGCAACAAGTGACGCCATGACCACACCTATAGATAGATCATCCAGCGTCCTTTCGGCCCGCACGGACCGCCCAAGCGGAATAACCGGAACAACCCGCACAATCACTACCACATGCCTGGCCACGCTTGTCGCGTTCACGGCCGTCGCGCCGGCCGCCGACCCTCCCATGAACGCGTGGCGTTTCAACCTGACCGGCGCCACCGGCTTCAACAACATCGACGCCGACGTGCAGAGCGTGAAGTACAACGGCAGCTACGCCTATGTCAGCTGCACTTCCATTCCTTCCTACTCCATCGGGCCGTGGGTCGGCAGCCCCAACACCGCCACCAATCAGAGCTTCACTTTCCGCATCACGCGCAATCCCGTGGTGAAGAGCGGCACCAAGACTGCCACCGGTCTGGGCAACATCGGCGTGTGGGCCAATGGCGTGGGCATGTTCAACTATTCCGACGGCCGCAGCTACAACAACAAGAACATCTGGCACAACGACGCCATCAAGGTCGAGGGGCCGAGTTTCGATTCCTGCGGAGGTCATCCCTCGCCCAGCAGCGAGTATCACAACCACCAGAACGCGTCGTGCATGTACAACGAGGCACCGACGGTGCACTCGCCCATCATGGGCTTTGCCTTCGACGGTTATCCCGTGTACGGCCCGTATGGATATGCCAACGCCGACGGCACGGGCGGCGTGCGGCGGATCCGCAGCGGCTACTCGCTGCGCAACATCACCACTCGCACCACGCTTCCCAACGGTACCGTGTTGACCGCCGCGAACTATGGCCCCGCGGTCTCGGCGACCTATCCGCTGGGCTACTTCGCGGAGGACTACCAGTACATCGCCGCCAACGGCGATCTTGATCTAAACAACGTGCGCTTCTGCGTGACGCCGGAATATCCCGAGGGAACCTACGCCTACTTCGTCACGCTCAGTGCGACGGGGACGCCGGCCTATCCCTACATGATCGGTCCCTCCTATCACGGCGTGGTCGACACCGCCAACAGCAGCGGACACGTCACGATTCCCGCCGACGCGGTCGCGTTCAATCCCATAGACCTGGATGAGTCGGGCGACGTTGATGGCGGTGACATTGGATTGCTGCTGCTCAACTTCGGCACCTACGGCCCGGGCGACTTCGACGGTTCAGGCGAGGTCGATGGCGGAGACCTTGGCATCATGCTGCTGGCGATGTGAGCGCCATGGCCAACCGGAACGCGAAACAAGTTTGTGGGATGCTGGCGGAGCGAGCACGATGACCACTCCCGACGCGAAACAGGTGTTCGAGATTCTGATCCGCGAGCACGCGGACCGGCTGATGGCATTCGCCTGCGCGGTCTGCCGCGACCGCGCCGCCGCCGACGATCTCTTCCAGGAGACGCTGCTGCGCGCATGGAAGGGACTGGAAGAATACGACCGGGCGCGGCCTTTCGGCGCGTGGCTTCGCGGCATCGCCCGCAACACCGCCTACGAGCTGTTCCGCAAGAGCATGCGCACCGTCGATGACGCGGTGCTGAATGTGGTCGCGGCGCAGGCGGATCGTTTCGATGGAACCCAGGGCACCGAGTTCCGCGAGCAGCTGGAAGTGCTGGAGGAATGCATCGCGGCGCTGACCCGGCCCTACGCGGAGACGATCGAGATGACCTATCGCGGCGGCCTGTCGATCGAGCGGATCGCCGAGCAGGTTTCCAGCAACACCGAGGCCGTGAAGAAGCGATTGCAGCGGGCCCGCGCCATGATCGCCGAGTGCCTGGCGCGGAAGGGGCTGCTGACATGAGCGAGCAGCACGGACCGGACGCGAGCGAGGAGCACAACGGCACCGACTTCTTCGTGGAGGGGCTGCTTGAGTCTCTTTTTCAAAAGCCGCTGGAGCGCGAGCGGCGCATCGACCGGGTGCTCAAGGCCATCGGTGAGCCGCGGAAAACTTCCACGCGTGAATCGGTAAGCACTTTGACGCGAAGCTGGAAGCGGGTTGTTCACAGGGTTGGAGCGATTGTCGCCACCGCCGCAGTGATTGCCTTCATGTTCCTCATCATTCCGCGCGAGGTGGAGGCCGGCGCCCAGGCGCGCGCCGTGTTCGCCGCCGAGCGGCAGACTCGTGACCGTCGCGTTCTGTTCCAACTTATGCCGCCGAGGGACCGCAACAACGGCCAGCCACTGGTGGGCATGCTGGATATCCGCGATTCCCGGCATCTGGTGCTCATGTTGCAGCAGCCCAACGGCTTCATCGAGATTCGCGGCCGCGATAGCGACCACTTCTGGAAGATCGGCCCGGGGCCGGAGCTCATCGATCTTCCCAGCGACATGCCGTGGCCGACATGGATCCAGTCGCCCGGCGGCGGATTGCTGGTGGACATGGCCGAGGCCCTTGAGCAGGGCTTGGGCGACGGATGGAAATGGAGCCGCGTTGAGGGCGACAGCGGCGCCGCCACTCCGGGCATGCATCTGGTTGCGGTGCGCGAGCAGGAGAAGCCTGGCGAGCCGAACAAGATCGATCTGCGGATCAATCCCGCGACGGGCCTGGCCACGAAGATCGAAATGGAGTGGCCGGACAATCAAGAGCGGCGCGGGTCTGACGGTAGACCCGGGGGCGAGATGCGTGGTGATCGACCACCACCACCTGAAGGCGACATGGAGGACGATCGTCATCCGCCACCCCCCGAAGGCGACATGCGAGATGGCGATCGACCACCGCCACCCCCAGAAGGCGGCATGCGTGATGGCGATCGACCACCGCCACCAGCCCGGGGCGGAATGGATCGCGATCGTCCGCAACATCAAGACCCGAAGCAGACAGTCCCCATGGGTCCGCCCAGCAAGCTGATCCTGATGGTCGAGCCCCCGATCACCTTTGACGCGGCGTGGTTCACGCCCGAGAAACAGATGGCCATCTATGGGAAGGAATCACATGGCAAATAAGAGGCAAGTCGTTTCCGGCATGCTTGCTTTGGCATTGTTCATGCCGCTCGTGCAAGCCGTCCGCACCGCGCCGATCAAGCCCACAATGATCGTCGTGACTGCGGGCACTTACACCATGAGCGCGCTGGATTTTGGCACGCAGCAATACGAAGCCGACGGCAAGACGCTGCGGCCCGGCACCAAGGTCACATTTGAGAAGCCGTTCCAGCTCGGGCGAACCGAGGTCACGCAGGCGGAGTTTGCCTCCGTGCTTGGACGCAATCCGTCGGTACACACGAAGGCCGCCGACGCGGGGCGGTTGCCCGTGGAGAATGTCTGCTTCTACGACGCGATCGAATATTGCAACGCGCTCTCGCTCGCCGAGAAGATGACGCCGCGCTACACGCTTGAGAAAGCGACGCGCGCCGCGGACGGCTCGATTTCGTTCGCCATCGTGAAGGATGCGGGCGGCGCGGGATACCGGCTGCCGACCGAAGCCGAATGGGAATACGCGGCGCGTGCCGGATCGACGGCGGGCTGGAGTCACGGAGACGACGAGGCCTCGGTGGGCAAGTTCGCCTGGTGGAAGGCGGAATCCAGCGGCGAGAGCAAGCCCGTGGCGACCAAGCTTCCAAACGCGTGGGGCTTCCACGACATGGCCGGCAACGTGTGGGAGTGGTGCTGGAATCCCGAGTCGAAGGTCGGCGGCCCGCAGCCGATGCGCGGCGGAAGCTGGTTCAACTGCGCCACTTGCTGCAAGAACACGGGGCGGTGCGTGAGTGAGCCGACTTCTCGCGAGGGAACGGTCGGCTTCCGTGTGGCACGAGATGCAGTGAGTAAGTGAATCAGCGCAATTTGATTGTGGCAAGGAGTCTAATAGTTGCTCGAACCAAAGCATTTTCGAGAAGAATTCATCCAAGGATTCATCTCGCTGGACAACAGGGTTTATTACACCTCAATTATCGCGGGGCTCTCAACAGCAGCCCATCGGCTTCTCGTTCATAAGACGCGGCTAGTTCTCGGAGCGTAATCGCTAACCGGTGGTATTCAGCGACTTCAACGGCTTCGGCCTGCTCCCGATACTTGCTTGCAAGTTCTCTCTCAGGCTTCCCAGTAGGGTCGACCCAGTGGAAGCCTCGTGAGTTGAATAACTCGGATCCAAATCCACTTCTCATTTCTTCAGCGTCTTTGGCGTTGAGCGCCTCCGCAGCTGAGCGATGGATCCACAATCCGCCTGGGTCTGGCGGTGCATAGACGAGCACATGACCCACCATTGACATTGCAACTTCCAGATGACCGGTTTCCGCGCACTCTTTCTTCACCGCTTCTAGCCAGCCTGCAAAAGCGTCACCATCGTATGTATCGTCCGCCTGATAGCCGGGCGGAGTTTGCCACTCGCTCAATAGGCGATAGGCATTTTCTGCAATGTTTTGTTTTTCTTTGGGGAGCTCCTCGGTTGGGCGCTCTTCTTTTTTTGAACGAAAAGCAAATCGAATGACTTCACAGAAGAATTTTGGCTCCTTCGCTAGTCGATGCTCAATTAATTTGGGAGAAGCGCCGCGGTGACGATCTAATAGCGGAAGGTACGCCCATTCAATTTTGAAGAGATCATCGGGATTCGTACCCTTGTCGTTCTGAAGCGCCTTGATGATCTCAATGATGGGGTGATACATCGAATGCACGCTTTCTGGTGACTTAAGCACAGCAAACAGCACTTGTACTGCTCGGCTACTGTCAAATGGCTTTTTGTCGAGCATCGCATAGAGACATCGCAATGCCGCATCCGGCCTGTTGTGTACTATCAATTGATCGATAGCAGTTTCGAGTTCCGCCTCATCACCGTAAGGATCAGCATTCGTCTTGCTCCAGTACGCAAAGTCATTTCTCCCAAGAAGACGTTTCGAGCGATCCCATGTATCTGCCGTAAATGGCAAGAAAGCGAGAAGCTGCCCGATTTGCACAGGACTCCATTGCGAAGTGTCGATGTCATCAAGCCATTGCCAACCGTGGCAACGAAGTTTTCCTCGTACGAACCCACCCGTAAACTGAACAAGCGCTTTCTGTTCGGACTCAAGCAGTTCAGGCAAGATCACGCCATCAACTTCTTTGTCTGTTATGCATCCCAATGCCACACCTACGCGCCAGGGTGATGGGACGGTCTTGGCGAAATCAAGTACCGACAGCGCCCCCCCGGTTGCAAAAATTTCTTCTATGGCCTTTTGGCGACGTTCTTCCAGTTCTTTTTGTTGCCCTTCGTAGTCGTCCTTCATTTCGAATAAGTCAAAATCGTGTTCGGTAAAGAGACGAAGGTGACGGAATGCGGGATTCGTCGGCGCCAATTGTTTGGCGAGAGCGTCAATTGCGTCGATCTGTTCTGGTTTCATCGCCCATTTAGCGTCCGAAAATTTTCTATGTTTTGCTACCAGCTTAATGAGCTCGGTCCACGGGTCCAGTCTGTTGACTTCTATCATTGTGATCACCGCTTCAGACCCGAGATACACTAAAAGTTGTTTGCGCGTGGGTGGTGACAGGTTGTCCATGTGTTGGATGAGTACAGCCAACCTTTTACTGTTGCCCTTAGCGGCGGTGAACGCCATTTCTGAATAGTGTTCAATCTGTTCCCGGTATTCGCCATGCGAAACACCCTTCTTCCAATCATCGGGAATTGTTTTTCGCCATGCTGGTCTGTGCGTGTCGGATGTTGTGGAGTCTGAATTGGGTAGAAGCCTCATAAGCAATTTCCAGCCAATATCTGGAAGTTCCTTAAGTAACGTTGACACCGCCGCATAACGCTTCGTAGCCGAGGCGCATGTTTGTGGCAACCATGGCAACAGGATGGCGGTAAGAGAGTTGACTGGACGATTGGCCCAACGACCGCCAGGATCGTGCAAGGCAAGTTCTCCCAAGCAAATCACCACGCGGCTGAGATGATTCGCATCCCAAGCCAGTGTCTCTAACGCCCAAAGCACACCGGTCATGTAGTTGCCTCCCAGAAATCCACCACTTTCCTGCGCAAATATTTCATCAAACGGACAAGGATCTCTCTCGAGTGTTGCCTCGAACGCATCGAGAAACTCACCGGGAGCAGCCTCCGCAAGGAGCGGAAGCAGATTGTTCAAGCTGGCCCAGCGTGACCAGTCGGCGTCGTTGAGAATTTCGCGGATGGCAAGAACCGCTGTTAATTCTGGTTTGTGGGGGCTACAGAAAGTTAGTGTTTGATGGTGAGTGCCAAGAAGTGCCAGGGTTTCTGCAAAACCCTTTCGCAAATGTTTTGAGTGCTTTATTACTTTATTGTGAATGCTGGCCGCATGGCGTTCTTCCAAAGCCAAATCAAATTTGGGGTCGCGCTCGGTTAGAACAGAAACGGCGCAATCTTTGAAGACATCCAAGTTTTCGTCGAAGAGTTTTGGTCCTAGTACTTGCCATGATCGGAGCCGATCAATTACCCACCATTTCCCATCTTTTAATGAGAGGATGCTCTCGGGTTGTTGCAGTGACTCCCGAAGTTTACGAATCCATGTAGAAAAGTCTTCTTTAGAAAGTTTTTCAACAATGATACGGTCCGCATTTGTTTTTTCGTTCCATGAACCCAGAACACAGGCGATTGACAACTCGGTCGCGTAGGTAAGTTTGCTCAGTTCGGGTTGAACTACAGGGAGCAGGGGCACGGCATATTCGGCCGGAATGGATTGATGAACTCGCTTTGTGAATGCGGTTCGCAGATCATCCGAAAGAGACTCATTTGTCAAGGTACCCGCGTTCTTGTTTGACGATCGAACCGCATTAACTAGCAGTGCCCACAACCCAGGCACACTCTCTTGCGAATTTTGTCCGATTAACGAGTGAAGCAGTGAGAGGGTCACGCCCGCCTTGATATCCAGGTCATAACCAAGGAGGTGAAAATGTCTCAAAAACTCAAAGACTCTTTCCTCAGACACCTCCTCATTCTTGTTCGCTTTTTGCAAGTGCGTTCGAAACGCCTTTAACTTTGTTCGCTGTCCATTGCTGACAAATCTAGCGAGCTCCATGCTCTTGAAGAACTCAACAAAATTTTCGACATGTCGTGCTCGTTCTAGAAGAGGTCTTACATCGTTGATGTCGGTTGTACTCAGCGGGCCAGTGATAAGCGCAATCGCATCTTGGCCGTGTGTGAATATTGTTGGATTGTTGAAATCATTCCACGCTGCCTGAATTACTTCCCCAAATTTGGAGTGTTGCTCGGTAATACCGATCGAGTGCTTGATCTGTCCAAGGAGTTTGCGCTTTTGTTGGCCATCCTCACTTTCCACAAAAACAATGAGATCATCAGTGTTGTAGTCAAGAAATTTGCCTTGGAGTTTGACCTTTTTGATTGGCCAGCACGGTAAACACGGGGAGTATCCACCGGTCAGCATGAGTGCAACAAACGATGCTTGAACATGGGCCTCAAAATCTCCACCGCCATTGCCGGTCGAGAACGAATTGCTGAGTTCTTTGGTGGTGTTGGTCACGCAGTTCCTTCGCCCCCCAAAAGTAAGGTGGTATGTATCGCGAAAGATTCAGAGCACGCGAGTCAGATTGGGCGGTATTGATCGTACATGCTTGGGATGTGTTCGTACGCCAAGTGGATTGGTACGCGCTCGTTGCACACGAATTACCAAAGCAAACTCTAATATGAGCGCCGTGATTATGCCCTAGTATGTGGGGCTGTCATGCTTCCCAAGCTCGCCATCATCGGCCGCCCGAACGTCGGCAAAAGCAGCCTTTTCAACCGGCTCGCTGGCCGCCGCATCTCGATCGTCGACCCCACGCCGGGCGTGACGCGCGACCGCATCTCCGCGGAGATTTCGCTCAAGCCGAGCAAGGGTCCGGCCCGCGCGATTCAGGTGATCGACACCGGCGGCTGGGGCATCTACACCACCGAGAAGAACCGCAAGGATGACGCGGGCGTCGACCTGACGCCGCTCACGCCGAGCATCGAGACGCAGATCATGGCCGCGGCCAAGGAAGCGGACATCATTCTCTTCGTCACCGACGCGCGCGACGGCGTGATGGCATTGGACCGCACAGTTGCTTCGCTGATGCGTCGCCGCGGGCTCACGCCGAAGGTGATCCCCGTCGCCAACAAAGTGGATGACCGCAGCCTTGAGGCCGCCGCCCAGGAAGTGGCCCGTCTTGGATTCGGCGCCCCGACCTGCGTCAGCGCCAACTCCGGTCTTGGCCTGGCCTACCTGCGCAACCTGATCGTGAGCAAGCTGCCCGACGTCGCGGATGACGCGCCCGACGAGAAACCGCCGCTGCCCGAGATTCGCATCGCCATCGTCGGCCGCCGCAACGCCGGCAAGAGCAGCATCGTGAACTGGCTCGCGGGCGAGCCGCGCGTGATCGTCAGCGAGATCGCGGGCACCACGCGCGACAGCGTGGACGTCCGCATCGAAAAAGAGGGCCGCATCATCACGCTCATCGACACCGCCGGCGTGCGCAAGAAGAAAAGCTGGGATGGCGACATCGAGTTCTACGCCAACACCCGCACCACCGACGCGATCGCGCGCTGCGATGTGGCATGGCTGCTGCTGGACGCCACCGAGAAGAGCACGCAGATCGAGAAGACCCTCGCGATGCAGCTGGCCGACTCCTTCAAGCCGACGATGATCGTGGTCAACAAGCTCGACCTCGTTCAAAAAGAACTCAAGCCCGCCGACTACCAGGAATATCTCACCCAGGAGTTCCCGCAGCTTTCCTACGCGCCGATCTCCTTCGTCAGCGCGAAGACCGGCAAGGGCCTGCGCAACTCGCTCGCCCTGAGCTTCTCCATGCAGGAGCAGGCCGCGCACCGCGAGGGCACCGGCAAGCTCAACGCCGCGATCAAGGCGATCCTGACCGAGCGCGGGCCAAGCTCGAAGCTGGGCAAGATCGCCAAGGTGCTCTATGTCAGCCAGATCTCGATCAATCCGCCCACCATCGCGATGGTCGTGAACAAGCCGGACCTCTTCAAGGGCCAGTACGAGCGCTACCTGCTCAATCGTCTGCGCGAGATGCTGCCCTTTAGCGAAGTGCCGATCCGCCTGAAGTTCAGCGAGCGCAAGCGCACCGAGCGACCGGCCCGCAAGTAACGCGGCTACCATGCGGCAGATTCATGCCGATCATGCCGCTCCCAATCTTCGAACAGGACGCTGATCCATCGCGCCGCGACGCGATGAGCGACGAGGAGATCTACGCACGGCTGAAGCCGCCGACCAGCATCGTGGTGAAGTACGGCGCCATGCGCCTTGTCGGCGAGTTCCCCTACAAGGGAGACGCCAAGCCCGGCTGCGGCTCGCGCCTGGTGGTGCGCACGGTGCGAGGCACCGAGATCGCCGAGATGCTCACCACCACCTGCGCCAACGGCAGCTGCTCCAAGAGCGTGAGCCGCTCCGAGATGCTCAAGTTCATCGAGAATTCCGGCGGCCGCGACTATCCCTTCTCGCAGGAGGGTGAAATCCTGCGCCTGGCCACGCCGGATGACATGTCGCGCTGGAATGCTTTTCAATCCGCGGCCAAGGATCGTCGTGATCACGCCCGCGAGATCGCCACTCAATGCAACCTGGACATCAAAGTGGTCGAGGTCGAGGTGATCCTGGGCGGCGAGACCGTGACCATGTTGTGGATGGCGCCGGAGACCAACCAACACCAACAACAAGAGGCCGCGCCGCGTCCCGACGTCTCCGCCGTGGTCCACAAGCTCGAGCATCACTACGGCGTGCGTGTGGCGGAGCGTCAGATCGGCGCCCGCGACGAGGCCCGCCTGACCGCCGACTACGAGAAGTGCGGCCAGCATTGCTGCTGCAAGAATTTCTTGAAGGTGCTCAAGCCCGTAAGCATGAAGAGCGCCAAGATCCAGAAGGCCACGCTCGATCCGCTGAAGATCAGCGGCCGCTGCGGGCGCCTGATGTGCTGCCTTCGCTACGAGGACAAGACCTACGAGGAGCTCTCCAAGCGCCTGCCCAAGAAAAACTCCCGCGTCATGACCACCGATGGGCCGGGCACCGTGATCGACGGCAAGATCCTGGTGCAGCTGGTGCTGGTGCGGCTGGACGCCGACGGCAAGGAAGTCGCGTTTCCCTTCGAGGAATTGCTCCCCGACGTGCCGCCACCAAATCCGAATTGATCCCCATGCGATACATTGGCTGATTCATGAGCGATTCCGCAACGCCATCCCCGACCCGCTCGACCGCCGTCGACACGATCCAGGGCTTGATCGTCGCCTTCACGCTCGCCATGGCCTTCCGCGGATTCATCCTCGAGGGCTTCGTCATTCCGACCGGCTCGATGGGACCGACCCTGCTGGGCGACCACGTGCGCGTCCGAAGCGACGCGACCGGCTATGCCTACACCGTCGATGGCGGATCCGTCTTCGACAACGGCGCGCCGCCGACCGCGCGGGCTCCAATGATCGACCCGATGGTCACGCGGCAGTTTCCCATGGGGGAGATGGAGCTCGGCAGGCTCCGCCAGCAGGTGGTTGGCGGCGACCGCGTTCTGGTGCTGAAATATGTCCCGTGGATCTTCGAGCCCCAGCGCTGGGACGTGGCGGTCTTCAAGAATCCGCCCGATCCGATCGGCATTTCGCAGAACTACATCAAGCGCATGGTCGGCCTGCCCTCGGAGTCACTGGTGCTGGTCGATGGCGATGTCTTCACGGGCGCACCGGACGCCGCGCCGGACGCGCTGCGCATCCAGCGGAAGACGGAGATGGCCCAGCGCGCCGTCTGGCAGCCGGTCTGGCGCAACGACTGGGCGCCGATCGAACTGAAAAAACTCGAGTCCAACTGGAAGCATGCGTGGCCCGGTCCCGCCTTCCTGCCCTCCGGCGAGAAGAAGTCGGCATGGACGGCGGGGGACACCCGCATCTGGCGCTGGCCCGACTCCGCGGCGACGCAGCTCGAGTGGAGCTCGGAGAATTTCCCCGTCAGCGACTGGAACGCCTACAACGTCTGGCGGCGCTCCTTTGAATTCCCCATGAGCGACATTCGCCTTTCGGCGGCGCTGGAGTTCGACCAGCCCGAGAAGGCCGCGGCGAATGTGACGCTCAACACGCGCGGCTTGCGGATCGAGGCCGCGGTGGACAACGCCGCGAAGTCGATCGAGATTTCCGTGAAGACCAATGGCAGCGCGACCGAGCCTCCGCGGGTGCTCGCCCAGCAGAAATCCGCGCTCGCCACCGCCGACCGCCATCTCGACCTCGAGTTCTGGCATGTTGACCAGGCGGTGTGGCTCTTCGTCAACGGCACCAAAATCGCCTGCCTTCCCTATGAATTCGCTGCCTCGGGCACCACGCCCGAAATGCGACTAGTCGCCTCCGGCATCGACCCGGCGCACTACCGCAACGACCCCGTCGCCGCCAAGCCCGCGCCGATGCAGTCGCTCTCGATGAATTTCTCCGGCTCGCCGGTCACCATCCGCAACATGGAGCTCGACCGCGACCTCTATTACCAGCCGGGCATCCTGCTGCCGGGCAACCAGACCGCGGTCAACGGCTCGATCATCATGGGCAAGGCCTATGCCACCGACATCGACGATCCGGCGCGCCTTGGCCCCGACGACTACCTGATGCTCGGCGACAACAGCCCCGCGAGCCGCGACGGACGCTTCTGGGGCCGGCCCCATCCCATTCTTCAGCGCGTGATCGGATTCGAGAAGCCCTTCCTCGTGCCGCGCGAAATGATCGTCGGCAAGGCGTGGTGCGTCTACTTCCCCGCCACCTATCCGCTGGCAGGCGGTCTGGACATGCAAGATCCAGCGGCGAAGAGCCCCAACATCGTGCCGAACTTCGGCTCGATGCGATTCATTCGCTGACTAGGGCTTGCAAGCCACTCCGTCTTTCATGACGAAGTCCACGTGACGCATCAGCGTGATGTCGTGCAGCGGATCGCCCTTGACGGCCACCACATCGGCCAGCTTGCCGGGGCTGATGCTTCCCAATTCCTTTTCCTGGCGCAGCAGCGTCGCGGCGTTGATGGTGGCGGACTTGATGGCATCCATCGGCGTCATGCCGGCCTCGACCATATAAACAAATTCCTCGGCGTTGCTGCCGTGCGGCCCCACGCCGGAGTCAGTGCCGAAGGCGATCTTGACGCCGGATTTGTAGGCCTTGGCAAAGGTCTTCTGGATCTCCGCGCCGATCGCCGCCGCCTTGGGCCGCACCACTGCGGGAAAATATCCCTCCTGCTTGGCCTTCTCGGCGACGAATTTACCGGCTGAGATGGTCGGCACATACCAGGTGCCGCGCTTCTTCATCTCCTCGATCACCTCGTCGTCCATGAAGGTGCCATGCTCGATGGAATCGACGCCCGCCTTGACCGCGCGCAACATGCCTTCCTTGCCGTGGGCGTGCACGGCGACCGCGAAGCCGTAGTCCTTGGCGGTGTCGACGATCGCCTTCAGCTCGTCATCCATGAACTGCGGGTTCTGACCATTCTTGGCCAGGCTGAGCACGCCGCCGGTGGCGGTGATCTTGATGACATCGGCGCCTTCCTTGTAGCGCTGGCGAACCGCCTTGCGGGCGTCATCGACCCCATTGATCACGCCTTCGTCCGGGCCAGGATTGCCGCGCAGCCCGATGTTGACGCCGTTGGTGGGATCGGCGTGTCCGCCGGTCGTGCCGATGGCCTTGCCCGCCGCGAACATGCGCGGACCGACCACCCAGCCCTTGTTCACAGCGTCGCGCAGGCTCAGGTTCAATCCGTCGGCCGCGCCGAGATCACGCACGGTGGTGAAGCCCGCGTCGAGCGTGCGCCGCAGATATTGCGTGGCGCGCAGGGCGAAGTCGGAGGGGTTCATGAAAAACTCCTCGGTGTACGCGGTCGGGCTGCTTTGGCCGGCCATGTGCACGTGCATGTCGATCAGCCCCGGCATGACCGTGCATTGCTTCAGGTCGTGGTAGGGGGCGTAGCCCTGCGGATCGACGTAGCCCGACTTGACCTCGGCGATACGACCATCCTTGATGACGATCGAAACCTGCTCGCGCACGGCGCCCTGCTCAGTGTCGATCAGCTTGCCGGCATGGATCAGGGTGTCTGCGTTCGCCGCGCCGGCGGCAAGCAGCGTGGCAAATGCGATTGAGCGAATTGACATGGGCGAGCCTCCGGGGTTTGATTCGAGCGGGCACACGAGTTTACCGATGGCTCAGCGATCAAGGTGCTATCAGTCGCTCAGACAACGCTCCGGGCCCGCAGACTCGCCCTGCGCTAAACTCGCTTGGTGATAGCACCTTGATCGCTTCGCACCAGTCAAAAAAACAAGGGGCGCTCTTGCGAGCGCCCCTTGGGCAAAGTCAGTGAATCAACCAATCAAGCTTAGAGGCACGGTCCTTCGCTGAGGAGCATCAGGCCAACATCCGCTCCGTCGACCACGCCGTCCATGTCGATGTCGGTTGAGCAGCCGGCGCAGGGACCGAAGTCCAGCAGCACCAGTCCGATGTCGGCACCGTCGACGAAGCCGTCGCCGTCGATGTCGCACGAGCGGGTCGGCGTGTAATCAAAGGAAATCGCAGTGGACGGAATGCCGTTGGCCGTGACCACCAGCGAATAGGTTCCTGCCGGAACGGTCGAAGGAACGGTGAACTTGGTGGTGTTCACCGTGGCTCCAAGCTTGACGCCGGTGTGGCTCCAGTTGAAGGTGCGGCAGTAGTACACGTTTGCGCCCGAAGTCAGACGGATGATCGGGTAGTTGGTGTTCATCTGCCAGTCATCGCCGTACGAGGCGCCTTCCGAAATGCCGTTGAGCTGCGTGCCCGTCAGGGTGTAGTCGCCGCAGTTGTTCTGAGCGACATCGGTGATGGTCGGCTTCCAGGCGGCCGCGGGGGAGCCGGCCGGCGTGTAGAGGTAGAACCGGGTCGAGCCCTGTGTGGAGAAAAGCACCTGGCCGTTGGGCAGCTGCAGCATGCAGTAGATGTAGCACGAGGTGTTCAGGGTCAGGCCGGTTGGTCCGTTGACCTGCGTGTATGAATTCGTCACATAGTCGTACTCATAGAACGAGGTCGGCGAGGGGAAGTGATTCGCCGATGTCGGGATTGGAGATGTCACCACAATGACCTTGCCGTCCGGCATCATGCACAGTGGCGCGTCCGGGCAGCCATTGGCGTTGGGGGTATTTGGACCCGCCACCCAGCTGCCGATCGCGTTGGTTCCAGACGGGGTGTAGATGCCCGTCGCGCTGTTGGCGCCGGGGAAGAAGGCCTTGCCGTTGGGAAGCAGTGCGCCGCCGCCGGTTTCAAGGCCGAAGGAATCGTAGAGGGCGACCGGCACGACCGCGTCATTCACCCAGGTATTGGAAGAGGGAATCCAGCGCTCGGACTGGGTCGTGAGCCGGTTGACCATCAGGAAACTGTTGTCGGGCAGTTTGCACCATTCGGACTCGTTGTGGATTCCGGTGCAGGTCGGGCCCGCGATGTAGGTGTTGGTCGTGGGGTTGTAGATCTTGTTGTTGCGAAGAGTTCCCGAAACCACTGCCTGCATGATGCGTCCGTCCGGCATGATTTCCGAATTCGCGTCGCTGATGTTGCTGCCGCCGTTTGGGGACGGAGTCAACGTCCAGCTGTTGGTCAGCGGGTTGTAGACCTCGCCGGCGGAAGTCAGGCCGGTTCCATACTCGCCACCGCACACATAGAGGCGACCATCCTTGAGAAGTTGCGATGAAAAGTAGAGCCGGGTGAACGACATGGCGGGCACGGTGGCCAAGGGGGACCAAGTTCCGGACTGGTAGCTGCCGGTGGAGCTGGGTTTCAGTTTCACCCAGACATTTCCGATGCCGTCGCCGCCGCCGGAGGAGGTTTTGCACAGGACGGTTCCATCCGACATCAGGATCATGCCGCCGCCGCTGGCGGCCGGGGCAAGTGCGGTCACGGTGGTCCAGGTTCCCGCGGCATCGCTTTGCGCGCTGATGCCGGCGACTGTGATCAAGGATGCTGCGACGAGAAATTGAATCGGTGATTTCATTTTTTGCTCTTTAGGGTTGGTGGCGAAGTGGGAGATGCGACAATCGCTTCAAACTACTTGAAGTCGTCCAATAAGTGGCTCCATCATGGACCAAACGGTCGCGATGGCAAGCGAAAACCGAAAATAAATGGGCAGTTTGAGCCAAAATTCTCAATTTCGGAGCCTGATTCGCTGAATCAACCACCTGATTTCCATCGGGCACGTCGAAACGACTCCCCATGGGTCGCAAAGAATCGCTCATGGATCCGCGCGATCACTACTCTTTCCGGGTGGGACATTCCTCCAACAGCGTTTGGCGAGTCGCGCGCAAAATTGCTGTGCTGGTGGTCGGAGGCACGATCACGATCGTGGGCATCCTCCTGGTCGTGCTTCCGGGTCCGGCATTTGTGGTGATTCCCGCCGGGCTGGCCATCCTTGCCACCGAATTCGACTGGGCGAAAGCGTGGTTGATCAAAGCGAAGGAAGTGTCAAGGAAAGCCATGAAGAAAGTGCGCCGCTGAGGCAAACTTTTCCGACTTATCGACCAAAAATCCGAACTTTCGGTTGCATCGAATTAGTTTTCGGTCAGATTGTGGTGTTCCTCGGGCGGGCCACCGTGCCCGAATTCCGCCATCGTTCGCTTTCCCTCCGGAGTTGATCATGTCCATTCGTCGAAACGCGTTCCAGGCCTTGTCGCACAACTTCCTCGGTCTCGTGGTGGCCGCAGGCTCGCTTCTGCTGGGCGGCAGCGCCGCCGCGCAGGTGTTTGAGCAGGGCACGCCCTCCAAGCCGACCAGCGCTCAATTCGAGATGCCGGCCATCAAGGAAGTGGAGCTGATCGATGTTCCCAAGCTCGACATGATGAAGATCACCGACGAGGACTCCCATCGCGACACCTCGGTGGAGCCGCCGCGCTACGCCATTCCCAACCCCGTCCACATCACGCCGGTCACCCACGGCACCTGGGAAAATGTGATCGACCAGAACGGCGCCCTGCGCAGCGTCTGGCGCCTGCGCGTCTCCTGCGAGAACGCGGCCTCCATCAACCTCGGCTTCACGGAGTTCTGGCTTCCCCAGGGCGCCTCGCTCTTCATCTACTCGCCGGACATGAAGTTCGTGATGCGCCCATTCACCAACGCGGACAACGCCGACCACGGCCAGCTCTGGACACCGCCAGTCCCGGGCCGCGAGCTGGTGGTTGAATTGACCGTGGAGCGCGACCTTGAGCGCGACGTCCGCCTGACGTTGGGCTCGATCAACTCGGGATACCTCGGCTTTTCGGAGATCGCGGAGATGGCCAAGTCAGGCTCCTGCAACGTCGACGTCATCTGCAGCCAGGGCGACGCCTGGCGTGACGAGATTTCCTCCGTCGCCGTGATCAGCACCGGCGGTTCCACCTTCTGCTCCGGCTTCATGGTGAACAATGTCCGCCAGGATCTGACGCCCTTCTTCATGACGGCCTACCACTGCGGGATCTCCTCGGCCAACGCCGCGTCGCTGGTGGCCTTCTGGAACTACGAGAACTCCACCTGCCGCACGCCGGGCAGCGGCGCCAGCGGTGCCGCTGGTGATGGCACGCTGACCCAGTTCAACACGGGCTCCACATTCCTGTCGCGCAATTCCCCGTCCGACTTCACGCTGGTGCGACTGACGTCCAGTCCGAATCCGGCGTGGTATGTCTCCTTCGCCGGCTGGAATGCCAACAACGTCGAGACCACCGCGTCGACGGGCATCCACCATCCCAATGTCGAGGAGAAGCGAATCAGTTTCGACCTGAATCCTTCCACCACGACCAGCTACAGCGGCACGACGATTCCGGGTGACGGCACCCACATCCGCATCGGCCAGTGGGAGATCGGCACCACCGAGGGCGGATCCTCCGGCTCGCCGCTCTTCAACCAGAACCACCAGGTCGTTGGCCAGCTTCACGGCGGCAGCGCCTCCTGCTCGAGCATCACCAGCGACTACTACGGCCGCTTCAGCGTTTCGTGGCTGGGCGGCGGAACCGCAGCAACGCAATTGAAGACCTGGCTCGACCCCGACAACACCGGAACGATGTCGGTGAACACGCTTTCCACCAAGGGACTCACGGTTTCGCCCAGCGGCGCTGTGACGCACTCCGGACTGGTGGGCGGACCCTTCACGCCATCGCCCTACAACTACACGCTGAGCAACAGCACGCCATCATCTGTGAATTACAAGGTGCATCTCACCAACAACATCGGCCTGCTGATCAACGGCGGCAGTAGCGATGTCACCGGAACCCTCGCGGCCAGCGGCGGCAGCGCCATCCTGGCGGTGACCGCGGGACCCGTGCTGGCGACCCTGCCGGCCGGCATCTACACCGAGGACATTGTGTTCACCGACCTGGGCACGGGCGTGGCGCGCACCATTCGTCACACGGTCGAGATCGGCCAGACCGGCTTCTCCGTCACCCCGGCGGAAGGTCTCGCCACGGGCGGCCCAGTGGGCGGGCCGTTCACCGGCAGCAAGACCTATCGGGTGACGAGCACCAAGGCTGCGCCCGTTTCGGTGACGGTCCAGAGCGACGCGGGATTCGTGGACATCAACCTCGACATCAACGATGTCAACAAGTCCTCCTCGGTCAGCTTCACGCTCGATGGCGTGGGCGACTTCAAGGATGTTGATGTCTCCATCGATGCCTCGGCGAATTCTCTCGCCGCGGGCCTCTACAACGGCGATGTCACCTTCTCCAAGGCCGACGGCCCTGCCGACACCACCACTCGCAATGTCTCGCTCGATGTGGGTCGCAGCGTCTACGCAGCGACCGATGTGCCCATCGCGGTCGCGGACAACTCGACGGTCTACAGCTACATCACCGTCAACGATGACTTCTGCATCGCCGACGTCGATGTCGACCTCAATGTTTCCCACACCTACATCGGCGACCTTTACATCGAGTTGAGGGCGCCGAATGGAACCACCGTCATCCTGCACAACCGGACCGGCGGCACCACCGACAACATCGTCACTACTTATGACGACGATGGAGGCGGCACGCTACCCTTCTCGCAGCTCTCCGATCTGGACTACGGATCCTCGCTGGGCGTGTGGCGCCTGCGCGTCTCCGACCAGGCGACCACCGACACCGGCACGCTGAATTCGTGGGCGCTGCGCATCGCGCAGCACTCGGGCACCTGCCCGACGCCTGTCGTGGTGTACTCCGAGCCGATGGACTCGAATCCCGGCTGGACCACCGAAGGTCTCTGGGCCTGGGGAACTCCGGCGGGCGCCGCGGTCTCTTCCGGCAGCCCGGATCCCACCTCGGGCTTCACCGGCACCAAGGTGTATGGCTACAACAATGTCGGCTCGGGTCTCTACGAGAACAGTCTCGTCGAGCGCAATCTCACCACACCGGCCTTCGATTGCACGGGGCTCTCGGGTGTGAAGGTTGCCTTCCAGCGCCGGCTGAATGTCGAGTCCTCCACCTATGACCATGCCGCGTTCAAGGTCAGCACCAACGGCACCACCTGGACCACCGTGTTCCAGAACGGCACCGCTTCGATGTCGGAAAGTGCCTGGACCAAGGTTTCCTACAGTGTCGCCGCGATCGCCGACAACCAGCCCACGGTGTACTTCCGTTGGACCATGGGGACCACGGACACCAGTGTGCAGTATTCCGGCTGGAACATCGACGACTTCGAGCTGACCGCCATCGTGGCGGCCCCGGCCTGCCCGTCCGACCTGGACGGCGACGGCGTGGTGGATGGCGCCGACGTCGGCTTGATGCTCCTGGACTTCGGACCCTGCCCGGGCTGTGCCGCCGACCTGGACGGCGACGGCATGGTGGATGGCGCCGATGTCGGCCTGATGCTCCTGGACTTCGGACCCTGCCCCTCCTGAGATTTTCCGGATGGACCCCGTTCGCGCCGGCCACTTCGGTGTGGCTCGGTTCGGCGGGGCCACGGAAGCGGGCGGCAGTGATGCTGCGTTGGCGCCGCGGGCCCGTCAGTAGTCCGAGGGCCGCCGCGCGTGCAGCGCGGGCATCTGCTGGACGTAGGGCCGGATGTGCGGGTCGTCGCGACCCACGAAGTCCTTGTAGGTGCCGTCGAAGAAGACCTTGCCCGCGAAGAGCATCACGATGCGCGGCTCCAGCCGGCGCAGCAGCTCGGTGTCGTGGGTGACCACGATGCTGGTCCGCGGCACGCCCTGCGCGGGCAGGGCGCGGTGGGTCGAGTCGATCAGCGAGTGGATGTTGCCGCACATCTCCGGGTCGAGCCCGGCGGTCGGCTCGTCGTAGAAGATGAGCACGGGGTCCATCACCAGCGCGCGGGCGATCGCAAGCCGCTTGGCCATGCCTCCGGAGAGTGCCTCGCGGTCGCGGTGCATGATCTCGTCCGCGTTGAGCCCGACATCCAGCAGCGCCTTCCGCGCCAGCGGCATGATCTGGGCATCCTGCATCTCCTTGATTTCCTTGGGCCAGAAGGCCAGGTTGAAATAGACGCTGCCGCTGAGCAGGGCGTTGCGCTGGAAGACCACGGCCCAGTGCACCCGCATCCGGTCGAGCTCATCGTCGGAGAGCCGCGAGAGATCGCAGACGGGTGAGCCGGGGACGTCGTGGTTGGCGATCAGCACGCGGCCGGAGTCGGGGCGAAAGTGCCCGGTGATGGTCTTGAGCAGCACCGTCTTGCCGCAGCCGCTGCCGCCCACGATGGCGACCAGCTCGCCGCGGCGGATCGTCAGGTTCACTCCGGTCAGGACCGATTGCCGGCCGAAGGACTTGCAGAGCTCCTCGACGGCGACCTCAATGAGTTCCTCGGATTTCGCGGGTGGAGGCGGTGGAGTCATCGGGCGTGGGTGAGCCTACTTTGGAAATCGGGGCATCGTCGAGCAGCATCCGCCAGGGCGGCGTGTCGAGATCCTCGTACTGGTCGGAGCGCGCCGCCCAGATGAAGGCGGCCACCGCGGCCGCGGCGATGAGCAGCGCCACCGGAATCGCGATGTAGATCAGGATCATCGGTGCGCCTCGCTTTGGGGGGCCGCATCGGACCGGAAGCGCGGCATGCGCAGGGCCACCGCGGTGACGGTGAGGCCGCTCAGCGGCATCAGCACCGCGGCGATCAGCGGGTTGATCACTCCGGTCGCCGCGAGCGCGCCGCCGAGCAGGTTGTAGGCGAGGCTGATCGCGAAATTGACGTGGATGGTGGCCATGGTCCGCCGCGCGCCGTCCAGCAGCGCGACCACCTGGCCAAGCCCGCCGCCGGTCAGGGCGACATCGGCGCATTCGAGCGTGGCCCGCGCACCTTGGCGCACGGCGACACCCACGTCGGCGGCGGCCATTGCGGGCAAATCGTTCACCCCGTCGCCCACCATCACCACGGGCCTTGGCTGAAGTCCGGAGACAATCTCCAGTTTTCGCTCCGGCGTGCAGGCGCCAAACACCTGGTCCTTCGCAAGGCCCAGCGTGGCGCCGGCCTTCGCCGCGATCTCGGGAATGTCGCCGGAAGCCAGCCAGACGCGCCAGCCGCGACGGGCCAAGCCCGCGACCAGTTCGCCGGCATCGCTTCGCAGCGGGTCGCCCATCGCGATCACGCTCCGGAGGGCGCCCTCCACCGAAATGTAGATCGGCGTCAGGCCATCCTGGACCATGGTGCGTGCCTCGGTGGCGAAACCGGTGTCCTGCAAACCGATGTCGCCCTTGATGAAGTCGAAGTTGCCGACCTTGACGCGATGGCCGTCGACCATTCCGCGGATGCCGGCGCCAAGCGACTCCTCGACCTCGCCCACGATCGACGGGGCGACGCCCGGCTTCTCGCCGTAATGATCGTGCATCGCCCGCGCGATCGGATGCGCGCTGTGGGTCTCCAGCGCCGCCGCCAGTGCGATGGCTTTCCGGTCGCCCAGCTCGCGCACCACCCGCATGCGTCCCTCGGTGACGGTGCCGGTCTTGTCCAGCACCAGCGTTCCGCTTCGCGCCAGTCGCTCGAAGACATCGCCGCCGCGGACCAGGATTCCGGCGCGGGCCGCCCTGCCCAGCGAGGCCACCATGGTGAGCGGCGTGGCCAGGCCCAGGGCGCAAGGGCAGGTGACCACCAGCATGGCGATGACCACCGAGAGAGCGCGGGAGGGATCGATGAGCCACCATGCGATTCCAGTGGCCGACGCCGCCACCACCACCGACAGCAGGAACCAACCGGCGATCCGGTTGGCGAACTCGACCACGCGGGGCCGAGCGCCTGCGGCGCTCTCCACCATGTGTGCGATCGCGGCGGCGCGCGTCTCGGAGCCCAGCGTGCTCACCCGCACTCGTGCGGGTGAGGAATCCAGCAGCCGGACGCCGGCATAGACCGCCTCGCCGCGGCCCACGCGGATCGGCCGCGACTCGCCCGTGAGCAGCTGCATGTCGAAGTGCGCCGCCGCGGCCTCGAGCGTGCCGTCGGCGCAGACCGATCCGCCTGCGGAAATTTCGACGAGATCGCCGGGACGAAGCGCCTCGGTCGGGACCTCCTCCAGAGCGCCGCTCTCGGCGAGGCGACGGGCGCTTTGGGGAACCAGGGCGCAGATCAGCTCGAGGTCGTGCCGCGCCGAACGCTGCTGACGGAATTGCACGAAGCGACCGACCAGCAGCAGAAAGACCAGCATGGAGACGCTCTCGAAGTAGACGCCGGGTCGGTTGGCCAGGGTCATCGCGGCGCCGCCGAGCAGGCCCGCCAGCAGCGCCAGCGCAATCGGCAGATCCATGTGCGGAGTGCGGGTGCGGATCGCGCCCATCGCGTTGGACAGAAACATCCGGCCGGGCCATGCCACCGAGAGGCCCGCCAGCGCGACGCTGGTCCATTGCAGGAACTGCCGCGTGGGATCGTCCATCCAGGCGAAATGGGCGCCGTAGAGGGCGAAGGCGATCGCCATGACATTGCCGCTGATCGCGCCGGCGACGGCGATGTGCACCAGCCACCTGCGATCCTGCCGGCGCCACTCGCTGCGCGAGGCGAGCGTGCCGACCGGGCGCACTTCGTAGCCCAGTGAGGCGATGCGCCGTGCCACCGCCGAGAGCGAGGTTTGCCCGGGCAGCCACTCCAGCGCAATCACCGACCGGCCGAGATCGACGCGGGCGCCCAGAAGTCCGCCTTGCAGTCGCGGCAACGCCTCCAGCAGCCAGAGGCAGGCGCCGCACTTCAATCCATCAAGGCGCAGCTCGGCGCGGAGCCGGCCATCGTCGAGCTGCTGCACGTGGCGCTGCTGGAACTCGGCGTGGTCAAGATAGGAGAGCGAACATTCATTGTTCGGCCGGTTCGCCGCGAAGCCATTCTCGCGCTGCAGCGCGTAGTACTTCTCCAGGCCGCACTCGTGCAGCATGTGCCAGACCGCCTCGCACCCGGCGCAGCAGAAGGATTCGCTCCGCACCGAAGCGGCGCCCGGCACGGGCTGCCCGCAATGTGCGCAGGTCGCACTCGCCGCCTGGAAGCGCGAAGCCGCGGGCGAGGATTCAAAATGGGAGGAGGCGGAGAGCGAGGTCACTTGGGCGGTTCTCCGGAGCAACACGCGGGCGGGCCATCGGTCACCGCGCTCAGATTCGCACCATCGCTCGTGTCGCGCACCGCGCCGGCATGAATCGAGTCCGCCGCGTTCGCGTCATGCTCGCGCTGAGCCAGTTGCTGCGCCACGCGCGGGGCCATCGGTGCCCGGATGCCCGCGGTGTAGATGCCCACCGCGATCATGATCGCTCCGGCGATCGCCGCCATCACGCGCCGTTGCGTTCCACCCAGCGACGCGATGCCGACGCCCACCACGGTGAGAATCGGAACCGTCCCGACCCAGAAGGCGATCATGACCAGTAGGCCGCCCATGATGCTGGCCGTACCCGCGGCCACGGCCGCAAAGGCCCAGAGCCAACCGCAGGGAAGTAGGGGCGTGGCCAAACCCACGACTAGGGCACGCCGAATCGGTCGCATCGCGGCGGCGGCCTGGTGCACGGCGCCCAGCAATTTCTTCATCCATTGCGGCAGCGGCATGCGCCCCGAGTCAATGCCGCCCGCTTGAAGCAGCATGCCGACGCCCACCAACGCCACCGCTACTCCCGCGGCGATGGCGGCGATCTGCTGCGCGCCGACCAGGGCTCCGCCGGAATTCAGGAGCACGCCAAAGGCGCCGGCCAGCGCGCCGACGATCGCGTAGGAGGCCAGGCGCGACAAGTGATAGACGCCGCTGGCGGCGAGGCTGCGGCGCCCGCCGCACTCGCCGGCGCCGCCGCAGAAAGCCGCGATGCCGCCGCACATGCCCGCGCAGTGCGAGCTGCCGACCAGGCTGGCGACCAGGACGCTCGCGAGCAGGGCGATCATGATCCCGGCCTTTCCGGCGCGTCCGTTGCGCCAGGCGCATTCTTCGCCGCAGGCTTTCCAAATGAGACGTGTCTGCGAAAATCATCCGTGTAGAGCCGCCCCTTCGATTGCACCGTGGCACGAATTTCCCACTGGCCGTTCACCCGCAGCGGCACATCGACGCCATAGTGTCCGCCGTCACCTTCCGGGAGATTGAGCGTGACACGGGAGTTTGCCGAGAGGATCGGAATGATTTCCGCCTGCACGCTGGCATGCTCGATGCCGATGCCGTACTTGTCCGCCACGACCAGTTCCAGCCGCGCCAGCGTCGGATCGTTCGTGCCTGGGATGATCGTCGGGGTCACGATCCAGCCCAGCGCGTTGTTCTGGGCGAGCTGGCGCTTGTGGTCATCCCACGAAGCGGCCTTGCGGTAATAGTCGGGCTCCGCCGCGGTGACATTGGTGTCGGAGAATGCAAGCGTGACCACCACCGCCGCCGCCGTGACCGTGAAGGAGAGCATGGCCACGGGAACATAGGCCCAGCGATTTTCGATGAACCGGCGAGTCATCGGCCATCCTTTCCGTCGCGATCGCTCTCGCTCCCGTTCGGACTGTGGTCGGAATCCTTCGAGTGCTTGTCCTTCTTCTCATCCGAGTGACCGATCGGCTTGCCCGTGGAGAATGGTCCGGCGATGGAGATGGGCACGAGCTTGGAAAACTCGCCCGGGCCGCGCACCACCAGCTCGCCGGCGCGGCTGCCCCGGTTGAAGGATTCCGCCGGGCTCACCACCACCACGTCAATCGATCCCGCGTCCAGCGCGGCCACCACCAGTGAAGCCGCGGGCTGCACGGACACATCGCCGCGCCCCTCGATGGTGAAAGTGCCGGGCGCGTCGCCGTAGTTCTCGATCATGATCCGGACCGGCGTGTGAATGCCGTCGGCGGCGCTGCTGAAGTTGCCGCCGATGATCCGCACCTGCTCGACCGAGGCGCTCGGGCGGCGCATCAGCAGCGTGACCAGCCCGGAGAGCAGGACCACCAGCAGCAGCGGATAGATCACCAGGCGGTACCGGAAGCCGCGCTTGCTCTTCCCGTCGATCCGGTTCTGGTTGGAGTAGCGAATGAGCCCCGTCGGCTTGCCGACCTTGATCATGACCTCGTTGCAGGCGTCGATGCACTGGGTGCAGTTGACGCATTCCAGCTGCAGCCCGTCGCGGATGTCGATCGCCGTGGGGCAGACCTGCACGCACATCGTGCAGGCAACGCAATCGCCCGCGTGCTCGCCGCGCGCCTCCATCGCGCGACGCTCCGTCGCGTTGCCCCGCGGCTCGCCGCGAGCCACGTCGTAGGCGATGATCATCGAATCCTTGTCCAGCAGCGCGCTCTGGAAGCGCCCGTAGGGACAGACCAGCGTGCAGAGCTGCTCGCGGAAGAAGACGAAGTCGAACATCATCATCCCGACGGTGACGGCGAAGACACCGAAGGCCACCGGATGGTTGCCGGGCGAGCCCAGGATCCACGCGCTGAGCCGGTCGGTGCCCACGAAGTAGGCCAGAAAGGTGTTGGCCAGATGCGCGCTGAGCACAAGAAAGACCGCGTACATCAGCAGCCGCCGCCATCCCTGCACATGGGCGCCGCGCCTGCCGTAGGCCGCGCCGAGCAGCAGCCGCTCGATCGGGCGGTAGACGAACTCAAGATAGACCGTCTGCGGGCAGGCCCAGCCGCACCAGACGCGGCCGAAGAGGGCCGTGACCAGGAAGATCGTCACGAAGATTGAGAGGAACATCAGCGCCAGCAGCAGGGTCTCGGTGGGCCGGAAGGTGGTTCCGAAGAAAGTGAACTGCCGCAGCATCACGTCGAGCAGGATCGGCGGCTTCCCGGCGATGCGCAGCCAAGGCAGCAGCGCAAAGAGCGCGATGAGAAACCACGCCACCGCGAAGCGAGCCTTCCAGAGGCGACCCTTCACTTCGCGCGGCGTCACCCAGCGACGTGTGCCGTCCGCGTTGAGCGTGGACAGCACGCGCTCCTCGAGCACGGGCAGCGCGACGGACTTTCCTACTTTGCCGGCCATGGCGGGATCGGCTCTCCTTGCGGTGCCTTGGGCACTGCGGGCGTCGTGCCGCGCAGATGCGCGACATAGCCGGACAGCAGGACGAGTTGCGGCTCGGAAAAGCGGCCGCTCCACTGCGGCATGCCCTTGGCGACCAACCCGCCGGAGACGACCTTGTAGATGTCCTCCACCTTCTTGACGTTGATGTAGTTGTTGTCGCAGAGATTGGGTCCGGTTCCGCCGCCGCCGTCGGCGGTGTGGCAGACGGCGCAGTTGGCGGCGAAGAGGCCCTGGGCGGCCTTCATCCACTTGGGATCGGCGGCCAGTCCCAGGATGGATGCCTGGGTGGGTTTGATGTCGCCCAGCTTGCCGAACTGCTCCTGGTAGAAGACCGCCAGCTCCGACTGGTAGTCGCGCTGGGCGCTGGCGCCGACGCCCACCACGAAGTAGCCGAAGTAGAAGTAGCCGAAGACGATTGTCAGCCAGAAGATCGCCGACCACCAGAAAGGCATCGGGTTGTCGTATTCCTGGATGCCGTCGGCCTCGTGCTCGAGAATTTTTGCCTGGAGAAATTTTGGGGTTTGGAATGAATCAGCCACGACGGTTCTCCTTTTCAGAGGGGGGAGTGTCCGAGTGATCGAGCGGAATCTCGGCGTCCTTCTGCCACGCCGATTTGGGAACGATGAAGACATAGGTGACAATGGATGCGAAGACGATCAGGAAGACGACGAGCGAGATCGTCGGCATCAGCCCACCCTCGGCCAGCAGCAGGGTGCAGGAGCAGGTCATGGCAGGCCCTTCACGGCGCCCGCCGAGGCCGGCGCAGCCGGCGGAGTGGGCGCGGGAGCCGGCGCGGTCGCCACGGGCGCCACATCGATCGGCTTGTTGAGATCGGTTCCCAGTCTCTGCAGGTAGGCGATGACCGCCAGCACCTTCGTGTTCTTGACGCCGTCGAGTCCGTTGGCGGTTCCATTCTCCTGAACCAGTTGGGCGAAGACTTTCTCCGACTGCGCCCGCGCCAAAGTCTCGGCGTCGGCGATGGTCTTCTCCGAGTAGGGCACGCCGACTTTGGCCAGCGTGGCGACTGCCTTTTTCGCCTGCGCCCAATCGATCGGCTGATCGACCAGGTGCGCGAACTTGGGCATGATGGAGCCCGGGCTGGTGTCGACCGGATTGTTGAAGTGACGCAGATGCCAGAGCGCGCTTGGATTGCGCACCCCTTCGCGGGCAAGGTCCGGACCGATGCGCCGGCTTCCCCAGAGGAAGGGATGGTCAAAGACACTCTCGCCCGGCTTGGAATATTCGCCGTAGCGCTCGGTCTCAGCGACCAGCGGGCGGATCATCTGCGAGTGGCAGTTGACGCAGCCCTCGCTCACGTAGATGTCGCGGCCCACGCACTCCAGCGGCGAGTAGGGCTCGACGCTGGCGATCCGCGGAATGTCGCTGCGGATGGAGAACATCGGCACGATCTCGAAGAGACTCGCCACGGCGACGGCAATCACCACCCAGATGGTGAAGGTCAGCGGCAGGCCTTCCAGTCCGCGGTGCCAGCGCAGGGCGGCGAAGCGGTCGATCCTCTTGCCCAGCTCGAGCACGTTGACCAGGTCGGAGGGCGGCGCCGGCTCGGGCTTCCAGGACTTCGCCAGCGGCGCGGCCTCGTAGACCGGCACGTCATAGTGGCTCGGTCGCCCCATCCAGGTCAAAACCAGGTTGAAGCAGCCGATCAGCAGCGCGACCAGGTAGAGCGAGCCGCCGACGGTGCGGATCCAGTAGAGCGGAATCAGCCGCGTGACCGTCGATAGAAAGTCGTACTCCAGGACGCCGTCGGAGTTGAAGGTGCGCCACATCAGGCCCTGCATCAATCCCGCCGCGTAGATCGGAATGATGTAGAGAATGATGCCGACCGTGGCCAGCCAGAAGTGCAGGTTCACCCACGAAGGCTTGGCGATCGGCGTCTGGTAGAGGCGCGGCGCCAGCCAGTAGACCATGCCGAAGACCATGAAGCCGACCCACCCCAGCGTGCCGGCGTGCACGTGCGCGATGGTCCAGTCGGTGTAGTGGCTGAGCGAGTTGACGCTCTTCACGCTCAGCAGCGGCCCCTCGAAGGTGCTCATGCCGTAGAAGGTGATCGCCACCACAAAGAACTTCAGCACTGGATCCTCGGCGACGCGCTTCCAGGCGCCGCGCAGCGTCAGCAGTCCGTTGATCATGCCGCCCCACGATGGCATCCACAGCATCACGCTGAAAAGCATGCCGACGGTGGAGGCCCAGTCGGGGATCGAGGTGTAGTGCAGATGGTGCGGGCCCGCCCAGATGTAGATGAAAACCAGGCTCCAGAAGTGGACGATGGAGAGCCGGTAGGAGAAGACCGGACGCCCCGCGGCCTTGGGCAGGAAGTAGTACATCATCCCCAGGAAGGGGGTGGTCAGGAAGAACGCCACGGCGTTGTGGCCATACCACCACTGCATGAAGGCGTCCTGGCTGCCGGCGTAGATCGAGTAGCTGCGGTGCCAATCGGCGGGCATGGCCAGGTTGTTGAAGATGTAGAGCACGGCAATGGCGATCACCGTGGCGATGTAGAACCAGAGGGCCACGTAGAGATGGCGCTCGCGGCGCATCGCGATGGTGCCGAAGAAGTTCACCGCGAAGACCACCCAGATCAGCACCACGGCGATGTCGATCGGCCACTCCAGCTCGGCGTACTCCTTGGCCTGGGTGAAGCCCAGCGGCAGGCTCAGTGCGGCGGCGACGATGATGAGCTGCCACCCCCAGAAGTGGATGTTGCTCAGCAGATCGCTGAACATCCGCGTCTTGAGCAGGCGTTGCGATGAGTAGTAGACCGCCGCGAAGATGGCGTTGCCGGCGAAGGCAAAGATGACCGCGTTGGTGTGCAGGGGACGGAGCCGGCCGAAGGAGAGGTACTCCCCCAGGTTCATCCCCGGCATGGTCAGCTGCGAGGCAATGAGGACGCCGACCAACATTCCCACCACCCCCCAGAGCATCGTCACGAAGACGAATTTCCGCACGATGGAGTCGTCATAGCTGAAGCGCTCCAGGGCAGGGGTGCTGGCGGGAATCGACGATGCTTGAAGCGGGGGGGCCATTCTTGGATCTCCAATTTCGAATGAAAGTCGTTGATTTCACCGTGAAGTTCGCAGTAAACGAATTGCGGATATTGATATCCTTGACTATACTCTAATTTAAGATACTAATATCGTTATCTAACTTCAACCTTGCTTCCTCGAAAACTTTTTTGATCCCCGGCGATTAGCGAGCCTTTGTCCGGAATCGTGACCTCAGAAGGAACAGCACATGTATGGAAAGCAAACCGAAAGAGCCATCAGCGCCCTGAGTTACCTGGCCGAGGTATGGGACGGGGGAAAGACGCGCCTTTCAGCGGTGCAAATCGCACAGGAGCGTTCGCTGCCCAAAGCGATGGTTGCCAAAATTCTGACCACGCTCTCGCAGGCGGGGCTGGTCGTGGGATCCACCGGACCCGGCGGCGGCTACGCGCTGGCCAAGCCCCCGATCGACATCAAGTTTCACCAGGTCTTCGAGCTCTTCGAGCGCGAGAACAAGTCGCACCTCTGCCCCTTCGGTGGCGGCGTGTGCGGCGTGGGAGAGAATTGCGCGCTGCACGACAGCCTGGTGGCCACGCAGGTGAACATCAGGAAGTTCCTGCAGGAGACCACCTTCGAGATTTTCCGCCACGCGGCCCAGATCAAGGGATTGAAGCCGAGCAAGCCCACGGTGATTCCGGAAACGCCGCGCGAGAGCTTCCGGGCGCGGGGCGGAGCCAAGGGCGGCTGATGCGAGCACGAATGCGAAGCGGATGTGTCAAAGTCGCAGAGACGCCGCGGATCGGCTGGATTCAGCGCGTGAGCGCGTCGTAGAGCGAGCCCATCACCTCGTGCAGCGCCATCTCGGTCTGATGCAGGGCGCCGCCGCTGGGAATGAACGATCGCAGAGTGATCGCGTCGAGGGGCGGCGTTTGGAAATCCACCGGAAAGGAATGCACGCTGAGTCCCGCCTTGCGAAAGAGCTTTTCCGCGCGTCCCATGTGGTAGGCGGAAGTGACCAGCAGGATGCGCGGCGCGCCGGCTCGCGCATTTCCGAAGGACTCAAGTGCGGATGTCGCAGAATCGCCGGGCGTGGACATCGGCGCCGCACCCAGCAGCGTCGCCACCGCGGAGGCCTCCTGCTCGGTGTTGCTCACCTTGCCGGTGGTCGAGAGCGCCGTCCCTGGAATTCCAAAGTCGCGGGCGCGAGACATCAGCACATCGCCCACCAGCGGCGTGTTCGGGCTCCAGGCAGACCAGCCGCCCGTGAAGATCAGCCGCGGCGCCTTGCCGGCGCGGTAGAGATCGAAGCCGCCCAGGAAACGGTCGAACTCGCCGAACTCCATGGCCCCCGAATCGCCCGGAACCGCCAGCACGCCCTGGCTCAGGACCACGATGGCGTCGGCGACCGGCGCCGCGGCGATCGCCTGCCGCGCACGATAGCCCTCGACGGCGCGCATCAGGCCGTCGCTGGCCACGGGCAGGCTCGAGATCAGCAGGAGCGCCAGCGCCGCAATGACCGGCCAGCGTTTCTTGGTGAAGAACCCCGCAATCAGCAGGGCCGGCACAATCACCGATGGCATCACAAAGAGCGGAAGGATTTCGCGAAGCATCGACATCAGCCGCGCCGTAGCGACCCGGACTGAACCGCGTCGACCGACTGCAATGCGTCGCGCACCTCGGCCGCATGCCGGTGCATCGACATCTCATCGATCGTGTGGTGCACCAGGAAGGCAAGGCTGGATTCGCCCAGCGCATGCGCCACCGGCAGCGGGCTCTTGGGCGCCAGGCCATGCTCAGCGAAGATCGGTTCGCGGTAGACCTCGGAGCAGGAGCCCACGCTCGCCGGCAGGTTCGCCTGGGCCAGGGCCGAGAGCATTGAATTGCGGCGCTTGGCCAGGCTCTCGCCGGACTTCGCCTCGCTCTTCACCGCATAGGCCATGCACCGATAGTGGGCGTGTCCTTCGGGCGTCTCGGGAACGCGGAGTCCGCGCACGCTTCCCAAGGCCTCGCGCATGATCGCGGCATTGCGGGCCCGCCGGGCGACCCAGTCATCCAGCTTGCGAAGTTGGCAGAGGCCGATCGCCGCCTGCATCTCGGTCATGCGGAGATTGGTGCCCTCGTGCCGGACCAGCCAGCGGAAGCCAAGCTCGCTGCTCTTCGCGTGGGAGAGGTCGTAGTCCTTGCCGTGCTGGGCGAATTGCCACGCCTTCTTCCAGAGGCGCAGATCGGGCGTGCAGAGCATGCCGCCCTCGCCGCCTGTGGTCATGATCTTGTCCTGGCAGAAGCTCCAGCTGGAGAAGACTCCCCAGGTGCCGATGGCGCGTCCATCGATGCCGGCCCCATGGGCCTGGGCGCAATCCTCGATCACATGAATGCCGTGCTTCGCGCCCCACGAACTGATGCCGGGCATGTCGCATGGCCAGCCGGCGATGTGCACGGGAATGCAGGCCTTGGTGCGCGAGGTGCGGACGGCCTCCATGCTCTCGACGGTCACGTTGCCGCTGTCGGCGTCGACGTCGGCGAAGACCGGCTTGGCTCCGGCGAGCACGACGCACATGGCGCTGGCGACATAGCTGCGCGGGCTGACGATCACCTCGTCGCCGGCGCCGATGTCCAGCGCGCGCATCGCCGCGTCCAGCGTGAGCGATCCATTGGCCATCGCCAGCGCGTGCACGCCGCCGTGGGCGTCGCTCCAGGCGCGCTCGAATTTTTTGCACTGGTCGCCGGTCCAGTAGTTGACGCGGCCCGAGCGGAGCACGGCCTCGACGGCGGCGAGCTCGTCGGGCTCGAAGATCGGCCAGGCGGGCAGGGCGGTGTTGTGGGGTTTTTTCACCAAGGATCGAGTTCCCGAAGGGTGTCGGCGGGATTGCCGACGACCAGTGTATTGGCCGGGACGTTGTCGATGACGACCGAGCCCATGCCCACGCCGCAGCCCCGGCCCAGCGTGAGGCGCTGCCGGATGGCGGCGGAGGTGCCGATGTCGACGCCGGGACCCGCCGAGACATTGCCCGACAGGGACGCCAGCGGCGCGAGCGAAGTGAAATCACCCAGCTCGCAGTCGTGGCCGAGCGCCGCCAGGCGGTTGATGCTGACGAATTTTCCGATCTCGATGTTCACCGTCATCTCGACGCCGCCGAGAATTGTTGCACCGTGGCCGATCGTGACCGAAGCGTGCACCGCGACGCCGGGATGGATCACGCTTCCCCAGCGCGGCGTTCCGAGCGACTGCATTGCGCTCACGACCTTGCGGCGCAGGCGCGGATCGTTGATGCCGACGACGAATTCGTGATCGGGCCATCGCGTCCATTCCGCGACCTTGCCCAGCACCGGCCATCCCTCGGGGGTCTTCTCGTCCAGCATGTCGTCGAGGAAGCCGGCAAACTCCTTCTCGGGATGATCCTGCAGGAAGGTGTGCGCGACTTCGCGGCCATGGCCGCTGGCGCCGACGATGATCAGGCCCTTGCGGCTCATCGATGCGCACCCTGCGCTTTCGCTGGTTCCGCAGCGGAGCGCGAAGCGCCGGTGAAGGGCGGCATCGTCGCGTGACCCTCGGCCGCGACGCCCTGTCGCGAGAGCACCCGCCAAAGCGTCAGCCAGAGAATCTTCAGATCAAGTCCGAACGTGCGATGGTCGACGTACCAGACATCCAGCCGGAACTTCTCCTCCCAGGGGATGGCGTTGCGCCCGTTGACCTGCGCCCAGCCGGTGATCCCAGGTGTGACCTCGTGCCTTCGCATCTGCTCGGCAGTGTAAAGCGGCAGGTACTCCGGCAACAGCGGGCGCGGACCGATGAGCGACATCTCGCCCACGAGCACATTCCAGAGCGTCGGCAGTTCGTCGAGGCTGGAGGCGCGCAGGAAGCGACCGAGAGGGGTCTGTCGCAGGGCGTCGCTGGCGAGTTCATCCTCGCCGGCGCGAGTCAATCGCATGGTGCGGAATTTGTGAAGCGTGAAAATTTTGCCGTCACGGCCGGCGCGTTTCTGCGAAAAGAGAATCGGCGCGCCCAGCCGCCATCGAACCAGGATCGCCACGATCGCAAGCACCGGAACCAGCACGATCAGCAGGATCAGCGAGGCGAGAAGGTCAAAGAGCCGCTTCATGGAGATCAGCGTAACGCAGGCGCCGGCAGGCGGCCGTAGTACTCCTGGAGCGCGTCGACCAGCATCTCCTGGCGGAAATGCAGGGCGACGCGGCCCAGCGCCCGCTCTCCCATCGCCTGTCGTCCGCGCTCGTCCAGTGCCAGCTGTTTCATCGCGGCCTGGAGATCCTCCGCACTGCCGACGCGAACCAGCAAGCCCGTCTCGCCATCGGCGATCGCGTCGCGCACTCCGTAGATGTCGGAGCCGATGCTGGGAATTCCGCACGCGGCCGCCTCGATCACGACGGAACCGAAACCTTCGCGGTAACTCGGCAGCACGAAGAAGTCCGCCGCGGCCATGAATTCCTCGGGCTTGGCGGTGAAGCCGATCCAGCGGAGCCGGTCGATCACCGGTGCGAGCGTGGCGCGGGCGGCGGTTTCCATTCCATCCTCGTCGGGGCCGACCACCACCAGATGCAATTTCGGACAGGCCTTGGCCGCGCCCAGGAACGCCGTGGCCAGCTCGCCGATGCCCTTGTCGCGCGTCACACGACCGATGAAGAGCGCAACCACCGCGTCGCCCGGAAGGTCATGTTCGACCCTCACCTTGGATCGCGCCTTCGGGTCCGGGCGGAAGCGCGACAGGTCGACGCCGCAAACCGATCCGGCGGCAAGCACTTTGATGCGATTCCTTTTCGCCACGCCCTCGGCGACCAGGAACTCCGCCTGCGAGCGGCTGTCCGCCAGCAGGTGGGTGGCGCAGCGCGCGGTGACACAATCCATCGACTTGATCAGCGTCCGCATCAAACCGCGCCGGGTCGCCCAGACCTGCCCCGTGAACCAATGGATTCGAATCGGCACGCGGGCCAGGCGCCCCGCGACCATGGCGATCAGTCCGGCCTTGGGTGAGATGGAATGGACGATGTCGAAGCGCTCGCGGCGCAGCAGCCGCCACAGCGCCGCCAGGGCGAGGAAGTCCCGGATCGGCGCGATCGGCCGGGCGATCGGGATCGTGACCAGCGGAATGTGACGCAACTCCGGACGGAGTTGATCCGAACTTCCATTCAAGGCGATGGTGACGCGGTATCGCTGCGAGAGCGCGACGATGTGCTGCGTCATGAAGGCGTTGACCGTCATGGGCGCCGCCGCCACGATGCAAATCCGGGCTCTCGCGTCGCCGGCGGGAGGGCTCACGGCCTTACCCCCACAAGGTCCGCGATGGAGTCGGGCATCGGCCGCACGAAGGTGAATCCCAATTCGCGCACGATCCGGTCCGACGGATAGTGCGTGCGGTTGGTCAGCGCCGCCAGGCGGCCGCCGGTGATGGGCAGTTGCATGCGACCCTCCAGTGCGCGCACCAGAAGTCGCAGCGGCCACGCGGGCAACCGGAGCCGCGGCGGCCGGACTTCGACCAGCTGAGCGATGCGGTCGATCAGTTGCTCCCACGCACAGTCGCTGGAAATGTTGTAGACGCGGCCGGTCGGCGCGTCGCGGCAAGCCAGCAGCGCGCGGACCACGTCATCGACGTGGACGTAGGTGGCAATCGATCCGCGCGGACCGATGTGGACGAAGCGTCCGCGCCGCACGGCGTCGATCAGCGCGAAGACCGATCCATTCTGCATCCCGACGCCGACGACGTTCGAGGGGCGCAGGATGGCGAACTCCATGCCGGAGATCCGGCTCGCCGCCTCGACCAGCCGGTCGGAGGCGAGCTTGGTCCGCTCATATTCGTTGCCGGGAACGGGCGGTGTCTTCTCGTCGACGACCCGACCCGACGGCGGGCCATACACGCCCACGCTGCTCAACTGGATCCAGCGGCGGACGCGGTCATCGGCGGCTTCGAGCAGGTGCTCGGTGCCAAGCACATTCACCTCCTGCATTCGTTCGGGGTCGCGAAGCTCGGCCGCCAAATGGAAGAGCGTGTCGACGCCCTCCAGAAACGCCGGGTCGACGGGATGACGGAGATCCCCCTGGAACCATTTCACCCCGTGAAAGATGCCGGAAGAATCGCGCAGACGGCGGCTGAGGATCCGCACCTCGTCGCCGCGCTCCACCAGCGCCCGCACCAGCGTGACACCGATGAATCCGGTGGCTCCGGTCAGGGCGACGATGCGGGGTGGGGTCTGAGGCATGGGGGGATTGTCGTCAAAAGTGCCGCAGCATGTTGCGGCGCGGGCGCGTCAGGCGTGGCGCATCCCGGCGCGGATGCCGGAGAAGAAGCCGACGATGGGCTTGAAGGTGAGGTGGCGCAGCGAGAAGGCCGCACTCGACAGACCGATGCCCAGCAGCAGCCACGCCAGCGCCACCGAGTCGCGCCAATCGCGCCGGTGCTTGCGGTGGAACTTGAAGAACTCCTGCACCTTGCGCGACTCGCGCCGCCCGTAGGTGTCGCGGCCTGCGGGGGCGAAGTGGTGCGCCAGTCGCGCCCGCGGATTGATGTAGAGGCAGGGGCCGTATTCCCGCTGCACCCGCGTGGAGAAGTCGATGTCCTCGAGCATGTGGAAGCCGGTGGCGAGGTCGAAGGGCACGCGCTCAAAGACGCCCCGCCGCCATGCGGAGATGCCGCCCGAAAGTGCATGTGACGGAATCAGGCGGGAGCGGTTCGGATCCGATTTCAACCGCTCCAGATTGCCATACACCCGCGGCCGGGGGTCGTCGAAGACGCCGCGGTGGAACAGCTCGTGGAAGAACACATACGCGCTGCCGGGCCTCGGCGTGTTGGTCACCACGCCGGAAGCGCCCTGCATGCCCGCGTCGCCGCGAAAGGAAGCCTCGATCTGGGCCAGGTACTCGGGTTCCAGCACGATGTCATCCTCAAGAAAGCAGACGATGTCGCCGGTGGCCCGCCGGGAGCCGACATGCTTGGCATGAATGAGTCCGGAGATGTGGGTGTCATGAATGTAAACCAACGATCCCGCAGTTCCCGCCACATGGTCGCAACGCGCAAGATCATCGCGATCAAGAGGCTCGGTGCTTTGATCCACCACGACCAGTTCGTCCGCCCGGCGCAGCTGCTTCTCAATCGACTCGACGGCGACCATCAGATCTCGACGTCGGTTTTTGGTGGGGATCACTACGCTGATGCGCATCGATGTTCGAAGCGTATCACGCCGAACATGGAGGTCAGGCCGGCGATGAACTGGCCGCAGGCCGTGCCGACGATGAACCAATAGCGAACGTCTTCCAGGATGGCGTGAATCAAGAGAGGCGTGATGCCGACGATCAGGAAGATCAGCGTGCCGAACAGGCTGAACTTGCCGCGCATCTTCAAATACCTTCCCAGGCCGAAGAGCAGCACCACCAGGAAAAGACTGACGATCGCAAAGGTCCCGAAATTGTCGGTGAGGGTGCTGTGCCCGCCCTCGTCGAACAGCCGGTCGCCGAATCGGGAGAGCTTGATGTCAAGCGAATAATTCTCCAGGAAAATCGGATAGAGGAACAGATAGACGAACAGCAGGCCCAACAGGAATCCCCCTTGAAAATATCGAAAGGGTCCTTTGCGGGATGGGAAGAAGAGGGAAAGCACGAACAACATGCTGCTGGTCGTGCTGCCGGTCAGCGCGAAGGCCACCCCGGTCAGGAACTTGACGGTCTTGCCGCCGTAGCTTCTCGAAGTCGCCAGCTGTCCAAAGACGAGGCATTCGAAGATCGAGAGATAGATCGTGCTGGGAAAGATTCCGGGAGGGCGGGATTGATGAACTGGGACGAGGCGCGTCTCGCCGTCGAGAAAACTGTTGTAGGAGGTCCAGTCCGGGGAATAAAATTGGAAGCGATACAGCAGGGAATCGACTCCCAGCACCTGCAGGAGAATGAGGACCGCGTTGAGAAGCAAGAGCATCCGGAGCGATCGGTTCAAGAAGCGATCGGCCCGCGCGACGCAGCCATAGCCGTAGGCGAACATGAGCGCCGCCGCCAGCGCCTTTGAGGGGCTTCCCAGGACCGTGGCGGCGACCAGGAAGAGGACCACCACGAAAAATCCCATGAAAGGAAGGTCGCAGTTTTTCAGCAGAAACATGCCCGCCAGCGAAAGGATGACCACGTTGGACGCGGTGCGGACGACCGAATCCTCATACAGCCAGTTGATTTGGTACTGGAAAAAAAGCAGCAGGACGGGCAGCTGAACCAGCAGGATGAATGGAGAAAATGTCTTCGACAATCCTGCTCTCTTTCGCGGTGCCGCCGCGTGGCGCCGGCAATTGTAGTTGCTCATGCGGAAGGACGAAGTGCGAGCGCCGCGAGCGCGGCGGGATCGAGCGGGGTGAAGAACTCCGTGCTGTGGGTGTGTGCCACGGAGCGGCGCCGCTCGAGTTCACCGGAGGAGAGACCGGCGGCATGTCCGATGGCCGCGCCCAGTTCCGCGGTGGTGGTGACGGTGTGGATGCAATCCTGAATCTCGTGCATCGGATCGATGGTCATCTCGTCCACCGAGAGCCGCAGGTAGATCGGCCGCAATCCCGCGGCGACCGCCTGCACCGCGGCCGTGCTTCCGCGGTAGAGAACGAATGCACAGCGGGCGAAGTCATCGGTGAGCGACCGATCGGAGTGGATGATGTTTGGTGGAAGCCCTCGCAGCCCGGGATGGCGCGAGGCCAGAGCCTTGAATTGGATGAGCGGGTGCAGCCTCCAGATGAAGGAAATGTGCGGCAGCGCTTTGGCGCAGGCAATGGAAAACTCGAAGAGGCGCAGACACTCGCCTTCCAGACCCTCGGGCAGCACCAGACAGGCGGTGTGGGTGGAGTCCGCCTTCGGGGGGCCACCAATCGACGGCGCCGCGACGATGGTCGGAAACGCACGATTTGATCCCAGCACCGAGACGGGCATGCCGACCAGACCGGGCGAGCTTTCGAGCTGGCGCTTGCCGACCGCTCCCGCAGTGACGATGTGATCGGGATTCATTGTGGGGGAAAGGCGCCGCCGGATCGCATGCTGCCGCCGGAAGACCGCGGCGTGCTGATAGCCGACGCACCGAATTCCGGGCGCGGCTTGCCGGGCCGCCTGGAAGCAGACACGCTCCCAGGCGTGTCCTTCGTGCGTTGTCACCAGCGTTGACGGCTTCAGGCAAGCGACGAGCGCGGCGATCTGCGATGCCATGCGCAGCGCCGCGGACGCGCCGCCCGCTCTCGCCTCCTGCGCGGCCCGAAGGAGGACCCTTCGATCGAGTTCGGAGTCCGGGCGACCCGCCTCCACGCGCAGCCGCCTGGATTCCATCGCGAGTCGCCGGGCAATCGCTCGCTCCCCGCGCATGGAAAGCGTATTCGACAGAAGGATGCGCGGCACGGCGCCCGTCTTCCACCGGCCGCGAAAGTCCGACGCCGGCCGCCCGGAATGGTTGATCAGGGCGATCGCCGCGGTCATCCCCATGTCGGCGAGCCGCTCGGGGGCGTCGCCAAAGTAGAAATCGTGGGGCTGGGACGCCTGGGCAGCGCTGAGCAGGTGCGACACGAAGAGGACATCAATCTTCGCCGGAAGCACCTGATCGCAGTGCCAGGGAGGGCCGCTCTGCCGAAGCGATCGCGCCGCCTGGCGCAATCGAAGGGCAAGCGCGCGCATCCCACCGATCAAACTCCGCTTCGCGCCGCGCAACATCGACGGCGCCTCGAAAAGTTCCGCGTAGTTCTCCAGAAAAACCGGATGCTCCCGGATGACGTGGAGCCAGGGAATGGAAGCCCGCTCCGGCGAATCACCGCCGGCCCGAAGCGCCCGGTCGCAGGCCTCGCACAGATCGCGGTATTGAGTTTCGGTGAACGAAATCGCTCTTTCCCCGGCGGCTCAGATGCTGAATCCGGCCGCGAGCGCGTCGTTGTGGAACATCTTGACGGTCTCCAGGGAGTACTCGTCGAGATTCTTGCCCACCAGCTCGAGCTTTTTGAGCACGTCGTTGGTCACGGTGATGATGTGGCAGCCGACCGAGTCGGCGTGGAAGACATTGAGCAGTTCGCGCGGGCTGGCCCAGATCAGTTCGGCCTTTGGCAACGGCTCGAGCATCCGCACCGCCTCGTGCATCATCGGCACCGGATCGACGCCGGTGTCCGCGATGCGCCCGGCGAAGATCGAAACGCAGCTGGGCACCTGGGGATCCAGACAGGCCGCGATCTCGCGCACCTGCTTGAGCGTCATCAGGGCGGTGACATTGAGCTTGATGCCGCGCTTGGAGAGGTTGCGGACCAGGTCGCAGGCGGACTGCCGCTTGGTGTTGGTCACCGGAATCTTCACATAGACGTTGCGCCCCCAGCCGGCGATCTGGATCGCCTGCCGCTCCATCTCCGCGAAGTCATCCGAGAAAACCTCGAACGAAATGGGCTTGCTGGGAATGTCCTTCAGGATGTCCAGGGCGAAGGCCTTGTAGTCGGTGATGCCAGCCTTGCGCATCAGGGTCGGATTGGTGGTCAGCCCCTGGATGTGCGGCTTGGCGGCCATCTCGAGCATGCCCGCCTTGTCGGCGCCATCCGCGAAGAGCTTGACCTTGAGGTTGGCGATCGAGGGGGAAGACACACTTGGCGCGGACTTCGGTTTCTGGACCAGCGTCATGGATCGCTCCTTATTTCTTGCTCGATTCCCACTTGTTGGACATCATTTGCAGCCGCGGATCCGAGACCAGCAGATGCCAGACCAGGGCCTGGAAGGACTCCGTGTGAGGCGTCACCATCGACGCGTTGACAGTCGGCACGATCACGCAGGCGCTGGCCACCGAGGCGGTGTAGCCGCCGTCGCGGCCGAGCACGCCGATCACATCGGCGCCGACTTCCTTGGCGAGCTGGACCGCCCGCACGATGTTCGGGCTGATGTTTCGGGCCAGGTCGCCCCCGCCCACCGAGAAGACGAAGAGCATGTCCTTGCTGGAGAGATGGCTGCACTTGAGCCACGCCGCATAGGTGGTGTCCCACCCCTCGTCGTTGGTCCGCGCCGTCAGCTCGCTGATATTGTCGCTGGGGGAGTAGGACTCGATCCCGGCGAGCTTGCGGAAATCGTTGACTGCGTGCCCCGCATGGCCGGCACCGCCGCCCACGCCGACCAGAAAGAGGCGCCCCTTGCGCTCGCGCAGCTTCACCAGGAGCAGGGTCATCTTCTCGATCGCCGCCCGGTCGATTTGGTCGAGAATGTCCTTGGATTCGTCCAGATATTGGTCGGCAAAAAGCTTGGTGGTGGTGGTGCTCATGGTTCGGTCCGTGGGTTGCGGATGGTATCAGAAACCCCGCTCGAAAGAAGCGTTTTCGGGCCCCTTCAGGCCTCACGCCACCGTGCGTTCGGGCGACAATTTTCCATTGAGAAAGTCGATGGCGTTCTGCACGCACTGCGTCTCCATGGCGGAGCGCGTCTCGTAGGTCAGGGTCGCGGTGTGCGGAGTCAGGATCACCTGGTCGAAATCGCACAGCGGCCCCGCGTAGGGTTCGGCGCCAAAGACATCCAGACCAGCGCCGGCGATGTGGCCGGACTTCAGAGCCTCGACCAGTGCGGCCTCGTCGACCATGTCGCCGCGTGCCAGATTGACGAGCACCGACCCGGGCCTCAGCTGCTTCAGCTCGGCGGCGCCGATGATCACGGAATGGCCGGCGCTCTTGGAGGCGTGCAGCGAGACGATGTCCGACTCCGACAGCAGGCGCGATTTTTCGACCAGCGTCACGCCCAGCGACTTCGCGGCAGCGGCGTTGGCCATCGGATCGTGCACCAGCACATTCGCCTCGAAGGCCTTGCACAGCGCGGCGACTTTCTGCCCGATGCGGCCGAAGCCGATGAGGCCGACGGTTCGCCCTCCCAGCAGGTGTCCGGTGAGTTTCTGCCATTTCCGCTCCGACATCAGCTTTCCCTGCGGCCGCAGGCTTCGGCTGAGCGAGAGGAACATGGCCAGCGCCAACTCGGCCACGGCCTGCACGGGAATGGTGGGGGTGTTGGCGACGGCGATGCCGCGATTCCGCGCGGCCGGCAGGTCGATGGCGTCCACGCCCACGCCGCAGCGAGAGATGCACTTGAGCGCCGGCAGTTTCTCGAGCGTTGCCGCGTCGTAGGGCTCCACGCCGGCGACAATGACGGCGGCGTCGGCGCCGTCGCGCAGCAGTTCCGCCGTGGTGATCCGCTTGCCGCTCTTGTGGATCCGCAGCGGGCGGCCCGAGGCTTCAAGCAGTCGAAGGGGGGCCGCGTCATGCTCGGCGAAGGTGGAAAGGGCGACGAAGATGAGATCGCTCATGGGAAGGTCACCCGAAGATACTTCAGAACCGCGTGAAGATCGGGGAATGTTCGCGGCGACGGAGAGGCAAAGGGCAGCCCGCTGTCGCGGGCCACGAAGTGAATTCCGGTGTCCTGCGCCGCGCGCTGGTCGCCTGCGGAATCACCGACCAGAAGGGCTTCATTCTTGGTGGCCCCCTCGTTGGCAAGGATGGCGCGGATCGCGTCGGCCTTGGTCCAGGGCGGGCATCCGTAGACGCCGCTGAACCAATGCGACAGTTTGCGCCGGCTCAAAATCTCCAGCAGCTCGGGTTCCGGCGTCACCGAGGCGAGATAGATCGGAACTTTCGATAAAAAGGTTCGCAGCAACTCCTCGCTGCCGGGGACCAGCGGCACGCGGACGATCTCGTCGAAGACGCGGCTGGAAAACTTCACGGCCAGTTCATCGCGCAGCGCCGAGTCCTTCTCGCGGCCGAGCAATTTCAGCAGATGGTCGAACTTCACGAAGCGGCTGGCGGAAACATTCTCCTCGTGGAAGCGCAGCATGGCGTCCCGGTGCTCGGGGAACTGCCCAAAGAGCCAGCGGAACGCCTCGCTCTTCACCGAGTTGGACTCGATCACCACGCCGTCGAAATCAAGAATCAGGACCCGCAGCTTGCCCATCGACGACATGCGCTCACTTCTTCGGCGCGGCCGCGCTGCGCAGCGTCCGGGCGCTGTCACCGAGGAAGAGGATGTCGGTGCCCAGGGCGATGAATCGGTAGCCCTCCTGCAGGGCCTTGGCGCAATCGGCCGCCGCGGTGCCCGGCTGCACCAGATGGATTCCCGCCACCAGCTTGTGCCTCAGAGTCGCGTCGAGCACCTTGCGCTTGGCGGCCACCACGTCGGGATGATTCACCTGCCCGGGAAGACCGAGCGAGAGCGACAGGTCATAGGGTCCGATGAAGGTGCCGTCGATGCCGGGCACCGAGAGGATCTCCTCGATGTTGGCGACCGCGTCCTTGTGCTCGATCTGCACCATGAGCAGCGTGTCCGCGTTGGCGTTCTTCACGTAGTCGTCGAAATTCGCGCCGTAGCCCTGGGCGCGGGCCAGGCCGACGCCGCGCCCGCCCAGGGGCGGATACTTGGTCATCTGCACCGCAAGCTGGGCGTCCGCCTTGCTGTTGATCATCGGCACCAGCACGCCGGCAGCGCCGGAATCCAGCACGGCCTTGGCCTGGATCGGGTCGTTCCACGCCAGGCGCACCAGCGGAATGCTGCCGCGCTGCTCGATCGCGATGATCAGCCGCAGCACTTCGGAGACGTCGATCGCGGTGTGCTCGGTCTCGACGACGACCCAGTCGTAGCCCGCCATCGCCAGGATCTCCGCGATCGAGGGATGCGCCATCGACATCCAGGTGCCGATCGAGGGCTCGCCGCGGCGCAGTTTTTCCTTGATCGCGCGGGCTAGCATTCGCCGGTTCTCCGCGCCACCAGTCGGGCGAAGGAAATGAGACGTTGCGCCTGCAGCAGTTCGACCAGCGAGGAGCGACCCTGCGGATCGGAGTGCTGCACCAGTCCGCGCAGCACCCGCGGCCAGCTCGCCGCCGGATCCGCCAGCATGGCGCGGAAAACCATCTCCACGTCGAACATCCCGGGCGTGCTCAGCTCCAGGATCTCCCAGCCCGGGGCCGCGAAGAATTTCTGCAGCGCCGCCACGCTGGGCAGGTTCAGCTTGTCCGGCGGCATGACCGAGGGGGATTTCTCCCAGAGCGACTGGATCTCGAAGCCGCTGGCGACCGTCGCCGTCAGGAAGGCCAGGCCCCCCGGAGCGGTCGATTGCCCGATCGCCTCGAGAAATCCGCTCACATCTGCGGCGCGGTTGAGGGCGTCGACGGCCACCACGACGTCGGCCGGCCCCAGCGCCAGCAGGTCGGCCAGCTTCGAAGGCTTCACTCGGATCTGCGTCGTTGACTTTCCCTCGAGATCGGCGGTCGTCCCCGCTGCGGTGATCTGCTTGAGCGAATGATTCTCCTCGGCCAGCACGTCCAGCAACTGCCGGCCATAGGGGGAGAGGTCGATGATGGTTTTTGTCGCGGGCTTGTACTCCGCGATCCCGTCCAGGATCCAGTCCGCGCGGGGGCGGACGATCTTCTCGCGGCGCGACGAGTCGCTGGCGGGCAGGATCTTCTCGCGCCAATAGTGCGACGGCGCCGAGTCCCGGTACCAACTCCACAGCGCGTCCTCGTTGGGTCGCGTCTTGGCAAAGAGCGACCCGCAGGAGGGCGACTCGACATAGGAGACGCCGAAGCGATCGAAGGCCGTCCGCACATCCTTCTCCGCGCAGGTCGGCCAGCCGGCGCCGATCCACTTGGAATGGTCCTTCCACTGCGAGGAGATTTCCTTCTCGACCAGCCCCTGCCACTCATTGAGCGCGGCGCGGGGCTTGATCTCATACTCGGAGATTTCTTGCACGGAAACGATTGTTTTCATGGGGCCTTCACGGGTGTTGGGGTGAAACGCGTCAGCGGCTCGCGGTAGACGCGCTCGATGATCTCCATCACCCGGATCGCGTCGGCCGAGGTGCCCTGGTTGACCGGCAGCTTGCCGCGGATGCAATCCACCAGGTGGGCGACCTCGATGTCCCACGAGGGATCGGAGTCGTAGTAGGTGGTCTCTTCGCGCGGATTGCCGATGGCCGCGCGTTCGCCGCGCGCCGGACGCCGCCCGACCACCAGCGTCTCGCGCCCGTAGCTTCCGGTCTTGGAGAGCAGTCCGCTGATGATGGCGTAGCCCGCCTCGCATCCAATCTCAAGCCGGAAGGTGTGCTTCCACGAGGTGGCCGTGGAGTGCAGTTGCGCCAGTTGGCCGCGCTTGGTCTTGAGGATGATGATGGCGTTGTCCTCCACGGGCACATCGAAGTGCAGCACGCCGCGCATGCTCTGCACCTCGCTGAATTCGCCCACGAAGAAGTGAAAGAGGTCGAGCATGTGGATGCCCTGGTCGAGCAGGATGCCGCCGCCGCCGACCGCCGGGTCGTTGCGCCACGAGGCGGGATAGTCGTAGCCGCCCGCCTTGCCGTAGACGCCGCGCAGGGTCAGGATTTCGCCCAGCGCGCCGGAGTCGATGATCGCCTTGGCGTCGGTGATGCCGGGGTGATGTCGATGGTTGAATCCGAAGATGAGCTTGCGGTCGGGATTGGCCAACTCGGCGCTGCGGATCTTCTGGATGTCGGCCAGGCTCCGTCCCGGCGGCTTCTCGCAGAAGACGTGCCGGCCGCTGTGCAGGGCCTTCACCGCCACCTCGGGGATCAGGTTGTTGGGCGTGCAGACGAAGACCAGGTCGAGGTCCTCGGCGACCAGATCCTCCCAGCGCTTGTGCACATGCACTCCGAGATTCTCGATCTCGCTGGCGCGCAGCGGATCGCAGATCGCCGAGAGCTGCAGCCCCTGGTGATCGGAGATGTTGCGCTGCCGGATCTGCCCCATGTAGCCGTAGCCGACGATGCCGGCTCGAAGGGGTTTGGTGGTGCTCGCAGTGGTCATGTGCAGATTCTTTTGTAGATCCCGGCCTGAATCATATCGCTTTGAAGGTGGGACTCCGCGATCGCCACGTCGCTCGGCCGATCCACGCCGACCGTGTTGTAGGGGGCCACGACGCCGGCGATCCGCACGCCATGCTCGAGCGCCCGCAGCATGTCCACCGACTCCGCCTTCTCCAGCGGCGTCGGCTCGAGGGCGCTGAAGCGCGGCAGGAACCCGGCGCGGAAAGCCATGATCCCGGTTTGCCGGTAGACGGGCACCGGCAGCGTCGTCCGGAAGAAGGGCACTGGCGCTCGGGTCAGATAGATCACATCGCAGCGGCGGTTGCAGACCGCTTTCACAATGTTCGGATTGCCGTAGTCATCGGCGGATTCCAGTGGCGAAAGCAGGTTGACAATCTGAAGCGTGGGATCGTCGAGCAGCGGTTGCACCACGTTGGAGACGGCGTCGGGCATGAGCAGCGGCTCGTCGCCCTGGACCATCGCCACAATGTCGCCGCGCAGCGATTGCATCGCCTCCTCCACGCGGTCGGTGCAGCGCTCGTGCGTGTCCTTGGTCATCACCGCGCGGCCGCCGAAGGCCTCGACCGCCTCGCGAATCGACTCGTCGCAGGTCGCCACGACGACCGAGTCGATGTTGGTCGCCAGCATGGCGCGGCGTCGCACATGCTCGATCATCGGAAGGCCGAGGATGGGAACGAGGGGCTTGCCGGGATAGCGCGACGAGGCCATCCGCGCCGGAATGACGACGGTGATCATCGGCAAAAGTTACTCTCAAACGCGGGCGGCGGTCACTGGGGCAGGACGCCGCAATCAACGTTGATGCACTGACCCGTGATGGCTCCGGCGGCCGCAGAAGCCAGAAACACGCAGGTTGCGGCGACCTGGTCGGCGGTCGGCAGCACACCAAGTGCGGTCTGCGTGGCCGCGAAATTGGCGAGATAGGCCTTCATGTCCTGGCCGTTGGTCGGCGTATTGGGCTTGTCGAGGGCCTCCGCAAGTCCATCGGTGACGACATAGACCGGGCAGACCGCGTTGACGCGGATGCCGGCGGGGCCGAGCTCCTTCGCCAGCGACTGCGTGACGGCGTTCACTCCGAACTTGGTGGCGCAGTAGACCGAGTTGTTGCTGCTGCCGCGCTTGCCGGCCAGACTGGAAATGTTGATGATCGACGCGCCGCGCTTCAGGTGCGAAAGCGCGGCCTGCGATGCGAAGAGGACGCTCTTGAGGTTGGTGTCCACCATGTCCTGCCAGAAATTTTCATCGATCTCGGCCAGGGGCCGCCACGCGGAGAGTCCCGCATTGTTCACCAGCGTGTCGAGGCGGCCGGACCAGTCGATGGTGCGCTTGACCAGCTCCGCGAGCGATTTCGGCTTGCGCACATCGGTCTCGACGAATCGAGCGCGCTCGCCGAGTTTCTTGGCCAGGCCGGTGTCATTGCGGCCCGCGATGACGACGCGATGACCCGCCGCATGAAAGGCCGCCGAGATGTTGGCGCCCATTCCCTTGGATCCGCCGGTGACGATGACTGCGTGTTCGGACATTGGTTTGGATTGCTCAGGAGTTCGATGCGTGGAGAGTTTCCGTGTTTCAGTCGATCAAATCGTCATGGCGGAGAAGCCGCCGTCGACGGCGACCTCGCTTCCGGTGACGAAGCTCGCTTCATCGGAAAGCAGCCAGGCCACCGCACCGACCAGCTCGGAGGGTTTTCCGTAACGCGCCATCGGCGTGTGTCCAAGGATGGCCTTCTCGCGCGCGGGCGTGATGAAATTCTGCTTGGACCATTCGGTGGGAAAGAAGCCGGGGCGAAGGGCGTTCACGCGCACGCCCTGCGTGGCCCATTCGCGGGCGAGATTCTGGGTCAGGTTCTTGACGCCGGCCTTGGCCACGGAATAGGTGAAGGCCTTGGAGAGCGGCGGGCCCGCCGAAGCGGAGGAGATGGTCACGATCGAGCCCCGTCCCTGCTTGAGCATCTGCTGGCCGAAGACCTGGCAGCCCAGCATTGTGCCGGTGAGCTGCACGGCAAGAATCTTGTTCCACTCCTCCACGGTGATGTCCATGAAGGGAGTCGGCGCGTTGAACCCGGCGCCGAAGACCGTGCCATCCAGTCGCCCCCATTTGCCAAGGATGGTCTTGAGAGCGCTCTCGTATTGGTCCTTGTGGCAGACATCCAGTTGGATCGCCAGCGCCTCGCCATTCTGCTTGCGGATGGAATCGGCGACGCGCTCGGCGTTCTCAAGGTTCGTGTCCAGCAGCGCCACCTTCCAGCCCTTGGCGGAGAGGCCCTTGCCCATTTCCGAGACGAGAAAACCTCCGGCACCGGTGAGGGCGACGACGTTGTGCTCGCGGCTGGGGGAGAAGGTGGTGGGATGGCTCATGGTTCGATCTTACTTATCCGAGCTCTTTGATTTTCTTCGCCGGATTTCCGGCGTAGAGGCAGCCGGGGTCGACGTCGCCGATCACCACGCTGCCCGCGGCGATGATCGACCCGCGCCCCACCGTGACGCCCTTGAGAATAATGCAGTTCATTCCGATCCACACATCGGGCTCGATGACGATCGGCGCGGCCGCGCCGGGTGTGGTCCAGCGTTCCCGCGGCGGCCAGGCCTGGTGCCCGTCGTGATCGATGATCATGGTGTTGGGGCCAATCATGGTGTAGTCGCCGATGGTCACCTTGCTGCGGGCCGCGATGACATTCCCGTTCAAGCCCACATGCTCGCCGATCTCGATCCGGCCTTCGCCGATGATCGTCAGGTGGCAGGGGGTGAAGAGCGTGAAGACCGAGCGATTCCGCGCCGAGACCGCGTGAAAGTCCTTCCCGATGGTGATCGTGCCGGGACCCATCAGCAGGAATCGGATCTTGCCCCAGACGCGGTAGGGCTTTTGAATCTTGAGCCGGCCGCCGTAAAAAAGTTTGCTGACGGCCGTCGACCATTTGCCCCGCAGAAGCGACCATCGCTCGTAGAGATGGAATCGAATGTCCCCCTTCGCGATCACGGAGCCGAGCTTGGCGGGGGTGATGGCCATGGCTCTGCGCTACTGCTTGGTCGCCAATGCGCGCAGCCACCACGCGGGCTTCTGCGACTCGCGGTGGGCGCGGTAGGGGGCGAGAACGGCGCGTTCCAGGGGATCGGAAAGACATTCCAAGCCCGGTCGCATGCCTCCGAACGGCGCGACGATTCCCATGGCGATGATCCGGGAGCGAATCGCCATCGCCATCGCGGTGAGCCCGGAAGCCCCGCGCAGGCTGTCGATCTCCTGCCCGTGATAGCTCGTCTGGATGTCGGTGAAACTCAATTTGCCCAGCAGGTGCTTCATGGGTGCCTTGTCGAAAAATAGCAGGTGCGGCTCGTCCAGGGATTTGTGCTCCCAATCCCGGCAGGGCACTTCGATGAAGAGCACGCCGCCGCTGCGCAGGTTCCGGGTGGACTCCGAGAGGAACGCGACGGGATCGGAGACATGCTCCAGCACGTGGGACATGACGACCAGATCGACGGGCTTGCCGACGCCGGGGGCAGAGGCGCTCTCGAGGATGTGCACGCCGATCTTTTTCAGAGAGGCATGGCAGGAGCTGTCGGTTTCGACGGCCAGGTACTGAGTCGCGGGATGCTTCTCCATCCAGTCGCGCGCGAAGAAGCCGGGGCCGGGACCGAGTTCGAGCACGCGCGACACGGGCTTCGAGGACTTGGACACGTAGCGATCGAGATGCGCCGCGCGCAGCCGTGCGATCCCCGCGAAAAACGCGGTGGAGACGGGACTGTGCGGCTTGCCTCCATGCGCCGACGAAAAGTAGCTGGCGTTAAACTGCTCCAGCGCCTGCTCTCCGGGCATGGGAGTGGCGAAGACCATTTCGCAATCGAGGCAGCGGGCTCGCTTCAAGCCAAGGAAGGCGGGATGCACTCCGCGATAGTCGCCCTGCAACTCGGTGTTGGCGCTTCCGCAGACCGGGCAGGAGTCGCTCATGCCGTCGCCATCTTCTCGCCGCGGTAGCGCAGCACCTTCGCCGGCACTCCCGCGGCGATGGCATTGGAGGGAACATCCTTGGTGACCACCGCACCCGCGCCGATGATGGCGCCATCGCCGATGCTCGTCCCGCCGAGGATGACCGCGTTGGCCCCGATCCAGACGTCGTCGCCGATTCGGATGTCGGCGGGTTCATGGCCGCTCTCCTGGATCAGCTTGGTCGCGTCGTCGAAGCGGTGGTTCGCGGTCCGCATCACCACATTGGGACCGATGGCGCAGTGCTTGCCGATGACGATCGAGCCGCCGACCGAGGCGTTGATGTGGGCGTTGTTGTTGAACGCGGTGTGGTGGCCGACGCGAATCGATCCGCCCTCGGCGGTGAAGAAGGAATTTCGCGAGATCCAGACGGTGCCCTCAAAGCTCATGGTTTCGGGGGAGAGGAACTCGCACCCGGTGGCACAGGAGAATCTCCCGCTCGATCGAAAGCGCCGCCCGATCCAGAGTCGCCGCAGCGCCACGCCGGAGCGGCCGGGGAAGCAGGCAAAGGGCGCGTCGATCAGGGCGAGGAGTTCGCGTCCCAGGGAGCGCAGCAGCGAAGTGGTTGGTGTTCCGGATGGGTTCATGGGGCCGCGTCGGCGGATGTTGGTTCAGCGCATTTCATGGCCAGAAGCTCCCGCAACTCGTCCACGCCGGAGATGACGGGTATGCCCCGCGCCGACCGGTCATCCTTCTGAACGATGCGCGACGGATCATAGTAGTAGGAGGGCTTTCCCAGCGAGCGGGCGATCAGCGCGGTCGAGGTGAAGGGGATGGAGATGACCAGCGAGCTCGCCTCGATCAGGCGGAACGCCGAGGTCGCCGGATCGATTGAAATGAGATGGTCGGACGCCGCCAGCCGCTCACCCGCGGCCTCGTAGGAGCGGCTCACTGCGATTCGCGGATTCCGGGCCATCGAGCGCTTGCGCTTCCATGCCACGAGCCATCCACGCTGCCGGGCGGCTTCGTGCACGTCCAGCAGGAATCGGTTGCAGATTTCCGGCACGTAGTACTCCGTCTCGATCCCGAGCGTGACCATGAAGGAAGTGCGCCGAGGCTGAATGTCGAAGAGCGCGATGGTGTTGGGTGGAAGCTTCGGCACCTCGACCGCCGAGGCGCTAAACCAAATTGGTCCGACGATCTCGACGCTCGCTGCTTCGCCGACGGCGCGGCGGACGAAATTCGCCTGCTCCTGGTCCCACACCAGGTAGCGGCTCCAATTCATCGCCTGCCAGAGGTACTGAGTCGGCCGGTAGCCCTCGCGCGCCTTGAATTGATCGCAATTGGTGGAATAGAAGTAGAAGGTGACGCGCGAGCCCTTGCGCTCCGCCTCGTAGGTCCAGAGCGGACGGTGGGAGGCGGTCGAATTTGGAAAGAGATATTCGCGGGCGAGATCGGCGGAATTCTGAAGACGGACCCTGCACGCGCGGGCGCCGTCGTAGAGCATGAGCGCGTTCCACCAGCGGCCACGCAACAGATCCACGGCGGCGATGAGGACCGCGGCCGCGCCCCAGGCGAGGAAGCGAAGCCACTGGGCGAAACTTGAAAATGGTGGATCGCGGTCGATGGCCATGACCGCGACTTCACCCACATTGCATGTTGGCGCACCGGCAACGCTGTGACAGGCGCTCTCCAGATTCGGGGCACGGCCCGGCCAGTGCAGGTACCAAGTCACCAAGTCATGGCTTCGGCCATCGGCGCCGGGCTGGGGCAGCTCGCTTCGCGTGATGCCGTGGAAATAGATGAATCGACCGGGACGATTTCTCTTGCCTTGGAACAGCGATTTCACACCGGCGGCAAGACCGCGGGCAATCTGCGCTGCGCCATAGCCAATGGCCAGAATCAGATAGCCCTGCCACGCCACCGCGCAGCGAAACTTCGCCACCGAAAAGCCACTCCGCTGGAGCGAGTCGCGCCACTGCGGGGGAAGGGGATGGACCAGCGAAGCTCCCGGCTTGCCGAGGGAGCGAAGCAGATTGGCATTGAGATTGAACGACGCCAGCCGCAGCAGCAGGAATTGCCGCGTTGCGATTTCCGCGTTGGCGCTTCCCGCTCCAAAAATGATTTTCGAAACCTTCGAAACCGGAGTGTCCAGGACCAGATTCGTCAGGGCGATCTTGGCGTTCATGATGCGCGGAAGGTCGCCCGCCCTCTTGAGCGCGCGGTAGCCACGCATGACTTGCCGCAGGCGGCCTCGGCCGCTCATAGGCTTCGCACCATGGTCAGGGCGTTTCCAGCCGGATTGGGAATGTGCGGCGTGACGGCGATCTTGAATCCCGCCTTTTCATAGGCGCGGATCGCAGCGACATTATCCTTCTGCACGCCCAGCACGATCTGCCGGATCCCGCGGTGCAACCGAAGCCAGGCGGCGCTCGCCTCGAGCACCTCACCCGCGACGCCGCTTCCGCGAGAGCCCGCGTCGCCGATGAGCAATCCCATGATCGCGTACCCCTTTGCGGAGTCCACCGGCTCGTACTTGATGTTGCCGATGTGCAGGCCGGTGGTGCGATCGAAGATGCCCAGAAAAAGAACATCGTCGCGACCGCAGCGTTCGCGCACGAAATGGCGCAGCGTCTCGAGTGTGTTGGTGCCCGACGCGGCGGTGATGAAGCGGCGGGCGTTTTCGTCCGCCAGCCATTGCAGATAGCGATCGGTCGCGTCCGCCTCGGTCAGCGGGCGCAGCAGGAATCGCTGCGTCTCGATGGCGATGGGCTCGGCGGTCCGCGCCACGCTCTTCCGCGCCTCGCTCATTTGGAAATGAATTCCCAGCTCAGCGCCGTCCCGCGCTTCACGGGGCTCTTGACCTTCATGCCCAGCACTTGGTCCAGGTGCTTCGGCGGCAGGCCCAGTCCCGGCCGGATGGCCCGGACGTTGGCGCGCGTCAGCACATCGCCGGCCTTCAGGTCCTGCACCACATAGAGCGAGCGCCGATACTGAAGAGACTTCTTCTCAGCCTCGGTCGGACCGTAGCTCACCGTGCCCAGCGCCTGCCAGGCGCGATGGCTTTCCACCACCAGCTGCGTCATTTCCTCGGGCTCCATGGAGAAGGCGCTGTCCACGCCGCCGTCGGCGCGGCTGAGCGTGAAGTGCTTCTCGATGACCGTGGCGCCCAGGGCGACGCTGGCCACCGAGACGCCCACGCCCATCGTGTGATCGGAAATTCCGGCTTCGCAGGCGAACCTTTTCCGCAGATCCGGAATGGTCAGCATGTTGGTGTTTTCCGCCGTCGCCGGATAGGTGCTGGTGCATTTCAGCAGCACAAGATCCTTGCAGCCCGCCTGTCGCGCAGCGGTCACGGTCTCCTCCAGTTCCGTTTCGGAGGCCATGCCGGTCGAAATGATCACCGGCTTGCCGGTCGCGGAGACTCGGCGGATCAGTGGGATGTCGGTGTTCTCGAACGACGCGATCTTGTAGCAGGGGACATCGAGGCTCTCGAGAAAATCCACTGCCGTGTCGTCGAAGGGAGTGCTGAAGGCGATGATTCCCAATTTGTGTGCGTGATCGAAGATGGGCTTGTGCCACTCCCACGGCGTGAAGGCCTGGCCATAGAGCTTGTAGAGCGAAGTGCCCGACCAGAGACTCTTGGGATCGCTGATGTGGAACTCGCGCTCGTCCAGATCGATCGTCATCGTGTCCGGCGTGTAGGTCTGGATTTTGAGGGCGTGTGCCCCGGTCTTGGCCGCCGCCTCCACGATGGCAAGCGCGCGCTCCAGCGACTGGTTGTGGTTGCCGGACATCTCCGCGATGACGAAGGGCGGGTGCTGCGTTCCAATTTTGAGCTGTGTGCCGTGGGATTTCATGCGCAGGAGCCTTGCTTCCCGTTTCCCAGGACCGCCGCGTCCTGGACCCGGACGCCGGTGGTTCCGACGGGCGGATGATAAAACGAAACCTTCTCGCCGAGGGCTTCCTGCATCGACCAGAGGCCGTCGCGGAATCCCATCTTGTGCCGCAGCAGCAGCGTCGAGGAAAATCGCGGATTGATTTCGAAGATCCGCGGCCCTCGGTCGGTCAGGCGCAGCTGGGCGTTGATGCCGCCGGAAAGGTCCAGGGCTTCGGCGATCTGGACGCACTGCTTCGACACCTCGGGATTGTCGATGACCCGCGCCCAGCCTGTGAAGCCGCCGACCAGCGTGCGCAGCAACTGCAGCACGGCGGTGCGTCCATCCTTGGTGCGGTAGATGGCGCAGGTCACTTCCTGCTCGGCCGGCAGCAGGAGTTCCTGAACCACGGAGTTGGGATGGCGCTCCCGGTAGAAGGCGATCTCCGCAAAAGTCTTGCAGATGAAAACCGATTTGGATCCCGCGCTGCAGCGCGGCTTGAACACGCAGGGCAGCGGCACCGTGGCGTCGGCGTCGGCCGCAGCAAGGGTCCAGGGACCCGGGCATCCGATGGACGTGAGGAATTGCGCGGTCGACAACTTGTCGCATCCAACCAGAACGGATTTTGCGTTGGGCATGACCAGCGGAACATCCGCGACCGCGGCGAGTCCTTGCCTGGCGAGGAACACCAGCTCCGCTTCGGAGGTTGGAATGCAGTGATTCACTTTCTCTCTGCGCATGAGATCCGAAAGCCAAGCGAGATAGTTTGGATCCGCTACCGGCGGGGCTTTGTGGAGCGCGTCCACGGAGAGCTGCCCGCCGTGGCGCTCGTGAATGTCCATGCCCACCAGTCGAAACTGGGGATAGGCCTCGCGAAGAATTGTCGCCAGTCCCTGGGCGATGTCTCCGCCAATGGCTGTAATGAGCACGGTCGTCATCGTCGTTCCAGAACCTCCCAAAGATAGGAGAGTTGGGGATTGGCCGTCCGCGTCTCGCCAACCACGCTCGCGATGTCGTAGGGCTCCACAAAGTGCCGGACCTCGAGGGATTCGCTGTCCAGCAGCGCCCACGAAGCGCCGGGCCGGCGATTGCGCGGCTGGCCCACGGAGCCCGGATTGACGATGTGGCATCGGCCGATCTGTCTGTGGAGCGGATGGTGCGTGTGCCCCAGCACCACGACGTCGAAGTCCGGGCTGGCGCATCGCTCCAGAAGTTTCGGATCCGCATCCGGATAGATGTATTGATCGATGTCCCATGGCGAGCCATGGCAAATCTGGATGCGGCGACCGCCGATCTCGATTTCCAGGGGATGAGGCAGCGCGCAGAGTTGGTCGAGCTGCTGCGCGGAGAGCTGTTCCAGGGCGCGGCGCAGGCCAATGCCGAATTTCGAATCGACTCCGGCGAGGAAGACCGCGTCCGATCGCGCCTTGATCAGCATCTCCTCGTGGTTGCCGCGCACCATGTCGCGCTTCCACGGCTCAAGCATCGCCAGGACTTCCTTCGGCCGGCCGTAGTAGCCCACCAGATCTCCGGTGATCAGCAACCGTTCGGCTCCCAGCGTTTTCGCGGAGTCCAGCGCCGCCTGCAGGGCGAGGTGGTTGCCATGGATGTCCCCAAGCAACGCGACCTTCATGCTTCCTGCTCCATCGGATCGAGGCTCGCGGAGTTCATCGATCCCACGAGGCGCACCTAGCCGGCGTTCTTTGCGAAGGCGATGCAACTGCGGGATGTGGCGCCCGCCGCCAATCCCTCCGCCCAGCGGACATAATTCTCGACGCCGCGGCTGCGCACATGGTTGACGGTGCGGACCCGGCAAAGATGCGCTTCGGGGCCGCGGCTCTTGTCCAGGTCGTAGTTGGAATGCTTGTTGAGCAGATAGAGCTCGATCGGAAAATCGCCCAGCAGGCGGAGGGTCGCATAGCCGCGGGAGGCCAGCACTCCCGGGAGGCAGTCGAAATTGAAATAGGAGAGATGGTCCGGCGGGTGGATCCACGGACGGCCCGTGCAGCCCAGGGATTCCAGCATCGCCTGGAATTCCGAGCCGTCGTTGGGCACCACCACGCGTAGCAGTCCGTCGGCGCGCATCAGGGGGCGCACCGCATCGAGCAGTTGCAGCGGATCCAGCACGTGTTCAAGGATGTTTCCCAGGTTGACCAGGCCGAAGGTCCGTCCGGATTTTCGAAATTGCTCGATGACCTCAAGCGCGGGGCCGAAGGTCATCTCGCCCTTGAGCTCCGGGTTGTGATTGGAGATTCCCTCGGAGGAGTAGTCCGTTCCCGCGACGCTCCAGCCGAGCGATTTCATTCCTTTAAGGAAGAATCCCTCGCCGCATCCGATGTCAAAGACGCTGCGGGTTCCGCCCGGCCGCTCGATCCTGTAGAGATGGTCGGAGACCTCGCAGGCCACCTGGTGGAGCACCAGCTCCTCCTGCGAATACTTCCTTGAATAGGTTTTCACCGTCGGCGCCTGGAAATACTGGTCGCGGTAGTACTTCTCCAACTCCTCGCCGGACGGCAGGGGCGAGACTTGGAGAAATCCCAGGGGGTGCCGCGAAAGTTGGGGTGCTGCGGTTTTCATCGGTGCTGCGGCCAATGGTAATTCAATGTCGCGCCTTCGGGCGCGGAGCGGACGGGCGATGGGAGCGCCGCCGGGCCTATCGAAAGGCTTGTTCCACGATGCGATTGTCGCCGGGACTAGCGAAGGACCTGCTCCACGATTCGATCGCCGCCGCCCAGGTCGACGACCGGTTGCGGCGCAGCGCGGCCGTCTCGGATCTTGCCCAGGAGATCGGCGATCGCCTTCGCCACATCGCCGGTTTCACGGTCGAGCGAAACTGCGGTTGGAATCGAGAGCCCCGCGCACCACTTCCAAAAGAGCTCCTGGTCGCGGGCCTGATAGACCGGAATCGCTTTTCTGGTGCGGGCCCAGACCTCGTGCAGCGTCACGCTGGCGCCGCAGATCACCACTTCGGAGGCGTCGATCGCCGCAGCCATTTCCACCGCGCTCTTGTTGCGGGCGACGACGGGTTTCATGCCAAGGGTTTCGATCCGCGCCGTCAGATCCGCCAGCAGCGCGTCGCTGGCGGACACGCCCATCGCCAGAAGAACGACCGCACTCGAAGTGGGCGCGGAGCGCGGCTTCAGAAAAGGCGGGCGCAGCAGGATGTAGTCCGGCCCCGCGAAGATGCGATCCGGGTGCGGATGGGTGTAGAGGCTCTTGGTGGCATAGATGTTGGGATTGATCACGGCCCATGCCGCTGAGACATCGGCGCGGGCGGTGTCATCGACCAGCACCACGCGGATGCCTGACTCGGCAAGCGCCTTCACGAACCCCGGGACAAACCTCCCGCCATCCAGCACGACATGTGTGGCCGCGAGGCGCTTCGCGGCACCGGCCAGCTGGCGTGCCTCGGTTGCATCGCCGCCCACTTCCGACAGCGGCTCGGCGTGCAGCCCATCCTTGGAAAGTTCGCGCGACCACTCAAGGTCGCCGGCCAGCATGGTGGCCGGCAACTTCGCTCGCAGGCAGGCGTGTGCGAGCGCCTCGGCGCGGGAGCGGTGGCCGCGCCCACGACTGGGCCGGTCCTCGGCCCGGATCAGGATCATGAATCGCTCCGCGGCATCGTCAATTCAATTTGCGGAAGACGGGCTGCACGAGCGGGCCATGGATGTATTTCTCGAAGCCTTCCTTCAGGGCGCGGGCGATCACGGGCATCGCGTCAGCCAGGGCGTGCTCGACCAGCTTGAGCTCCGCGTCGCCGTGGCGGTAAGCGACGACCACCTGCGGCATCAGGATGTTGTGCTTGAGCATCTCCTGCATGAAAAGGGTGCGCAGCTTCATGCAGGGCTGGCCCTTCTCATCGAGCGTCACAAAGCCGGGCTTGCAGGCGGGGCCGCCCGCGTAGATCCGCTTGGACACGCCTGCGCTCTCGGCCGCGCGGTTGAAGACCTTCACGAAGCGCTCGCCCCAGTTCCAGAAGTGGGCGCACACATTGTTCTTCTCCATGAAGTCGACCGTGGCAAGAAACGCGGCCAGTCCGCTCATCTCCGCGCCATGCGTGGTGGAGAGCAGGAAGACGCGCTCGGTGCCCGCGAATTCGATCGAGCCCAGCTGCATGATGTCGCGGCGTCCGCCGACGCAGGCCACCGAAAAGCCGTTGGCCATTGCCTTGCCGAAAGTGGTGATGTCGGGCCGCACATCGAGCACATGCTGGGCTCCGCCCAGATGCCAGCGGAATCCGGTGATCATCTCGTCGAGCACCATGACCACGCCGTGCTTGTCGCAGAGCTCGCGCACCTCGTGAAGGAAATGCTTCTTGCCTGTGTCTCGCGCCGTGCAGGAGCTCTCCGTCCAGCATTCCTGCATCGGACCCACAAACGCCGGCTGTCCGACCACCTTGGGGCAGACCATGCTTGCCGGCTCCAGCACCACCGCGGCGATCTTGCCCTTGTGCTGTTCGAACAGCTTCTCCAGGCTCGCAATGTCGTTGTAGTTGAAGGTCAGCGTCTCCGAGATCGTGCTGCGGGTGATGCCGCGCGTGACCGGCGTCGAGCCGATGAACCAGTCGTCGTAGGAGAAGAAGGGATGCTGGCTGCAGCGGGCCACCAGTTCGCGGCCGGTGAAGGCGCGGGCCAGCTTCACCGCGGCGGTGACCGCGGTCGATCCATTCTTGGTGAACTTCACCATGTCGATCGAGGGCACGAGGTCGATCAAGCGCTCGGCGGCCTCCAACTCGATCATGCTCGGGCGGCTCAGGCCATTGCCAAGATTCATGCCCTTGGTCGCAGCGCTCACGATCGCCGGCTCGCCGTAGCCGATGTTGACCGCGCCCAGCGCCATCGCGAAATCCAGGTAGCGCCGTCCATCGGGTGTGTAGGCGTAGACGCCCTCGCCGCGGGCAAAGATCGCCGGAGCGTTGTCGGGAAATTGATCGTGTCCCCTGGAGTAGGTGTGGGCTCCGCCGGGAATCGCGCGAAGAAGTCGCGCCTGGTACTCGGCGTCGGAGGCGGGTCGCTTGGCATCCGCGGACTCGGCGTGGGGCTTTTTCATCTTGGTGGTCATGGCTTCCATTCTCGCTGATTTTGAATCATTCCCCAAAGGGGCTTGGGATCGACGTAGGGCTGCACCAGGGCCCGCAAATCGGCCCTTTTGTCGAGGAATGCGATGATGTCGGCGGGCATCACCAGCGGCATCTTGGCCGCGTGTTCCTTGGCGATCTCGCGGGCGATGATCAGGTCCTCGGGATAGTCCACGGTGATGCGCAAATCCGTCCGTTGCAGCGCCGCCGCCGGCGAGTAGACCGCGCTCTTGAACTCATCGGGATGGGTCCGCGGATAGTTCGAGCAGAACTCGGAGCGGTCGCGGCTGGCGCCCCTGGAGTGCGCCCGCTCCAGCGCCTCGAGCGTGTAGATCTCGAAATTCAATCCCTCGGGCAGCCGGTCGGTCACGGTGATGTCGTTGCCGTCGGCGACGTGGCGCTTCCAGAGATCGGGCAGCATGTCATAGGCGAACCAGGGGCACTCGGTGGTCACGCGGAAGACATCCGTGGCCTTGCCCATGCGCCCGCACTGCACCAGGCGGAAGAGCACGTCGACCGGATCGCCCAGAATGAAGCTCACCTTGTGCTCGTGGGCCACATCGATGAAGGCAAGGTTGGCCACGCCTTCCGAGATGCCCAGCACGATCTCGTCGATTTCCGGAAACTTCTTGATCGCCAGGATGATCTGGTCGAGGATGCACACCGTGTCGCTGATTTTTTGCAGGGGCTTGCCGTAGAGGCGGCTTCCCACATTGCGGCAGGCGAGCGCCGCCACGAGCCTTCGTTTCACTTCGCCGCTCCCGCCCGAATGGTCGCGGGAGTCATCGGCTGGTTTGCTCCCACATCGCGCAACACTTCGCGCCCGTAGGCCTCGTCCAGCGACGTCAAGGCGTCGTCCGCCGCGGTCCGCTTCAGGGCAAGATCGTTGGGCTTCAGCGCGGAGCCCGCGGGAATGTCGCGGCCCGCCACGACATGGCGGCGGATCATTTTGCGGTAGGCGCGCTCGGATTCCGACATGCCGAAGTCGTTCGCGTCGCTCGAGTGACCGAGAGCCTTGGCGCAGTCGCGGATCACCGCGACAAACTCGGCGAAGGCGTCGGGGTTGAGCGCCGACTCGTGGTCCTCGAGCTTCATGACTCCGGCCAGGGTGAGGTGCTTCTCGATGGTCGTCGCCCCCGCGCCGATCGCCGTGGCGGCCAGCGCGTAGCGCAGCGGGCACTCGGGATCGGCGTGGTCGGCGAATCCGACGCTGGCCTGTGGAAAGTCCTTCGCGAACAACTTCAGAACGCGTGCGATCCGCGAGATCTGGTTTGTGTCGTTGGGCGTGGGATAGCTCTGGAATCCCAGCAGCGCCACGACCTTTTTCCTGGCAAGAACCTGCATCGCGCGCTTGAGTTCGTCGGCGTGTGCCCCGCCCGCGCCGAGCAAAACGGTTCCGACGGAGCTTGCCGCGACCAATTCCAGCAGGCCCAGATTCGCGATGTCGGTGCCATGCAACTTGACGGCGGACACGCCGCAGCGCTCGGCCAACTTCAGGCTCTTGGGGCCGAAAATGTCCAGGTGCAGCTGGATGCCAAGTTCCTTGGCATACGCCGCGAGTTCCAGCCAGACCTTGTCGGGCATCTCCAGCGATCGGAACAACTCGTAGTGCTTGTAGTCGGGAGTCGCCAACTCGTCCGCATAGACCAATTGGTACTTCGCCGCGTCCGCGCCGGCCGCCGCGGCTGCTTTCAAAAGCATGCGCGTCTGCTCGGGACGGCCCTCAAACCCTTGGGCGAGTTCGGCGATGATCTGGACTTGCACGAGGCGCTCCTTTGCGAAACCGACAGATTAGCATGGGCCCGCGTCGGATCCGCGCCTACTCGGTTACGGTCGGAGCGTGGGGTTCGGGATGCCTGCGCTTCAGCTTGAGGCAGGGCCGCTCCACAAGCCGGTAGGAAAAGTACGCCGCGACGATCGAGGCTCCGATCAGCGCGAGAACATTGGTGGAAAGCCAGATCAGATGTGTCATGAGGTAGGCGTGCCACGCGTAGATGCCGTAGGAAAGCGTTCCCAGGAAGGCGAAGCCGAGATAGACGGGGTTCCGCGAGTGCTTCGGCCGCTGGCAGCAGGCGTGCGCGACGACGAAGAGAAAGATCGCCGCGTCGACCAGCAGGATGCCGCGCACCGACCAATACCAGCCCGACCTGCAGTGGTAAAGCCAGTTCGAATAGGCGATCGCCGCGGCGGCGCCGGCCAGCGCAAAGAAGAGCAGCTTCATGTTGGGCTTGCCTCCCGCGACCAGCCGACAGGCGATCATGCCCATGAAGAAATGGGAGAGATTCGCGAGGATGTTCCGCCCATCGAAGCTCCAGCCCCACTGATCGGCGGCGCACTGATTCCAATACACCATCACTCCGTACAGACACGCACAGGGAATGAGACATCGGCTCTTGCGACCGAGCAGCATCCATGCCAGCAGCGGCGCCAGCAGATAGAACTGCAGCTCGATGCCCAGCGTCCAGAAAACTCCATTCAAGATGTAGTTCTGATCGAACTGGATGGCCAGCAATTGGGCGGGCAGATCCCTCCAGCCGATCGGACTTGTTCCCGAGGTCAGCAGCAGCGTGATCCAACCCACCGCGCTGAGCAGAAGAAAGAGCGGATAGATCCGCAGGAATCGGTTGATGTAGAAGTCGCGCAGATCATGCAGCGTGTACTTGTAGCGCCGGTGGACGAATCCATAGGAGATCACGTAGCCGGAGATGCCGAAGAAGAGCCACACTGCGGTGCGGCCGGGGATGTTCACCACCGGGGGAAACTCGGCGTGATTGCCCTCGGCATGCCAGACGACCACGGAAAGCGCCGCCAGACCGCGAATGATGAGAAGAAGATCCATCGCTAGACCAGTGCGCTCCACGCCCTCGGGTCCATGAGCTGCACATCGTCGCACGTCGGCGGAGACCCGGTTGATGTTCGCGTTCCGCGCATCGCCTGCAGGCACTCCTCGAATTGGACCAGGCTTTCGACGCCGACCACCAGCCGATGGATCCGTTTCTCCGAGATGGCGAAGTCCAGGCAGGCCTCCAGCGCCGTGCGGCCCGACGCGCGAAGATGCTTGTGCCATTGGATCCAGAAGGCGCCCCAACGGTTGAACTTCTCCGGGCGGCTCGCTTCGTCCATCAGCAGCAGGCCCTGCAGAAAAATCGACCGGACGTGCACCTCGATGTTTTGCTCGGCGAGCTTGTCAAGCCACCCCGAAGTGCGCAGCCTCTGGTCGAGGACGTTGAAGGGGGCCTGCACGAGGTCCAGGTGAAAGCGCGCGGTCAGGGGCTCGAGCTCGCACGGCTCGTAGATCGAGACGCCAATCTTGTTCACGAAGCCATCCTTCTTGAGGGCGGTCAGCGTGTCGTACATTTTCTTCCCGTTCACCTCGAGCAGTTGCGAGGGTTTGTGCAGAAGCAGCCCCTCCAGTTTCGCAACGCCCAGCCGCTTCAAGGACTCCTCCACGCTCTGCATCATCCACGCCGAAAGGTCGGTGCACTCCACCGGAGCCGCGGGAAGCTTGGTGACCACCTTGAAATGCTTCACGCCGATCTCGCCCAGCCGCTGCTCGCTGTTGCCGTAGGCCATTGCCGTGTCGATCGTGTCCACGCCCGCCTCGGCGGCGCGGCGCAGGATCTCCCGCGCCTCCGCGGCGCTCACCTGACCAATTCGATTCGCGACTCCATAGGGAAGGCCGAACTGCGCGGTGCCGATCGCCAGTCTCAAGGCAGGAGCTCTCTCACCGCCTCCACGACCTGCTTCTGCTGCGCATTGGTCAAGTCGTAGAAAAGCGGAATGCTCAGCGCCGAGCGGTAGTACTCCTGCGACCTGGGATAGTCCGCGGGCTTCAAACCCATCCGCTGATAGAAGGGGTGGGCGGGCACGGGGATGTAGTGCACCTGCGTGCCGATGCCGCGGCTCTTGAGCGCCGCCATCACGCGCGGGCGCGTGGTGCCGGCCGCGGCAAAGTCCGCCCGCAGCACATAGAGATGGTGGCCGCTGAGTTCGCGGCCCGTCCGCTGCGCCGGAGCGCAGGTTTTCATCCCCGCGAAATCCCGGTCGTAAGCCGCGACCAGCTCGCGGCGCCGGGCCAGGAAGCGCTCGAGCTTCTTGAACTGCGACAAACCAAGTGCGCATTGGATGTCGGTGATGCGGTAGTGGAAGCCCAGCTCCTGCATCTCGTAGTACCAGAGGTTCGGCTCGCCCGCGGTCAGCGACTGGTCGGGCAGCTGCAGCGGATCGTTCGCCTTGTTGATGCCGTGGCTGCGCAGCCGCAGCAGCTTGCGGTAGGTCGGCTCATCGTTGGTGGTGATCATGCCGCCCTCGCCCGCCGCGATCGCCTTCACCGGATGGAAGGAAAACACCGTCATCAGCGAGTGGGAGCAGCAGCCGACGCGCTTGCCGCCGGGATAGGTCGCGCCCAGCGCGTGCGCGGCGTCCTCGATCACCACGGCACCGCCCGAATCCGCGGCCTTCTTGATCGCCGGCATGTCGCAGGGAAGTCCGGCGAAGTGGACTGGAATCACCGCGCGGACATTCGTGTGCTTCGAAACCGCTTCCTGCAGGGAGGCCGGGCACATGTTGACGGTGGCGGGATCGATGTCGGCGAAGGCGATCTGGCCGCCGCAATAGACGCCGGCGTTGGCGCTGGCGACGAAAGTGATCGGCGAGGTGATGAGCGTCTTGCCGGGTCCCACACCCGCGGCGAGCGCTGCAAGATGCAGCCCCGCGGTGGCGCTGGACATCGCCACGGCGTACTTGGCTCCGACAAAGTCCGCGATCGCCTTCTCAAAAGCGTCAACCATCGGGCCCTGGGTCAGCGCGCGGCCCCGAAGCACATCGACCACCGCCTGGATATCCGCCTCGTCCACGTGATGCCGGCCGTAGGGAATCACGCCTGCACCTGCGGATTTCGAAGTGGGTGGCTGGATTGCTGGCGAAGTAGGCATAGGTGCTCCTGAAGGTTTCCGAGCGGCCGTCCAATGGTTCGGCAGGCAAGTCGGTTTGACAAGCTCATGTCTTTGGGACGAGTGATCAGTCCTGGAATGTCGGCAATGGCAATCGGATGGATCAGACGCGGGTCGAAATCAAACGCCTCCGCCACCCTGATTCCAAAATGGTACTTCGAAACGCGCTCGTCGCCAACGACATGCACGATGCCCGACGCGCCGCCCTCGATCAGGTCGTGCACCGCGAGGGCCAGGGTCTCGATCAGGATCGGCGTGTAGTGCACGTCATGAAAGAGCCGGACCGGCTTCGCGGCCCGCAGCGCGTCGATGATGACATCGCTGAAAGAGCGGCGGTGGGCGGGGCCCCACCCGTAGAAGTTGGTGCGCACCACCAGCGCGCTCGGGTGCCGCCGCAGCACGCGCTGCTCGGCTTCGGCCTTGGTCTTTCCATAGACATTCAGCGGCGCCACGGGATGGCTCTCCTCGATCATCGCCTCGTCGCCGGCGAAGAGATGGTCGGTCGAGATGTGCGCCAGGGCGATGCCCAGCTTGGAGCAGGCCGCGGCGACATTCTCGGCCAGCACGACATTGGCGCGGTGCGCCTGATCCGGACTCGCCTCGCATTGCTCCACGTTGGTCATGCCCGCGGCGTGCACGACCAGGTCGGGCCCGATGCTTTCCAGCGTCGCGGCCAGCGCGTCAACCGATTCAAGATCCAGCGAGCGGCAGGCGGCTCCCGGCATGTCCACCCGGCGCGAATGCAGACCCAGCGTGACCGCGCAGCGATCTCGCATCGCCGCCGCCCAGTTCAATGCCAGGAGCCCCGAGCCGCCGGTGATGAGAATTTTCTTAGCCACAGCGCTGCTTTCGGCGGAAGCGCATCAGCGGCTAGACCGCATGTTCCTTCAGGCGGCTCGCCTCGATCCACTTCTGCAGCGTCGCCACCGGCATGAAGTCGGGATTGTTGTCCGAGGAGTAGATGAAGTCTTCCTTGACCTTCGTGCCACCCTTGATTCGCGCCGGATCACTGGAGCAGTCGTGAATGGCGGGCAGAATCTTGAAGTGGTCCTTGAACTCAAAGGTGTGCGGGGCGTCCTCGAACCCGATCATCTGCTCGTGGATCTTCTCGCCGGGGCGGATGCCAATGATCTTGTGCTTGGCCTGCGGCGCGACCGCCCGGGCGATGTCGGTGATGGTCATCGAGGGGATCTTCTTGACGTAGATCTCGCCGCCGCGCATGTCCTCGAAGGCGTGCCAGACCAGCTCCACGCCCTGCTCCAGCGTGATCATGAAGCGGGTCATGCGCGGGTCGGTGATCGGCAGCGTGCCGGTGTGGGCCAGCGACATGAAGAAGGGGATCACCGAGCCGCGCGAGCCCATGACGTTGCCGTAGCGCACCACCGAGAAGCGCGTGTCGTGCAGGCCGGCGTAGGAATTGCCCGCCACGAAGAGCTTGTCGGAGGCGAGCTTGGTGGCGCCGTAGAGGTTGATCGGGTTGCTGGCCTTGTCGGTGCTGAGGGCCACGATCCGCTTGATGCCGCGGTCGATGCAGACATCGATCATGTTCATGGCGCCGATGATGTTGGTCTTCACGCACTCGAAGGGGTTGTACTCGGCGGTCGGCACGATCTTGGTCGCGGCCGCGTGCACCACGTAGTCGATGCCGTCCAGGGCGCGGGCCAGGCGGTCCTTGTCGCGCACATCGCCGATGAAGAAGCGCACCCGCTTGTCGTCGCTGTACTTCATCGCCATGTCCCACTGCTTCATCTCGTCGCGGGAGAAAATCACCAGCCGCTTGGGGTTGTACTTGGCCAGAGTCATCGGCACGAAGGTGTTGCCGAAGGAGCCGGTGCCGCCGGTGATCAGAATGGAGGAGTTCTCGAGCATGGGGTGTCGTGGCCTGAAAGCCCCGCGAAGATTAGCGGTTCGGCGAGGCCTCGGTTTTCAGCGCGGGCCGGGTCAGGGCGCCGCCCTCAAGGCGGAAAAGGCGGTCGCAATGCTCGACCGTGCTCATGCGGTGGGCGACGATCAGGATGGTCTTGGTGCCGTGCAGCGCGGTGATCGCCTCCATCACGCCCTGTTCCGTCGGCGTGTCCAGCGCGCTGGTCGCCTCGTCCAGCACCAGCACGGCGGGATCGTGGTAGAGGGCGCGGGCGATGCCGATGCGCTGGCGCTGGCCGCCCGAGAGGCGCACGCCGCGCTCGCCCACGATCGTCTGCGCCATCTCCGGCAGCGCGGCGACGAACTCCTCCAGCTGCGCGGACTTCAGGGCGCGGGCCACCGCCGCGTCGTCGATCGTGTCATTGGGCAGGCCGAAGGCGACATTGCGCCGCAGCGTGTCGTCGGTGAGGTAGATCGACTGCGGCACGTAGCCGATCTGGTTCTGCCAGGCGCGCAGATTCTTCTGGATGTCTTCCGCGTCCAAGAGCACCTGGCCGGCTCCTGGCGTGAGTAGCCCCAGCACCACATCAACCAGCGTGCTCTTGCCCGAGCCGCTGGGGCCGACGAATCCCACAGTCTCGCCGCGCTGAATGGAAAGCGTGAGGCGGCTCAGCGATGGCGCGGGGGTGCCCGGATACGTGAAGGAGACGTCGCGCAATTGGATCTCCTTCCACGGCGCGGCGGAGCCTGCTGGAAGCAGCGGGGGAGCCGGCGCCGCCAGGGCCAACTCCGCGCAGAGCGTGTTGGTGGTGGGAAGTCCGTGGCGAATGGACTGCGTGTAGCTGAGCAGGCGGGTCATCGAGGGCATCAGCCGAAATGCCGCCGCGGTGAAAAGGCCCAGCGTCGGCGCGATGGTGCCGATGGACTTGCCCTGCGCGACCATGATGAGCACGATCGTCGCCAGCCCGACGATCGCCAGCATCTCGATCCAGAGGCGCGGGAGCTGGTTCAGCGTCTGCATGCGCTGGCCGATGTGCGCGGTGCGGTCGCTGTGGGTCTTGAACTGGCTGAGAAAGTCGGATTCGCGCCCGAGCAGCTTCACATCCTTGGCGCCGCCGAGTCCCTGCTGCAAATGCTGAAGGCGCTGCCGGTCATGCAGCTGGCGGGCGACTCCCCAGCTGGTCACCTTGAGCCGCGTCACCTTGTGAAAGACCAGCGCGGCGCCGCCCAGCGTGACCACCACCGCGACGGCGCCGACCGGCTCAGCCGCGACCAGCAGCGCGGCCAGTCCGATCAGCACAAGCAGTTCCGTGATGAGCCCCATGCCGGGAAGGATCGCGCCGAAAGTGAACTGGCTGACTTCCTGGGTGGCGTTCTGAATGAGCGTGGCGGAGTTGCGCTGCAGATGGAACATGTAGGGCTGGCGCAGATAGGTGGTGAAGAGGCGCTGGGAGATGCTCGCCTGCACGCCGAAAGCGAAGCGGCTCTGCTTCCACACCAGGAAGGCCAGGAACCCGGTCTTCACGATGTAGATCGCCACCAGCGAGAGCATGGCCCAGACGATCAGCGTCTTCTGTTCGGGATTGCCCAGAAAATCCAGCGCGGGCTGGAGGCGCGGATAGCTCTTGGTCAGGTTCTCGTCGGTGATGATCGCCATGACAGGGATGACCAGACCCACACCCAGCGTTTCCAGCACCATGCCGGCGAGCATCAGTCCCAGCAGGGCGACCGCGCTCTTGCGCTGTTGCGCAGAAAGCAGCGACCAGATCTTGGCGAGGGTGTTGTGCTTCATGCGTCTCAGAGTGCCGCGGTCACAGGACCGCAAAAAATCAGGCATCCGAATTTGAATGGTAACAAGGAGGGGTATTTTCCAAAGTCATGACCCGAAGGAAACGCCGCAAAAATCCATGGTTCCACGCGTCGGGGCGCTCTCACCCCTTGATGAACATGCTCGCGATCGCCCCGGTCATCCAGCAGGCCAGCGCGCCGGCGGTCATGGCGCGGAGTCCGAGCTGGGCGAAGTCGCCGCGTCGCTGCGGCGCCATGGCGCTGAGCCCGCCGATCTGGATCGCGATCGACGGCAGATTCGCGAAGCCGCACAGGGCGTAGGTGGTGATCTCCGCGGCGCGGAAGCCGATAGTGCCCTCGCGCAGTGATGTGCTCAGGTCGACATAGGCCACGAACTCCGTCGCGATCACCTGCTCGCCCATGAGCGAGCCGACCTTGCGGGCGTCCTCGGAGCCCACACCCATGCACCAGGCCAGCGGCGTGAAGACGTAGCCGAGAATGTTCTGGAAGGTCAGCACCGGAATGCCGTGGGCCGCCCGCCACGAGGCGATCGAGTCAATTTCACTCAGCGCTGTCAGCGGATAGTTCAGCAGGGCCAGCAGGGCCACGAATGCCACCAGCATCGCCGCCACATTCAGGGCCAGCTTCAGTCCGTCGGTCGCGCCCTCGGCGGCGGCGTCCATGACGTTGCAGGTGGTCCGCGGAATCGTGCGCAGCGAGTCGAGCGTCTCGTCGCGGGGAATCTCCGTCTCCGGCAGCATGATCTTGGCCATCACCAGGCCGGCCGGCGCCGACATCACGCTGGCAGTCATCAGGTGCTTGGCCATCACGATCCGCGCCGCGTTGTCCTCGCCGCCGAGCATCACGATGTAGGCGGCCATCACGCTGCCGGCGATGGTGGCGAAGCCCACCGTCATGACCGCCATGATCTGCGAGCGCGTCATGGTGGCGATGAATGGCTTCACCGTCAGCGGCGCTTCGGTCTGCCCCACGAAGATGTTTGCCGAGGCGGAGAGCGCCTCCACGCCGGTCACGTTGAGCGCGCGGCGGATGATCCACGCCAGCACCGCCACCAGCCGCTGCATCACGCCCAGGTGGTAGAGCACCGCCATCAGCGAGGCGAAGAAAATGATGATGGGCAGCACCTTCACCGCGAAGATGAATCCCCACGGGCCGCTGGCGTCGGCCGCCTTGCCGAAAATGAAGACTGTGCCCTGGTCGGCGAAGGAGATCACCTTGGTCACGCCGGCGGCGAAGTAGTCGAAGATGCGGACCACCGGGGGAAAGCTCAGGAAGAGATAGGCGATCACGAACTGGATTGCCACGCCGGAAAGCACCGTCCGCACGTTGATTCGGTTGCGGTTGGTGGAGAGGGCGTACGCGATCAGCAGCAGCACGCCAACGCCCAGAAGTCCGGTGAAATGCGGCATCGACGCGACAGAATACTGACTTGCCCCGTACCCTGAACGCCGATGAGTGGCACTCGCCATGAGCCCGAGTTGATCGATTGGCGCGACGCGCAGCGGCGCATCCTGGAGATGGCCTCCGCTTCCGCCAGCGACCGCGTGGTCATCGGCATCACCGGTCCGGTCGGCGCCGGCAAGAGCACGCTCGCCGGGATGCTCTCCGAGTGCGTCGTCAGCACAGATCACTATTTCCCCAATTACGACGAGACGCCCACGCATCTGCGCGACCTGCCGGAGTCATCCGATCTGCCGCGGCTGGCCAGCGATCTGGCGGCGCTGCGGCGCGGCGAGTCGGCGTCCATTCCAGTGTGGTCGTTCGTGTCGCATGCGCGGGAGGGATTCCGCCGCGTGGAGCCCGCGGGCACCATCGTCTGCGAGGGGCTGCACGCCCTGCATGAATTGCCGCGGCGGCACATCGACATCGCCATCTATGTGGATGCGCCCGCGGCCATCCGCTGGAGCCGCTGGGAGGCGCTGGAGCGCTCGGGCGTGCGGCAGCTTGGCGTGGAGGCGGCGCGGCAGTTCTTCCACGAGTTCGCCGAGCCGATCTACGAGCGCTTCCGCCACGGATACCGCTCCGCGGCGCACCTGGTCGTCGTCAACGATCAGCAGAAATAATTACGGGCACGCGCCGAAGTCCAGCAGCACCAGGCCGATATCGCCGCCGTCCACCTCGCCGGAGCCATCGAGGTCGGTGGAGCAGCCGGGGCATGGGCCGAAGTCGAGCAGGATCAATCCGATGTCGCCGCCATCAACCTCGCCGGAGCCATCAAGATCCATTGGACACGGCGATTCAACATATTGAACGGCAACCGTGTGCAAGCTTCCCGCAGCAAAGCTGGAGCATTTTCCAAGTTCAGCCGGCACGGTGCATTGCCCATTGTCATTCCTGCCCCAGGCAACCAGCGTTCCATCCTGCCGTTGTGCAACCGTGTGTGAAGTTCCTGCCGAAACGCTGACGCAGGCTCCAAGGGTCGCGGGGACCATGGACTGGCCGTAATTGAAGTTTGAACCGGTATTGGTGGTGCCTGCGCCCCAGCACGCAACCGTGCCATCCAGTTTGACCGCCACCGTGTGGAAATCGCCCGCCGCAATGGCGATGCAAGCTCCGAGCGTTGGCGGCACCGTGCATTGACCGGTGTTGTTTCGGCCCCATGCGACCACGGTTCCATCCTCCTGCAGCGCGACGGTGTGGTGATATCCCGCGGCGATTGCCTTGCACATACCAAGCGTCGCAGGCACGATGGATTGGCCGAAATCGTCATCCACTCCCGTGTTGGTGGTTCCCGCGCCCCAGCACGCGACGGAGCCGTCCATCTTGAGTGCAACGGTGTGGAGGTAGCCGGCGGCTATCTCTTTGCAGACTCCCAGTGTCACAGGGACCATGGACTGACCGCAATTGTTACTCGATGCAACATTGGTGGTTCCCGCGCCCCAGCAAACCACGGACCCATCATCCTGCCGAATCGCCGCGGAATGGAGACCACCCGCCGCCACTCGCGAATACGACTTGAGATCCGGAACCACGGACTGACCATACGCGGGGAATCCCGCATACGTTGGCAGAACTCCGCCGGCCCCAAAGCATCTCAGCGTGCCGTTCTGCTGCAACGCGACGGTGTGATACAGACCGCTGGCAACTTGGAGGCAGGGTCCAAAATTCGGCGGAGTCGCCTGGCCTTGGTACATCTGCGGAAAGTCGTAATTCCTACCCCAACCCGAGATCGAGCCATCGGACTTCAATGCAATGGCATCCTCAAAGCCACAGGCAATCGCTGCGCATGCGCCGGGTTGCGCGGCATTGAGCGAGGCGCTTGCCCTACCCCAGAAGACGACTGTGCCATCGACCCGAACTGCCGCGGAGGTGCAATCTCCAGCCGCGATTTGGATGCACGGTCCCAAGTCAGCCGGCACTATGGATTGACCAAAGTTAATGCCATCGCTCGGATTGTTCGTTGTGCCCCCGCCCCAGCACACGACCGTTCCATCCTCTTGAAGTGCAACGGTGTGGCACCAGCCGGCGGCAATTTCCTTGCAGGCGCCGAGAGTGGACGGAACGACGCATTGATTTGTGACCAAGTTGCTGCCCAGGTTGGCCTTGTTGATCCCCCAACACGCCACACTTCCATCTTCGCGGATCGCGACTGTGTGCTGTTGGCCACACGCGATCTTTTTGCATGGGCCAAGTCCAGGAGGTGGCGTGGCTTCGAGTTTGAGGGGAGAAACACCGCCCCAGCACACGACGGCGCCATCCAGTTGGATCGCCGCTGTTTGGTAACCGCCGCACGCGACTTGCTTGCAGGCGCCGAGACTTGCCGGCACGGTCGTCTTGGCAAAGGAGGTGCCGCCCCAGCACACGACCGTCCCATCCGACTTGATGGCGGCGGTGTGTTCGTAACCTGCGGAAATGTCAACGCACGCTCCAAGGCCGACGGGAACAATGGATTGGTTTCTTGTGTTGGAGTTGCCGGGGTCGCGATTTGATCCCCAGCACACAACCTGCCCATCCACGGTTAGCGCCGCCGAATGCACCATGCCGCACACAACCTTCGCGCACGACACGCCCGAGAGCGTCGACGCCGGCACCATGGATTGGCCGTAGTTGTTGTTCGATCCCGTGTTGGAAGTCCCGGCGCCCCAGGCGAAGACGGGTCCAGCAGTGTCAGCAGCCGCGGTGAAGTTCGCGGTCAGCAACGATACGGCGACCAAAAAAAGATTTGCGACACGAAGTCGAGGGAATCGAGTGATGTGGATCATGGTTTTTCTTGTGTATCTGTTTATGAATGCATGACAACCCGGTACTGGCAGCCATTGGAACCGAGTCATGAGCGACCAGGTGCCTAACTATCAGTGCAATGTCGCCCCAAGGTTGCAGCCTTTTCTGAAAGAACCACTTTTTATCTACCCAATCCCTCAGTTTTTTCAAAACAAGCGTGTTCGTCTGAATTGTGGCGCATCGAGCAAAGTCAGCTGTGTGACCCAGGCTTGAAGCACTGGGCGCACCTCGGCTCATAGTCGCCCACGCCACCCACGGCAATGCGCTCGTCACTGGCGACCAGACGCTGGCTGTGAATCGCCTCGCCGCCGCACAGGGTGCAGATGGCGGTGAGCCGCGTGGTCTCATCGGCCTTGGTCAGCAGACCCGGAAAGGGCTCGAAGACATCGCCTCGATGATCGAACTCAAGCCCCGACACGATCACGCGACGGCCCGATTCGACAAGCTTCACGCACACCTCGGTCAGCTCGGGTCCGAAGAAATGCGCCTCGTCGATGCCGATGACCATGGCGTTGCCGACGGCCACGGGAATTTCCGCGGCGCTGGGTGTCGCGACGGCGCAGACGCGCTCTCCCGCGTGCGTGACCAGCTCCTCCAATGCGTAGCGCGTGTCACGGACCGGCTTGATGGCCACGGTGAGCGGCTGCTCGGCCCGCGCCGCTGCAAGCCTGCGGATCAGCTCGGTGGTCTTGCCGGCGAACATCGGTCCGCAGATCAATTCAAGACGGCCTGGCGGTTTCTTGAGCTTCGACTTTGCCACGATGCGTCAATGCTAGTTGTTCGGAGTTGGGCCACGCCAGACCCGAATTCGGCCCCGGGAGCGTCAATGCGTCCAGAGTGCAAGCCGGCGCCGACTCGTGAAGCTCCGCGTCTCACCGGTGACGGGATCGCGAAATTCCACGCTGCGGGCGAGCAGTTGCAGGGGCCGGGAAAAATCTTCCTCCGCGCCTTCCGCGAGCTCGGGCAGGAACTCCGGATAGATCGCGTCATTCGCGATCGGGATTCCCATCGCCGCGCAATGCACGCGCAATTGGTGCTTGCGGCCGGTGACGGGGGAGAGGCGGTAGCACGCCAGCCTTTCTCGACTTGCGCCATCAGGAGTCGAAGCATCACGAGCCGCTTTGCCACAGTTGGCGACCCACTCGACACGCGTCTCCGAGTTCGCGGCGCCCTCGACTTCCTTCATGCGCATGAAGCAATCATCCTTGACCAGGCAGCTTCGATGCGTCAGCGGCAGGCGCAGCTCCGGGTTGATCGAGCCAACCGCCTCATAGTTCTTTCGCACCTCGCGCGTCGCGAAGAGCCGCTGATATTTGCCGCGGGACTCCGGCCGCACCGAGAAGACCACCACGCCGGCGGTGCCGCGGTCAATGCGGTGGATCGGCACCAGCGTGTCCAGGCCCAGCCTGCGCTTGAGCCGCACCAACAGCGTCTCTTGCAGGTAGCGACCCGACGGGATCACCGGCAGGAAGTGCGGCTTGTCGACGGCGACCAACTGGTCGTCCTGGAAAAGGATCTCCTCCTCAAACGGAATGCGTGTTTCCGCCTCAAGCGACCGGTAGTAGTAGATCCGCAGGTGCGGCTCGAAGACGCGATCCGCTGTCACCGCCGCGCCATGCTCGTCCACGACGAGCCCGTTCGAGATGCGGCGCAACCATTCCTCGGCGGCGATGTCGGGAAAATGCCGCATGAGAAAGTCCGCGATGGTCGCGCATGATTTTGATCGCCAATTCGAATCAACGCCGGATGGGTTCGAAAGGCGCAGATCGGGCGAACTCGGCAGGACCACACAACTTGCGCCAACCCCGTCGCGCGTCGGAAGGGGCGAAGTCATGGCCGCGCCGCGATCCTCAACCCCAGGTCCAGACCGTTTCCACCGCAACATCGGGGTGGAGCGAGGCATGCACCGGGCACCCGGCCGCGGCCAGCTTGAGCCGGTCCTGGTGGGTCGGCGAAATTCCGGCCGGCATGCGAATGGCCATCGCCAGCCGCGCGATGCGCCGGGGCGGCTTCGCGGTCATGTGCTTCTCGATCTCGATCTTCATGCCCTTGAGCTCGATGCCCAGAGTCTGCGCCTGGATGCCCATGATGGTGGCGTAGCAGGTGGCCAGCGCGGTGGCGGCCAGGTCGGTCGGGGAAAATGATTCGCCCTTGCCGTGGTTGTCCGTCGGCGCGTCGGTGATCAGCTCGGTCTTGGATGGCCCGTGCACCGAGCGCACGCGCAAGTCACCAAGATATTCGCAGGAGATTGTGACGGCCATGGAGCGGGCTCGCTTTCTGTGGACGATCTCGGTGGAAGTGGAAGCGTCGGCGTTGGCTCAGGGCGTCTCGGGCTCGGGCGCGGCCGGCTCGTCATTGGCCGCCGGCGCCGCGTCGTTCACCACGGGAACCGCACCGTTCGCGCCGACCTGTGCCTGCGTGTGATCCTCGATCGCCAGCAGGAGCAGTCCGAAGTCAGCCCCGTCGATCTGGCCGTCCAGATTGATGTCACCGATCATGTCCACGGTCACGAACGCGCTCATCATCGCGGTCAGATCGTCCTGGTTGACTTCGCCGTCAAGGTCCATGTCGCCCTTGTGGCGCTGACAGACATCCATGACGCCGTCCATGTCGTCGTCCAGCGAGATGCGGTCGGCCAGCTTTGCGGCCAGCACCGGATCGAGCTGCATCTGCTCAAGGGTCTCCGCGAAGAGTTCCTCGCATTCGGCCTGGTCCGCAGTCTGGATCACATTGGCCGTGCCTTCGCCATCGAAGGTCTGACCTTCGCCGCCGCTTGCCGTCTTCACAGCCTCGCCGCCCTCGCTCTTGGCACCCTCCGAAGAGGAGCCCGCGCCGGACCCGGTGAGAGACTGGCCTTGCGAACCGCCGCCGCCGCTTCCATTGTTGCCGGCGCCGCCGCCCGATCCGCCGGAGCCGCCGCCACCTCCGCCGTTGGACGAGCCCTGGGTGCAATACCCGGTGTCGCCATCGCTCTGCTCGGTGAGGCCCGTGCTGGTCACGCCGCGCACACGGTAGGTGTAGACGATGCCAGCGCCGGCTTGCTCATCGTTGAACACGGTCGAGGCGTTGCCGACCGAGGACCCGATCAGGATGCCGTCGCGATAGATCTTGTAGCTGGATGCGCCGACCAGTTTGGTCCAGGTCACGCGAACCTTGTTGGTGTAGGTGCCGTCACTCGCCGCCAAGCCGATCGGCTTGGAAAGCGTTCCGGGGAAACCGGTGTCGCCCGTGCTGGGCTCGCTCAGCCCCGTCGCCGAAGTCGCCACCACCGTGTACGTGTAGACCGTGCCCGCCAGCGCCGAGAAATCGGAGAAGGTCAGGACGGTGGCCGAAGGCGTCGAGCCGATGGCGTTGACCGTTCCGCTGCGGAAGATCTTGTAGCCGGTCGCGCCATCCACGCCGCTCCAGGTGACTACGACCTTGCCGGCGTAGGTTCCATCCGAGGCCACCACATTCTGCGGAGTTCGGATTCGGCGATAGCCGGTGTTCTTCACGCTCACCACGCTGGTGCCCGCGGCGTTGCCGGATTTCACCTGGTAGTAGTAGCTCTGGCCAAAGTGCGCGGTGGTGTCGCTGAAGGAGGTGTTGCCGTTGCCGACCACGGTTCCGATCGGAGCCGCGGTGCCGCTGCGGTAGACCTCGTAGAAGCTGGCGCCGGGCGAAGTGGACCAGGTCACCAGGACCTTGTCGGAGTAGGTGCCGTCACTGGCGTTGACTCCCAGCGGGGCCACCACGATCGGAGAACGGAAGCCCGTGTTTGGAGTGCTCCATGGGCTCGCCACATCCTCGAACAGAGCTCGGACGGTGTAGCTGTATTCCACCAGGACCGCCACGGAGGTGTCGGCGAAGGTGGTGGAGGAGTTGCCGGGCAGGATCACCAGCGGCGCGCCGTTGCGGAAGATCTGGTAGCTCGTCGCGCCGATCACCGGGTTCCACGAGAGCGCGACCTTGTAGGTGAAGAGGCCGTCGCTGGCGGCAAAGTTCGACGGCGCGGGCAGCATGTGGCCGCGCGATCCCTGGTCGGTTTCGCTGGTTTCGGAATTGCCGACCGGGCAGGTGGCGATGACGGCATACTTGTAGACCGTCGACCAGGCCGCGGTGAGATCGGTGAAGTTGTTGGTGGCGCTGGTTCCCAGCGGCGTCATGGCATCGTCGCCGATGCCGCGCAGGATCTGGTAGCCCGTGGCGCCTTCGACGGCGTTCCAGCCCAGAACGACGCGGTCGATGTAGGCCTCGTCGCTCGCGGCGAAATTCGCCGGCTTGGAGAGCTTCCGCCAACCGGTGTCGGTGGTGCTCGGAGCCGATTCAGCTCCGCCGCCGGAGATGGCGGTGACGCTGTAGATGTAGAGAACGCCCGGAATCGCCGTCGTGTCGGTGAAGGAATTGGTCGAGGACTCGCCGATCTCGCTGGTCACGACGATGTTCCAAGAGGAGAATCCGCCCGTGTCCGCCGGTCCGCCATCATGCACCGAGACCGTCCACACGCCTGCGGCGGCCTGACCCGCAAAAGCCGGTCCCATCAGATTGGTGGGTCGGTAGGTTCCGCCCGCGCTGGGCTGCTGGCAGAAGGTGATTGCCGCCGTGTCGTCCATCGTGTAGTCGCCGTCGAAGTGCTTCTCGTCGCCGCACATGTCCGCGAGCACGCAGCTCGTGGCGCCATGGGTGAGGATGAAGGTGGTGTCGCCCATCCAGGTGTGGGTGAGGTCGTTCATCGTGAAGACCACGCTCTTCACCGGGGCGCCTGCGGGGGCGCTCACCGAGATCGAACTCGAGTGCGTCTCGAAGTCAGAGATCGCCAGGCCCGGGCCCGAGGGCGGATCACCGGCCGGACGGCGCAGAATCTTGTAGTTGCTGGCGCCGCCGACCGCATTCCAGGTCAGAAGGACCTTGTCGGTGAAGGTTCCATCGGTCGCCGCGACGCCCGTCGGATTTGAGATGCTGATGTAGCCGGTGTCGGCAACGCTGGCGGGGGAGGTGCCGATCGGATTCACAGCCTTCACCTGGTAGGTGTAGACCGTGCCGGTCACAGCGGTCATGTCGTCGTAGGTCTTGGTGTTCGAGGTGCCGATCTGGGCGCTGGGCACGCCAGTGGATGAGCGCCAGATCTGGAAGCTCGTGAAGCCAAGCACCTGATCCCAGACCAGCCGCACGCGGTCGGAGAGGGTGCCGTCGGTCGCCGAGAGTCCGGTCGGAGCGCGCGGTGCGCCGAAGCCATGCTTCAGGAATGCGGGATTGATCACGAGGACCGAGTTGGGCGTGCCGTCGAAAAGATTGCCGTTGTTGTCGTCGAGGGTGAGGTAGTCGAGCTGGATGTCGCCGGAGATGTCGCTCTGTCCCGCGTGAAGCGGCACTTCGTTCAGGGCCAGGTTGGCGGTCTTGGCGATGTAGTTCAGGGGCGAGCCGTTGTCCTTGAAATTGCGGCTCACGTCCCACACGATGCCGGAGAGCAGCTGGCCGCAGGCATGGATCTCGCTGCCGCAGCTGCTGCAGGAGCCGGGGTTGTACTGGCAGGTGTTGTCGGCGTTGCGCAGCGGGTTGGAGCAGCTCTGGAATCCGACGCCCAGAAGGGGATCATCGGTCACCAGCACAGCCATGACGTCGCCGAAGCCCTCGCCGAAGGCGCCCTGTCCGCTGCCGCCGACCTGAACCAGGTGGTGGCCATACTCATGGTGCACCACGCCGGAGAAGGCGGTGTTGTTGCAGCCGCCGCCGCTCTTGAAGAAGTTCAGGCTGAAGCCGTCGTAGTAGGCGTTGCAGGCGTCGTTGATGTTGACGAAGAGCGGAAAGTCCGTCTGCGATCCGATCACCGGATAGCTGGGATTCACGCCCAGGGCGAAAGAGCGCACCTTGTTGGCGTGGATGTAGGCGTTGATCTGGGCGTTGGTGAGCTCGTTGCGGGGCTCCGGATTGAAGGTGAAGGAGAGGATGCTGCTCGAGCCGGAGGACTTGGAGGGAACCGTGATCGTGTCGCCGGACTGGTTCATCACCTGGAAGAACTGGCCTTCGGCGATCGAGGGCTGGATCACCCGGGTGCTGCCGTCGGAGGTCGTGTAGGTGTAGTTGCCGTTGATGTCGGTGAAGACGGAGGCGACGGTTGGCGGGCTGGTGGTTTTCGTGAAGGTGACCTTGGCGAAGGGAAGCGACTGCGAAGATTCAGGATCGCAGGCATCCGCCTTGTGGCTTGACGCGCTGGTGCCGTAGCCGCCAACGGAGCCCTTGAAGTCCACGTGGAGAATCTTGCTTTCCGCGTGGAGCACCGTTCCATCGGCCGCGTCCACCACATACTGCATCACCATCGGACTTGCGGGATCCTGGGCGGGATGGCCCGTGGCGACGAACTCCACGCCCAGGCGCGGCTGCTGGACATCGTCATCGATGCCGGCCCACACGACATAGCGCGGCGTGGTCAGAGTCGGCGGGGCGCTGAACTCGTTCCGGATGTGGCGCGTGAAGGCCTGCGGATTGAGCGTGGATTGATCGAGGTTTTTTCCGGCGATCTGCTGGGCGAAGTCGCCGATCGGTCGCAGGGTTCCGCCGGCAAGCACCACCGGAAAGTCCGCCTCGTTGCGGGTGAGCGCCCAGCCATAGGAGCGGAACACGGGCACGCCCGCGGCGGTCTGGGTGAAGTACACGCCGGTGAAATCGGTGTCGCTCTCCTCGGAGCCTGGAATCGCAAGCAGATGCGCCCCGTCCTCAAAGGGTCCGATGGGCTGGAGGTCGTTGGCGTCCACGCCCCACATGGCCGCCCACTGCTGGAAGAAGGCGGTGCCGCTGTTGGAGGGGGTGTCGCCGGTGGCCAGACGGAATCCGTAGGCGCGTCGAAGGCGGGGTCCAAGGTCAAAAAGTCCGCCCTCCGGATGCTGCGCCGCGAAGTTTGCCCGCGCGTTCTCCATGGCATTCAGGTTCACGCCGGGGGCGCCGATCGACACCACCGAGAACGAGGTCAATGCGGCAAGAAGACAGGCGAGCAACACTTTGAAGCGGGCGGATGTGGGCATATTTTGATCTCTGTGGAGGACAGCGAAAATCGTACCTTCGGGAGGGTCATTCTTCGCACGCCGCATGGCGATTTATCCACAATTTACGGGATTTTTATCTGGCGATCCGGCGGACCGGCGAGTTCTGGGCGGGTTGCAAACGCACTACCCTGATCTCATGGCCGCCATCGGAAAACGAAATCTGCTCGGCGTGGTGCGTGAAACCAACTCGGGCCTCTATCTGGACGGCGAGGAGCTGGGTGAAATCCTCCTTCCCGGTCGTTATGTGCCGCGCCATCTTGCCGCCGGGGAGAAGTTGGATGTTTTTATCTACCGCGACTCCGAGGATCGTCTGGTCGCCACCACCGAGAAGCCGCTGGCCGAGGTGGGCGAATTCGCCTGCCTGAAGGTGAAGGAGATCAACCCGCAGATCGGCGCCTTCCTGGAGTGGGGGCTTGCCAAGGATTTGCTGCTGCCCTTCAACGAGCAAGGCGGGCCGGTGCAGATCGGGCAGCGGATCGCCGTCGCGGTGTGTGTGGATCCGGAGACGGATCGAATCATGGCCAGCGCCCGACTCAACCGCCACCTGAGCCGGGATGAACCCGCATACGCGCCGAATCAGCCGGTGCGCATCCTGATCACCGGGGAGACGCCGCTGGGCTACAACGCGATCGTCGAGAATGCGCATCGAGGGCTGCTCTATTACAGCAATCTTCCGGCGCCACTGACGATTGGGCAGCGCATGTTCGCTTTCATACGGCTGGTGCGACCCGACGGGAAGATCGATCTCTCGATCGACGCCGCCGGCTACGAGCGCGTGGAGCCGCTGACCGAGCTGATCATCGAGGCGCTGCGGCATGCGGGCGGGCGGTTGAATTGCGACGACGACAGCTCGCCCGAGGAGATCCGCGAGCAGTTCGGGGTGAGCAAGAAGGCTTTCAAGCAGGCGCTGGGCAAGCTGTTCCGGGAACGGCGGATCGCCTTCGAGAAGCCCGGCATTCAATTGGTGGACGCGCCGGCGAGTTAGACGTCCAGCGGCTTGCCTTCGCGCGTGCCGTCGTACCACAAGGGAAGTTTCTCGCGATTCTGCAGTTTTTTGCGCTTGCCAAAGGCGAGTTTCGCGATGGTCCACATCAACTGGACTCCCCCCATGGAGCGCTGTTTGCGGGCGCTGCTGATGACCTCCACGGGCACCAGCACGAAGCGCCCGCGCTTCTGCAGGGCCAGGCTGAGCCAGTACTCCTCGCTGGCGAACCAGGTCTCGTCGAAGCCGCCGACCGCCTCGAAGTCAATGCGCCGCGCAAAGAAGAAGCATCCCGCCGCGAACTTGTTCATGTACCAGACGACTTTGAACACCGCGAAGAACGCCTCGGCGAGCAGCGTGCCGCGGCTGTCGAAGGCCACATGCGATCCGCCGCCGACGGCGCCTTCGTCCATCTCGATCAGCGCGTGACGCAACACCGTTTCGGGAACAAAAGTGTCCGCGTCGCAGAAGACCAGGTAGGGCGCCGAGCAGGCGCGGGCGCCGGCGTTGCGCACCGCGGCGATCTGCCGCTTCTCCACCCGCACCACGCAGGCGCCCGCGGCGCGGGCGATCTCCGCGGTGCGGTCGGTGCTGGCGTCGTCGACGACGATGATCTCGAAGGGGCGGCCGATGCCCTCGGCGGCGGCCCGCAGCTGCCCGAGCGTCTGCGGCAGCACCGCCTCCTCGTTCCACGCCGGCACGACGATCGAGTATTCAGGCGCGGGCTGCGTCATGGTTCGATCGTGTTTTGGACGCGCACTCGGTCTGTGATCGGGGGGCGGTCACTTGGCGAGCGCCGCGGTGATGGCGTCGCGAAGCTTCGTCTCTGTGTCCGTGTCCGTGCCGACTTCGGCGAGGGCGATCGTTCCATCCTTGTTGATGAGAATGAGCGTGGGAATGCCGGAAAGTCCGTAGGTTTTCGCCAGCTCGTCGCCCGCCAGCAGGCAGCCGTAGGTGTAGTTCTTGTCGGCCATGTACTTCTTGGCGGCACCCTCTTTTTTCTCCCAGGTGTTGACGCCGTAGACCGCAACGCCCTTGTCCTTGAACTCCACGCTGAGCTTCTGGATGGTGGGCATCACCGCCTTGCAGGGTCCGCACCAGGTTGCCCAGAAGTCGAGCAGGACGACCTTGCCCTTGAGTGAATCCAGTGTGACCTCACCGCCGGCCAGGCTGGTCAGCGTGAAGCCGGGAGCCTTGTCGCCCGCCTTGAAGGCGAGCGAAGGATCCTTCTGGGAGTCATCCTCTTTCGGTGGATCCTTTTTCACGAAGCCATCCGGAATCTTCGCGGCGAAGAGCGCCGCGTCCGGATTGGCGTTGACCTTCACGCCGGTGTAGGTGGTGGTCATGGTCGGCGCGGCCAGGGCGGCGTCGCCGGTCATGTTGGTGCTCTCCACGATCCGGCGCGGTGTGGAGTCACTGCGGGCGATCGCCGAAGTCTCGATGAAGCGATAAGTTTGCTGCGCGACCTCGCCCTCTTCGGTTTTGTCTTCGATTTTCATTTCGCGGACCACGCGCACGACATCGCAGGGAGTTCCATCCACGGTTTCCTCGGGTTCGAACGAGATGGAAACCAGTTTGGGGGCGTCCTCCTCCTCGCCATCGCTTTTCTTCTCAAAGATCCAGCGCGGGAAATGCTGCATCAGATCCTCGGAGACGGGCTCCATGTTCGAGCCCAGCTCCATGTAGGTCTTTGCGTCAAGGTCGACCACCGTCACCTTGGACTTGTCGCTGGTGATGACGCGGGTCGGCTTGCCATCCTTGAGCGACTCCAGGCGAAAGCTCGTCACCGGCGGGGCGTCGTCGCCCGAACCGAACACCACGACGAAGCGGGCGGGAGTGCCGAATCCGGCGGGAGCCGTCTCGCCCTTGGGAAGTTCCATCTTGACCTGGGTCACCGCATCGAAGGATTTGATCTTTTTGGCGTTGGCCACGGCGCCGTCGTAGATCGCCTTGGCCTTGGGGTCGATGGCGTCGTCGGACAGGGCCTTCTTTGGGCTGTTTTCAGCCGCGGATTGGGGTTTTGCCGCCGCGGGTGCAGCGTTCTGGGCGAAGGAAAAGGCGCACATCATCGCGGCCAATGAGGCGGAAATCACGGTGGGACGGGTTGGCTTCATGCCCTCCAGAATAGCACCAAGTCCCGGGAAATTAAATTTTGTCCTTGACAGAGGTAGTGTAGAGATTACAGTACCAAACGAATGGCACTACCGCTCCTCGACAAGATCGAAGGCGACCTGAGCAACGGCACGGCGTGGCTGGTGGTCTTGGCCGCCATCGCCCGCAGCGACGAGCCGATCCACGGATACGAGATCGCCCGCCAGCTTTCCGAGGAGGCCCCCGAGGGGCTGACCTTCAAGCAGGGAACGCTCTACCCCATGCTCCGCACAATGGAGGCGGAGGGGCTGATCGCGAGTACGCTTGTGCCGTCCAACGAGGGGCCCGCGCGCAAATGTTTCCGCCTGAGTGCCGACGGAAAGCGCACGCTCACCGCTTGGATTGGGTTCTGGAAAAACACCGACCGCTGGGTCAATCGAGTCATCTCAGGCACCGGCCTGACAGGAGGCACCAATGTTCGCTGACGCTGCAACGTACGGATCTTCGCCCAATGCCCGCTCCTCGGCCGAGGCAATTCGCAACTATCTGGCTGATCTCGAGCGGGCCTTGCAGGGGGCGGATCCGGCGCTGATCCACGACGCGCTCATCGACACCGAGACCCATCTGCGCCTGGCCCTGGCCGCAGGCAAGAGCGCAACCGCTGCGATCGAGGCCTTCGGCACGCCAAACGACATCGCGCTGGCCTATCTCTACGACCAGTCCTCCATCAAGCCGGCCCGGACCGTCGCCACCACCACCGGCGCGGCGCCGGCGACCAGCGGCGAGTTCATCGCGGCCGCGGCCCTGCAGATGGCGGCGCCCGAGGAGAGCGGATGGAAGCTGCGGAACATTCCGATCGTCGGCATCTACTTCGATCCCTACGCGTGGGGCTCAGTCGCCTTCCTCACCGTCGGATTCATCTTCGCGCTGATCGCCTTCGTCTGGGTCGTCGTGCTGGGGACGCTGTCGATTTCGCTGATTCCCACGCTGATCGGCATTCCGCTGCTGATCGCGCTGCTGGGCAGCGCGCGGGCCATCTCGCTCTTCATCGGGCAGGTCATCGAGGCCCTGGTGGGTGTGCGCATGCCGCGCCGCGCCTATCGGGTGGATCTGACCGGCGTCAACGGCCTCTGGCAGCGCATCTGGCTGTGGATCAAAGACATCCGGAGCTGGCTGACGGTGGTCTTCCTGGTGGGCAACTTCCCGGTGGCGCTCTTCTTCTTCTGCCTGCTGGTCGCGCTCTTCTCCGCCAGCATCTCCATGATCGTCGTCGGCGCATTCGAACTCGCCGGTCTGGGATCGATGGTGCGCATCGAAAGCGACTCGACCATCAACATCCTCGGCACCACCTACACGCCGGACGAGACCGGCCAGGTCCACATTCCTCCGCACATTCTGATTCTGAGTTCGCTGGTCGGCATGGTTTTGCTGACCGTCACCATGTGGCTCTCCAAGGGAGTCGCCCTGATCTACGCCCAGGTGGTCCGGGCGATCCAGGTGGTTCGCCCGCAGTCCCTTGCTCAACATTAAAGGAGCACGATGCTTTCCATTCACAACCTCGTCAAGATCTATCCCGGTCCCGTCAACGCGCTGCAGGGGGTGTCGCTGAACATCGGCGAAGGACTCTTCGGCCTGCTTGGACCCAACGGCGCGGGCAAGAGCACGCTGATGAACGCAGTCGCGGGGCTGCTCGAGCCCACCTCCGGATCGATCACGCTCGACGGCGCCGACATCGTGAAGGATCCGCGCATCGTGCGCCGCCAACTGGGCTACCTGCCGCAGGACTTCGGCTTCTTCCCCGACCTCACCGGTCTGCGCATGCTCGAGCTGATGCTCAAGCTCAAGGGCGTGGATGGTCCGGGCGGCCGCCGCAAGATCGCCGAGGCGCTGCTGGAGCGCGTCAATCTTTCCAAGGCCGCCAAGCGCAAGGTCGCCGGATATTCCGGCGGCATGCGGCAGCGACTGGGCCTGGCCCAGGCCATCGCGGGTGATCCGAGGCTGGTGATCGTGGATGAGCCCACCGCCGGACTTGATCCCGAGGAGCGCCATCGCTTCTACCGCCTGCTGGCGGAGCTGGCCAAGAAGCGCATCATTCTGTTGTCGACGCACATCGTGGAGGACGTCGCCACGCTCTGTCCGCGCATGGCCGTGATCCAGAATGGCCGCGTCGTGGCCGACACCGCGCCCAGCGCCGCGCGGGCCGCCATCGACGGGGACATCTATGAAGGGTTCATTCCCGACGACCAATTGGACGACTTCAAGCAGCAGCACACCGTGATCTCCGCCATTTTGAACGAGGGTTCCACCAATCGGGTCCGCGTGCACGCTTCGGCTGAAGCCGCGCCGCCCGCCGGTTTCACCGCGTCGCCGGCCACGCTTGAAGATGCCTATCTGGTGCTCATCCGCACGGCGCGCACCGCGGAGAACCGGATCGCCGCCAGCGCGGGAGCCGCGGCATGAGCGTGGCACAGCATCGACAGCCGCTGCTGCCTCCGGCGGTGACGCATCCTTCCATGACGGGGGCAGGCGGCGTGCGCCGCGCCCTGCTGATCGCGTGGATCGACATCCGCGCGGCATGGCGGCGCCCGATCTACATCATTTTCACGGCCATCCTGCTGCTGATGATCCTGGGCTTCGTGCTGGGCAATGTCCGCGTGCAGGCCGGCGACGTCACCGCCGGCGGCAAGCAGGCGTGGGTCAATTCCATGTTCAACGCCGCGTTCATCGATTCCGCGCTGCTGGGCATTTTTCTGCCCTTCTTCGCGGCCATCACCGCGGGCATGCCGCTGATCGCCGACGCCGACCGGCGCGTGGACCGCATGGTGCTGGCCACGGCGCTGAGCGCCCGCGCCTATGTGGCGGGCCGCTGGCTGGGCACGCTGGTTCCGGTCACGGTGTCCGTCGCGATCTATGTGATCGCCCAGATGCTGATGTTCAACTTGTGGCCGATCGACGATCCGGAGCGCAGCCGCGGCGCGTTCGCGATGTGGAACTTCATCTGGCCGGCATTGGTCTTCGGGGCACCGCTGCTCTTCGCCGTCTCGGGGTCGTCGATGCTGCTGGGCATCTGGACGCGCCAGGCGATCCTGGTCTTTCTGTTACCGATCGCCATTCTGCTGGGAGGCGCGCTCTTTCTGTGGGGCTGGAGCCCCGAGTGGCTGCCGCACTGGGCGAACGTGCTGCTGATGCAACTCGACCCCGCCGGCAACCGCTGGCTGGCCGAGACTTGGCTCAAGGCCGATCGCGGCGTGGATTACTACAACACGCAACCGCTGGCGCTGGATCCGATTTTCGCCGCGAGCCGAGTGGCGTGGATCGTGTTCGGCGGAGCCTGCGTGTGGTTCTCGGCTTCGATCGTGAGCAGGCGCATGCGCAACGTCACTCCGGCGGCCGTGGCTGCGGCGGCGGCGCGCGGCACCGTGGCGGACATCCGCGAAGCGGCGCAAGCCAGGGCACAAGCGGCCCAGGGCGCCGTGAAGGCCGTGATCGCCCAGCTCGGCGCTATGGGCATGACCATGCGGGCCCCGAGTTTCCTGGAGGGCACGATGGCCATCCTGCGCTATGAAACGCGCGCCCTGCTGCGCAGCCCGGGCATCTGGCTTTTCACGCCGCTCATCATTCTGCAGATCGTCGGCTCCAACGCGGTCAATGAAGTGTGGCTGGGCACGATTCGACTGGCCACCTCGGGCACGCTCGCGGCCGGCTCCTTCAACACCGTCACGCTGCTGCTGGTCTTCCTCACCCTCTTCTACACGGTGGAGTCGCTCTCGCGCGAGGATCGCCACAACACCGCGGGCATCATCCGCGCCAGCAGCGTGCCCACCATCGCCATGCTCGCCGGGAAGATCCTCGCCAACACCGTCATCGCCGCCATCATCACCGCCGGCGCTTTCGTCGGCTGCCTGATCGTGATCTTCATCCAGTGGATGTACACGGGCATCCTGGTGCCGATCGAGCTGGGCGTCTTCTTCATGCTCTGGGGCGTGGTGCTGATGCCCACGATCATCTTCTGGTGCGCGTTCATCGCGCTGGTCAACGGCATCGTGCGCAACCGCTACGCCACCTACGCCATCGGGCTGGGCGCGCTGGTGCTCACCGGCTGGCTGCAGGTGCGCGGCTACCTGAACTGGGCGACCAACTGGCACATGTGGGGCGTGATGGCTTGGAGCGACCTGGACCGGCTGGAGTTCCTGCGCCCCTCGATCGTCGGTAACCGGCTCTTCATTCTCTACACCGCGGCGCTCTGCAGCCTGGGGGCGATCGCCTTCCATCCGCGCCGCACGCGCGACCTGCAGCGGGCCATCGACATGCTTCGGCCTGCGAAGGTCGGCAAGATTCTGCTCAAGGCGTCGCCTCTGGTCATTGCGTGGCTGGTGCTGGGCGGCTGGGTCTGGACCGAGAGCCGCGCCGGATTCCAGGGTGCCGTCATGGAGCGCAAGGGGCGCGACTACTGGAAGCGCAACGAACTCACTTTCCGCGACGCGCCGCTGGTCAAGATCGATTCCGTCGACGCCGATGTCGCCATCTTCCCCGACGCGCGGCGATTGGAAGTGAAGGGCACCTACATCCTGTCCAACCAGCACGACAAGCCGGTGGTGCAGATTCCGCTGACCCCGGGGGCGCACTTCGAGCATCTGAAATGGACGCTCAACGACCAGCCGATCGAGCCGAAGGACAAGAAGATCGAGGCCGCGCTTCCCTTCGTCGAAAATCGCGCCGGCCTCTGGGTCTTCTCGCTGGAAAAGCCGCTGGCCAAGGGCGAGACCGCGAAGATCGGCTTCACCTGGGACGGCGTTTTCCCCAATGGCTGGACCAAGAACGGCGGCGGCGTCGGCGAATATGTCCTGCCCTCGGGTGTGGTGCTGACCAGCTTCTCGCCGAGCATGATGCCAAGCATCGGCTATGTCGAGGGCGTCGGCGTGGACGAGCGCAACGCGACCGATCCCAAGGAGCCGGAGCCCGACGCGTGGAAATTGCAGAAGGACCCATTGTTTGGATCGGGCTGGGGCAGCGATGTCACGATGCGCGTCACCGGCCCCGCGGCGTGGCAGCTCAACGCTGTCGGCGAGCCGATCGATGAGAAGATCGACGGCGACCGCAAGACCGTGACCTGGAAGACGGAGCACCCGGTGCGCTTCTTCAACATCTGCGGCGGCCCGCTGGAGAAACTGGCCGGCGAAGGCGTGGCGGTCTGGTACAACAAAAATCACCAGTGGAATGTGGAGGTGATGAAGGACACGCTGGAGAAGTGCCGCCACTATTTCTCGCTCTGGTTCGCCCCTTTCCCGCGCAAGGAGCTGCGCCTGACCGAGTTCCCCAGCCTCGCCTCCTACGCCCAGGGCTTCCCCGGCAACATCACCTTCAGCGAGTCGATCGGTTTTCTTTCCCGGCCCGGAACCGGCGACGAGGTGGACGCCGTGTTCTTTGTCACGGCTCACGAGACCGGTCACCAGTGGTGGGGCAACATGCTGATCCCGGGCAAGGGCCTGGGCGGCAACATCCTGAGCGAGGGCATGGCCAACTACAGCGCGTGGATGCTCACCCGCGAGTGCCGCGGCGAGGCGGCGGCGAAGCATGTGCTGCGCGAATGGGAGAACACCTATGTGGACCGGCGCAGCGCCGACAGCGAGAGGCCGCTGGTGAAGCTTTCGGGATCGCGGCCCGGCGACAGCAGCGTGACCTACGACAAGGGCGGCTGGGTTTTCGTCATGCTGATGGACCACATGGGCCGCGACGCGATGCTGGCCGGGCTCCAGGAATTCATTGCCAAGTATCAGAACGGGCCGGACTATCCGCTGCTGCAGCAATTTGTCGCGGTGATGCGCACGCACGCCAAGGACCAGACAGCGTTCGACGCCTTCACGAAGCAGTGGTTCGAGCAGGTGGTGCTGCCGGAATACAAGGTGCGCGACGCCAAGATCACCGGGCCCGAGGGCGAGCCGCCCATGTGGACCACGACCGCGATCATCGACAATGTCGGCACGGGCACGATGACCATCGATGTGGCGGCGGAGGGCAAGAAGCCGGCGGTGTCGCTGGCGGACGCGGCGGCTGCGCCCAAGGATGATGCAAAGAAAGCGGATGCGAAGCCTGCGGAGCCGCCCGCTCCGCGAGTGATGACGCAGGTCACGCTGGGGCCGGAGGGCACCGAGCAGTCGCATGCATGGATCGAAATCAAGACGCCGTTCGCGCCTGCGAAGCTGGTGGTGGATCCGGATGTGCGTGTGCTTCAGGTGCGCCGCAAGTTGGCGGAGTGGAAGCCTTGACGCGTTGATCGCATCGTCATTTCCTCCAAGTATCCTGCGATGATGCTGCCTCGCTGTGTTGCCGTTCTTCTTGTCACCGCCGCGATGGTCGGCTGGAGTTCCATGCTCGCGATGGCGCCCTGCTCCTCATTCGCGCTCAAGGGCAAGGACGAAGTGTTGCTCGCGAAGAACTTCGATTGGAATTTCGACGGGGGTTACCTGGTCAAGAACCCGATCGGTGTGAAGCGAAGTTCGCTCCCGCTCTTTGGCGGCGAACCTACGAGCTGGACTTCCATCTACGGAAGCCTCACCTTCACGCAGTACGGCGCCGGATTGCCCTACGGCGGAATCAACCAGCGCGGCCTGGCCATCGAAATGCTCTGGCTCGACGAAACCGTCTATCCCGCCACCGCGGCGCGCACGATCAGCGAGCTGGAATGGATCCAGTACCAGCTCGACACTCGCGCGAATGTGGCCGAGGTCGTCTCCCACCTGGACGAACTGTCGATCCGCCCGATCGCCGGGAAAATCCACTACATGTTGGCGGACGATTCAGGCGACCGGGCGCTGGTCGAGTTCATCGATGGCGTGCCGAAGGTGCAACGCGGCGGCCTTGGAGCGCTGGTCTGCACGAACGACACGCACCGGCTTTCCGAACTTGTGTTCGACAAGCTCCGCACCCTCAAGCTGAATGGAAACACTTCGTGGGTTCGCTACGCGCGGCTGCGGCTCGGAGTCGAGGCGCCCGACGCGACGCCCTCCGTCGAAAGCTCATTCGCGGAGCTGGAGAAGGTCGCGGAAAAGGGATCGACCTACCGCACGCAATGGTCGGCGGTCTACGAGGTCCGCAAGGGTCGCGTCCACATCAAGCCGGGCAACGACTCGCGTGTCTTCGCGTTCGATGTGAACGCACTGGACTATTCCACAAAAAGCGGAACGGCCTACCAGGATCTGTTTGGCAAGGATCTCAGCGTCGCAAAGTTCGAACCCCTGACCGCGGCCGCTCAACAGTCCTTGCTCAGCCGCAACCTTCCGAAGGTCGGCCTGAACAACCAGCTGGACGCCATCGCCGGCCACTTGCTCGATCCCTCCGCGTCCACAGTGCGCCCGCTCGATGACCGCGCGACATTGTTGGTTCGGGTACGGGTCAAGGCTCCCGGTGCCTTCGCGCGGATCGCGGTGTTTCAAAACCAGGGCGAGATCACCGACCAGAAGTCAAAATACGCCGGCTCGGCGCTGCTCGACACCGAGCAGCGCGACTTCGCGTTCTACAACCTTCCCGCGGGCAAGTACGCGGTCGGAGCCTTCCACGATCACAATCAGAATGGCCGCCCCGATCCGGGCGAACCGCTGGCCTTCTTTCATCCGGATTCGAAAGTCACCGGCTCCAACTTCGATGACTTGGCGTTCGAGTTGAAGGACTCGCCGAAGACGGTCGAGATTGTGCTCGAGTAATTCGCCGCGTGTCCGGCGGGGGAGCCGGATGCATTAGCGAGCGCCAGCGCGCCGGCTCAACACGCCCCTTCGCTACGATCCCGCCATGGAATCCGAAGTCGCCGGCTGGCTGAGCGTGATCTTCCGCTTCGTGCACGTGCTGGCTTCGATCATGTGGATCGGCAACTCGCTCCTCTTCACATGGATGGAGCTGAACCTGGTCGCCCCCAAGTCCGGCGAACCCAATCCCGACAAGGATCTGCTGGGCCACCTGGACATGCTCCACGGCGGCGGCGTCTTCCACCTGCAGAAGCGCGTCATGAATCCCGGCGCGATCCCCTCGCCGCTGCACTGGTTCAAGTGGCAGTCCTACACCACGTGGATCACCGGAACGCTGCTGCTGCTTTCGGTCTTCTACATCAACGGCGGCACGCCGCTTCTCGACGCGACCAAGTCCGACCTTTCGGGTTGGGCCGCCATCGGCCTGAGCGCCGGCGGCATCGTGGGCTGGTGGCTGGTTTACGACCTAATCTGGCGCAGCAAACTCAAGGAAGTTCCGGCGCTCGCCATCCTTCTTTCGTTCGCGCTGCTGATGTCGGCGACGGTGTTCTTCAATCAATACTTCAACGGCCGTGCGGTCTTCCTGCAGGTGGGCGTGATGCTGGGCTCGGCGATGACGGCCAACGTCTTCTTCCACATCATGCGCAACCAGCGGAAGTTCATGGAGGCGCTGCGGGCGGGGCAGCCGCACGACCTGAAGTACGGCAAGGCGGCGAAGACCCGCTCGATGCACAACCACTACATGACCTTCCCGGTTCTTTTCATGATGCTCAGCGCGCACTTTCCGCAGCTCATCAGCGCCGACTGGCTCTCGCCGATCCTGGGCGTGGTCATCGTGGCGCTGATGCTGGTGAAGTTCCTGATGAATTCACGCTACGTCTTCAGCGGCTGGCTGGTGGGAATCCTGGCGGTCTTCCTGATCGCGTGCGGGCTCATCAAGGTGCTGCTGATCATGCCCGCGAGCTCGTCGGATGCCGGATTGACCCCGGAGCAGAAGGGGGCCAAGCTGTTTGTCGCCCAGGGCTGTGCCGCCTGCCATCAGGCGGGCTCCGCGCAATTGGCGCCGAACCTGAACAAGATCTGCAACTCGACCGTGCTGCTGGCCGATGGCGGCCAAGTGGTGGCGGACGAGGCCTACCTGCGCGAATCCATCGAGCGGCCGCAGGCGAAAATCGTCCGCGGGTTTCCCCCGACCATGCCGCCGGTCTCGCTCACCAAGGAGCAGCTCGATTCCCTGATCGCCTATCTCAAGACGCGGTGATTCGACAGTGCGACCCGCCAAGCGTGGCGCGCCCGCGAATCAGGTTTTCGAATTCGCCTTGCCGCTGCGTGGAAAGGGCGCCAGATCCGGTTCCACGAACTCCGCCTTGGCCTGCCACGACATGATCCGGTCGCGCGAGTAAAAGAAGCGCAGCGCCTTGCGATTCAGCAAGTGCTCCTGGGCCTGCAGAAATTCCTCCGCGCCGGCCGCCGGGCCATATTCACGCAGAGTGAAGTCGACCAGCCGCATCCACGCCTGCGTCATGGTCTCGTGGTAGCCGCGATCCAGCGACTCCGGCGTCTTGGTCGCAGCGTTGTAGCGCTTGATGCTGGCGCGGATCTTGTCCAGCGCCTTCTCATAGGGAAGTTGGCACAGGTAGAGGTAGGCCACCTTGATGTGCGTGGGATGCTTCCACTGCTCGAAGGGCAGCGTGCACTCCTCAAACGATTTCAGGAATGCCTCGTCGGCCTGGGCTAGCACGGCCGCCAGCCGAGCACGCGAGCGGGAAGAAAGAGAATCGCCTTCACCAGGGCGAGCAGTGCGCCAATGCACACGCTCAGCAGGTAGAGAACCGGCGCGGCGACCAGCGCCAGCAGTGCCAGAGGCCAGCAGAGCACCAGCAGGATGCACCACAGCACGAAGAGGATGAGGAATCGCATGGTGAAATCTCCGAAAGAAAAACCCCGCCCAACGAAGGCGGGGTTCAGAATATCAGGGTGTTGTCGCGGATTGCGTCAGGTGATTTCAACGCCAGTGGCCCGGCCGATGCTCCCAGCCGCCCGGGCCGCCGCGCCCGGGACCAGCATGCCCGCCGCCAGGTCCGCCACCTCCAACGCCGATATGCCAGGAGCCGCTGCGACCCCACGAGCCGCCGATCCAAATGGAGTTCGGATGAGGGGGCCTGCACCAATAGCCTCTTCGCCAGGACCAGCGGTTGTTCCAGCACCATTCGCCACCGATCCAGACATAGCCCGGGCCGGGCGCGATCACCACGGTTTCCACGATCGGCGGCGGCGGCTGCTGGCTCACATACACAACCTGCTGCTCCTGTGGTGGCGGGGCGATTTGCGTCACTTGGACGTCGGATGAGGAGCTGCCGGATCCCACGGCGTTGATCATGCAGTCAAGCGTCCGGTTGCTCACTCCTGCGTCGCGCAGATCGATGATGTCCGCGGCGCTCAGGCTGTACGTCGAGCCCGAGGCACGCACCTGGCTGATGATGATGTCCTCGGAGATGCCGGCCTTCGCCAGCGACTTGACGTCGGCAACGCTTAGAGGGCGGCCCTGCGCTGCAGGTTGAATCGGTTGCGGCGCTGGCTGGCTGCCGGCCACCGCTCCCATGAGAATCCGGCTCGGCGGACTGTAGGTCGTGGATGCGCATCCGTTTGAAGCCAGGAACACCGACACCGCCGCCAGAGCCAACGCTTGAGTTTTCATTTTTGTCACCGCTTCGTGATCGAGCAACACTGAGATTTCATGTTCGACGCGAGTTCCATCGGCAAACGGACGCGAAGTGAATTAATTGCAAAGGCGAATGAACGAGGCGGAGCGGTCCGCAATAGAAGCCCGCCGTACGAGAGCGACTCAACCTTGTTCAAATGAAAAACCCCGGTCGATGACCGGGGTTTGATTCTTTGTGAAGTGTTTGCCGTCCGGAGTCGTCAGCGACGACGGCGGGAGGTCAGCAGACCACTGAGTCCGAGCAACGCGGCCGTTCCCGGAGCTGGAATCACGGTGTTGACTTCGAACGGAACGCTGTATTGATAGCCGCTGTTCCATGGGCCCGCAGCTCCGTTAAAGGAGACTTTGAGGGAGCCTTCCGTATAGCCCCCCAGGTAGGAGGCTGCAATGCCCTGCATGCCATCATCGGCGCTGGCCACGGAAAGGCTCCACATGTAGTTCTGGCCATCCAGGATCCAGATGGGATCGTCGCTGAAGTCGAAGATGGAGGGATTTGGATATCCCCCAAGTTGGCTGGGGTGAAGAGACCGGGCTGCCATCGCCACATCCGGATTGCCACCATCCGTGGTCCAGATGGTCAGAGTGATGTCCTGGAAACCGCTGCTGCCGATGTAGCCGATGGACACATTCTGAAGCAGGCCGGTGGCGTGCGACAGGAAGGTCTGGCCCCAGGCGGTGTTCGAGCTCGCACCCACGGTGAGTCCCACGCCAAAGTCTCCGCTCCAGGAGGCGGCGATGTCGGCATTGCTGGTGGAAGCCATTCCGGTCAGACCCATGAGGGCGACCGCGAGCGGCAACGAAGTGGCGACAGCCGAAACTTTTCCCAGTCCAAATGAATTTGACATTCTTGTTTTCCCTTAAATGAAATTTTCAGAACCTTTTCCCATCACCTGCTTGTGCCGATTGTTCCAGTTGAACGGAACCTTCAGCAATCGCACACTGCGCCGATAATCCTGGATGTCCAGAAAATGTTTCACCTTTTTTAAAATTCCCTGTAAATAATTTTGCTTTGCGAAAATTCCTCCCATCCTCCGAGAACAGAATTCTGAAAGACAAAACTTCTGTAACTTATTTCATTTCAAAGACTTGCGATGTTTTGGAGGGAGCGATCCCAGACCCCATTGGCCTCAGCCCAGGACTTCCCGCCTGTCGCCAAGGATGGTCTTCAGCTGCTCCCGCTTTTCGTCGAGCAACCCATCGGTCGCGGCCCGCACCACCTCAAGCAGATCGCTGGCTTCGCGAAGCCGGGCGATGGAGACGTAATCGGCGCCGGCCTGGAGCAGCGTGTCGACCTTGCTCAGGACATCGGCGGTGGAAATGATCTTTGCCTCGGGATTCAGCTCGCGCAGCACCTTCACCAGGCGCTCGTTGGTGATGCCCTTGAGGAAGGAATCGGGGACCGTGCAGATGAGCACCTCGGCGCGATCGACCCCCGCATGCAGGAGCGTCTCACGCTGGCTGATGTCGCCGTAGATCACCCGGATCTTGCGCTCCAGGAGGCCGGCACGGGCGACGGGGCTGAAATCCACAACGGTGGTGTCGCCGATCAGATCCGGCGCGTGCCGCTGCATCTCCTCCAGAAGCGAGCTGGCAGTGCGGAAGAAGCCCAGGAAAATGATGCGGGATTTTCCCTCGGGGTGTCCGCCCGGGGCGTGCGTGTCGTCGTGGGTAAAATCAAGATCGCGGAATCCCCGCGCCTTCAGCCAGGGAATCATGCGGCGGACGATGTTGTCCGAGTGCGACATGCCGAAGCTGGAAATTCCCGCCAGCAGCGCGAAGGCGAGACCCACCATGCCGGCGGTGGTCGGGTCCTTGAGATGTCCGGCCTGCGTGCCCAGCGCCAGGACCACCAGCGAAAACTCGCCGACTTGGCTGAGATTGATCGAAGTGATGAGGCTGGTCCGCAGTCCCTGCTTCATCAGGAAGAGCGGCGTGAAGGTGGTGAGGAAACGGGAGACCACCAGAAACACGCAGAAGACCACGGTCCAGAGGGCCAGCGCGAAGGAGGGCACGGGGATCTGCATGCCCAGACCCACAAAAAACAGCGTGACGAAGAAGTCGCGCAGCGTGGTGACCTTGGCGGTGACGTCGAGGGCGTAGGGGAAGGTGGAGAGTGCCACGCCGGCGATGAGGGCACCCATTTCGCGGGAGAGATCCAGGCGGGCGCCCAGCTCGCCCACCAGGAAGCACCAGGCCAGGGCGCCGACCTGCACCAGTTCCGGCGAGCGCGCGATGCGGTGGAACACCGCGGGCAGGACGAACTTGCTGATCGCCAGCGTGATGGTCACCAGCAGCACGACGCGGGCGAGCGACATCAGCAGGATTCCGGGCGCCAGATTCTCCAGGTTCGGCTGCATCGCCAGGAAGACGATCGCGGCGAGATCCTGCAGCACCAGCACGCCCAGCGTGATCCGCCCCGTGAGCGTGTCCAGCTCCTGCTTCTCGTAGAGCAGCTTCACGATGATCACGGTGCTGCTCAGCGCCGCGGCGATGGCCAGGTAGAGCGCGTCCCAGTTGCCGCCGCCCAGGCCGAAGCCGCAGGCCCAGAAAAATCCCACCCCCAGGGCGGCGCCGCCCAGGATCTGCACCAATGCGGTGATCGTGATCGAGCTGCCGGCGCTGATGATCTTCTTCAAGTCGATCTCGAGGCCGATCATGAAGAGCAGGAAGATCAGCCCGAGCTCCGAGATGGAGTGGATGTTCTCCGTCGACTGCACCATGCGGCTGCACGAGGGCCCGAGCACGAATCCGCCGACCAGGTAGGCCAGCAGCACGGGCTGGCGGAAGTGGTGCGCGAGCAGGCCGAGCAGCCAGGCCGCCACGATGCTGAAGGTGATGTCTTGGATGAGTTCGTGCAAGGGAGGCAGTCCGTGGCGCCAGCGGTCGAGTCAACTCGATAATGAAATGTATACACTCGCCCCCGAATGCGATCCCTGATCCAGGCCTACAAGAAATCCGATCCCTCCGCGCAGAGCTCCATCGAGATTCTGCTGCTCTACCCCGGCATCAAGGCGCTGGCGATCTACCGAATGGCGCACTTCCTCTTCGAGCTGAAAGTCCCGTTTTTCCCGCGGGCCCTGGCGGAATTCTCGCGCTGGCTCACCGGCATCGAGATTCATTCCGGGGCGAAAATCGGCCGGAACTTCATGATCGACCATGGCATGGGGGTGGTGATCGGCGAGACCGCCCAGATCGGCGACGATGTCATCCTCTACCACGGCGTCACGCTCGGCGGCGTCTCGCTGGTCCCGGGCAAGCGCCATCCCACCATCGGCAATCGCGTGGTGATCGGGGCCGGCGCCAAGGTGCTGGGCAATATCACCATCGGCGACGACTCGCGCATCGGCGCGAACTCCGTTGTGGTGGAGAGCGTGCCGCCCAACTCGACCATCGTCGGCCTCTACGGCAAGGCCCAGAAGCGCGTCACCCCCGTCCACGACATCCAGACCGACTATGTCATCTAGCACCCTCGTCGAAGGAAAAACCAGCATGAACGTCTTCAGCGACATCACCGCGACCATCGGCAACACTCCGCTCATCAAGATGCAGCGCATCGGCCAGAACCTGCCGGGCGAGCTGCTGCTGAAGCTGGAGTTCTTCAATCCGCTCGGGTCGGTCAAGGACCGCATCGGCCTGGCCATGATCGAGGCCGCCGAGAAGGGCGGCCAGCTCAAGAAGGGCAAGCGCGTGGTCGAGCCGACCAGCGGCAACACCGGCATCGCGCTGGCCTTTGTCTGCGCCGCCAAGGGCTACCCGCTCACGCTGGTCATGCCCGAGACGATGTCGCAGGAGCGGCGCACTTTGCTGCTGCTCTTCGGCGCCGAGGTGATCCTGACCCCCGGGCCGCTGGGCATGCGCGGCGCCGTGGCCAAGGCGCTGGAGATCCAGGAGCAGGACGAGAGCGTTTTTGTGCCGAGCCAGTTCGAGAACTCGGCCAATCCCGAGATCCACCGCAACACCACGGCGCTGGAGATCTGGCGCGACACCGGCGGCATGGTGGACATCGTGGTCACCGGCGTGGGCACCGGCGGCACGGCGACCGGCGTCGGCGAAGTGCTCAAGCAGCACAAGAAGACCGTCAAGATCATCGTGGTGGAGCCGGTGGAATCCGCGGTGATCTCCGGCGAGAAGCCGGGGCCGCACAAGATCCAGGGCATCGGCGCGGGTTTCATTCCCAAGAACCTCAACCGCGGCGTGATCGACGGCATCGAGAAGGTGAACAGCGACGAGGCGATCATCATGGCCCGGCGACTGATCAAGGAGGAGGGGATTCCGGTCGGGATTTCCTCCGGCGCCGCCGTGGCGGCGGGCATCCGCGTGGCGTCCAAACCCGAGAACCGGGGCAAGAAAATCGTGGTCGTGATTCCGAGCTACACCGAGCGCTATCTCTCCACGCTGCTGGCGGAGAAGGAGCGCGGCGAGGCGGCCGCCCTGAAGGTGAGCACGGTGGACGAGAAGTTTCTCGCCCGCGTCGGCAACTAGCGCTCCGTCTCCGCAAGCAATTCCCTCAAATAATCCTGCCAGATCAGGGGCAGCGTGTGCGTGCCGTGGCCGCGGGTCTGGTCGGTGATGGGCAGCAGGACGAAGCGGCCATGCTTGACCTTCTTGATCTCGCGCTCCATCAGGCCCAGTTCCGGCGGGTTGATCTGGTCGTCCGCGGAGTTAACCGCCAGCAGCGAGGCCTTGATCGTGTCCAGCTTTGGCACCGGGTTGTATTCGCGCGATGAGCCGAGCTGGTAGAGCAGATCATTGGCGTCGAGCTTGGCGACCGCGTCCTTCACCCGCTGCGCGTAGAAGGCATCCGCCGCGTCGCGCGTCGGGTATTGCTTCTGCCAGTAGAGTGGCGCGCTGCCCACGACAAGCAGGATATTTTCCGCCGCGATCAGGCCGTGCAGCGGCTGGGTCTTGTACTCGCCCCCGAGCCACTCGGGGTCGTCGCGGATCGCGTCCATCGCCATGCGCCGCCAGATGCGGTTGCGGCCCGCGATCTCCACGGGCAAGCTGGCCAGCGGCATCAGTGCGTCCATGAAGTCGGGATAGGTCTCGCCCCACACCCAGGTGTGCATGCCGCCCATCGAAGTGCCCATGACCAGGCGCAGGTGGTTCACGCCCAGCTTCTTGGTGAGCAGCTCGTATTGCGCGGCGACCATGTCGTCGTAGGTGTAGTGGGGGAAGCGCGCGTGCATTCCGTCGCTGGGCTTGCTCGAACCGCCGTGGCCGATGCCGTCGGCGAGAACGATGAAATACTTGTTCGCGTCGAGCGCGCCGCCGGGGCCGAAGAGCACATTGGCGAATTGCGGGCCGAGGAATTGGGTTCCCGCGCCGCCGGTGCCGTGGCCGATGAGCACGGCGTTGCGCACCTCGCCCTTGGCGTCGCGCTTGGGCTCGCCGATGGTGCGGTAGTGGATCCGCAGCTCCGGCAGCGTTTCGCCGCTGCGGAAATGGAAGTCCTTGATGAGGTAGTCGCCCTCGACCGGCGCGGGATAGTTCGGTGCAGCGGGGGTGTTTGGTGCCGGCCCGGCTTGGGCCGGCATCGTCGCTGGCGAAGCCGACGCGTTCTGGACTTGGGCGGGACGGGTTGGATCCGGCGCCGGAGGAGTCTTCGCCAGGTCCGGCTTGGCGCATGCGGAGAGGACAATGCAAAGCAGAAGTGCGAGTCGGCGCATGAAGAATCTCCCTATAGCGATTGACTGGTGGTGGTCGCGCAAGCGGCGCCGCGGCCGAAGACCAGGTATCCAAAACAGATCGCGAAGATCGCGTAGGCCATCGAAGCGAACAGGAGCGGCCCGGAGAAGCCAATCGCGTATTCATGCTTGAGCAGGGCGATCGCGCCCACAGTGAAGTGCACGAAATTGCCCAGCGTGAGCGGCCGGGAATAGATGCCGCCGACCACGAAGCCCTTGGCGGTCCAGTTCACCATTGCGAAACCGATGTAGAGCGCACCGAGAACCTGAACCAGAACGGGAAGCGGCTGGTCCGTCGGCCCATGCATGGCGCCGAGCAGTTCGACCGGGGCGAACGTCGCGGCCAATCCCGCTGCTCCAAGCGCGACGCTGCTCGCGACCATCAGGTATTTCGTGTTCATGAATTTTCCTTGTCCCGGCGGTCCACCGACATGATCTGGTCAAGCGACTTGCGATGGATGTCCGGCACCATGCAATCCTCCGCAGGGTATCCCAATGGAATGAGCAGGTAGGGTCGCTCGTGGGCCGGGCGCCCGAGGATCGAGGTCAGAAATTTCATCGGACTGGGCGTGTGGGTCAGCGCGACCAGACCCGCATGGTGCGCGGCGGCCAGCAGAAACCCCACGGCGATGCCGACAGACTCGTTGATGTAGTAGACCTGGTCGGAGTCGTTTTGCATCAGGTCGTCCTTGGCCAGCTTGAACACCGCGATCAGCCAAGGGGCGATCTCCAGGAAGGGCTTGTGCTCGTCGGTGCCGATGGCCCGCAGGTCGCGGATCCATTCAGGGTTGGCGCGGCGGGAATAGAACTCGCGCTCCTCCTCCTCGGCCGCAATGCGGATCTCCTTCTTGAGGGCGGGATCCTGCACGGCCACGAAGCGCCAGGGCTGCTTGTTGGCGCCGCTGGGCGCCGTGCCGGCGGCGCGGATGATGTTCTCGATCGCCTCGCGCGGGACGGGCTTGTCGGAGAACATCCGCACGCTGCGTCGCTGCTTCATGCGTTCATAGAAATCCCGCGACGCACTTGTCGCGTCGGGCTGCGGTGCGGCGGAGCGGTGGTGTATGAAGACGGGCTGCGACATGGCGGGCGGCGCCCGCATCGTACTAGTTCAGATTCGCCTCAAGGGCATGGACCGAAGTCGAGCAGCATCAATCCAACGTCGGCGGCGTCCACCACGGCATCGCCGTCGAGGTCTTCCGGGCATCCCGGACAGTTGCCGAAGGCGAGCAGCAGGAGCCCCATGTCGGCGCCATCCACATAGCCGTCCCCATTGAGATCGGAGCGACAGATGTACCCGCTGAAGACGAGATCATCGATGGCGAGACCAGCATCGTTGGCCACATCATTGGTGTCCTGCCAGCGAAAATAGAAAGTGTCGCCGGGGTTCCAGTTGATTCCGCTCAGGGTCATGTAAGTCGGCCCCAACTGGACCAATCCCACATTGGCGGTGGTGGTTCCGGAAGGCGACCCGCCAATGACGTCTCCGAAGGGATCGTTCGTCATCAGGGCGGAGGAGAGAAAGTTGCTGCTGGTGATGCCCGATGTGGAAAGGCCGTAGGCGAATTGGAGCGTGTTGACCACGCCAAGCACGGTGGCCGAGGAATTGCTCGAGGAGCGCCACTGCTGCGACTCGAAATTGATGGTGACCACATGCAGGATGGCCCCCGAGGTGTTGGTGATCGCGGCTCCGAACGCAGGCACGGTGGATCCGCTGGCGAGCGAGCCGAGCGAGCGATTGCCGGAGCTGGTCGCGCCGTAGGAAAAAATCGCGCCCGAGTTCGATGCACCGGAGTCAACCATCAGGTTGACCGGTGTGGTCAGTGTTCCGGCGATGCGAGCGGCTTGCCATGAAGTGCCCGCAGCGGAAATCGCGGTCAGGGCGCCTTGACTTGCCAATGGACCCGTTCCGCTGATGGCGGTCGCGGCGCCGCTTGACGGCAGGGAGTTGAAGTTCTGGCTGTAGGAGTACGCCTGCGCTGAGGCGATCGAAGCGAGAACCATCGGGAGGGCAAGGAGGAGGGTGATGGTGCGGTTCATGGGCGAGAGACCTTTCGAGTCAGCATGTGCGAACGCATTCACGACCGATGAACAGTGTAATGCAAGGCATCGATTGATTGAAATCAATCCCATTGAACGTCATTCACTCGGTGCGACCGGCGCAGGAAAAGCAAAGCGCGGCGCCGAAGTGGCGCCGCGCGGTTTGCACTGGTTCAAGAATGCGTCAGGGGCAGGCGCCGAAGTCCAGCAGCACCAGTCCGATGTCGCCGCCATCCACTTCGCCGGAGCCGTCGAGATCGGTGGAGCAGCCGGGGCATGGGCCGAAGTCCAGCAGCACCAGCCCAATGTCGCCGCCGTCGACTTCGCCGGAGAAGTCCAGATCCATCGGGCATGGGTTTCCGCCCGCATCCGCGGTGACCAGAAAATCATCGATCGCCAGGCCGGCGTCGTTGGCCGCATCGTTGGCGTCCTGCCAGCGCAGGTAGAGAACGTCGCCGGTGTTCCAAGTGATTCCGGTCAGGGTCACGGTGTTCGTACCCAGATCGACCAGTCCCACACTGGCCGTCTGCGATCCCGAATTCGGTCCGCTGACCACATTGCCTGTGGCTTCGTCGGTCATCAAAGCGGATGAGAGAAAATTGGCATTGGTCATGCCCGCAGGCGTGAAGCCGTAGGCGAACTTGAGCGTGTTCACCACGCCATGGTTCGATAGGGACGAATCGCTTGGCGACCGCCACTGCTGCGACTTGAAGGTGATGGTGGCCGTGGTCAGCGTGAATCCGGAGTGGTTGGTCAGCGCCACGCCGAATGCGGGAACCGTGGTGCCGCTGGCGATCGAGCCGAGCGATCGGTTGCTTGCAGCGGTGTTCCCGTAGGAATACACCGTACCGGTGTTCGCAGCACCCGTGTCGACGGTCAACTTCATGGCCGCGGTTCCGGTTCCGAGGATGCGAGCGGCTTGCCACGAGCAGTCGACCGCGGAGATCGCGGCCAAGGCGCCCTGGCTTCCCAATGGCGGAGTCGCCGTGCCGGTGATGTCGGCCGCGGCGCCGCTTGAAGGCAGCGCATCGAACGACTGGCCGTAGGTATAGGCCTGAGCCGAAGCAATCGAGGCGACGAAGAGCGGGAGGGCGAGAGCGAAGATTGCATTTGTGGTGCGGTGCATGGGTGTGGGCCTTGAAAATGGAAACAAGATCGTGCGCAGCAATATGACCTATAAGCCCGGTTTGACCAAGGAAAAATTCTCAAAAATTCAAAATGACCCGAGACGACGCCCCTTACAGTCGGAAAAGTCCGCCCCCGTGTTTGATTTTTGTCAGAATTGCAAATGCAAATTGCTTTCAGGGGCAGGGACCAAATTCGAGCAGAACCAGTCCAATGTCGCCGCCGTCGATTTCGCCGGAGCCGTCCAGGTCGGTGGAGCAGCCGGGGCAGGGGCCGAAGTCAAGCAGCACCAAACCGACGTCGCCACCGTCGACTTCTCCGGAGCCGTCCAGGTCCATCGGGCAGGGATTCTCGCCGACATCCGCAGTCACCAGCAGATCGTCGATCGCCAGTCCGGCGTCGTTGGCCGCGTCATTGGCGTCTTGCCAGCGCAGATAGAGAACGTCATCCGCATTCCAGGTGATGCCGGTCAAGGTCACCGTGTTCGTGCCCAGTTGGACCAGACCAATGTTTGCCGTTTGGGATCCGGAGTTTGCACCGCTGACCACATTTCCATTGGCATCCTCGGTCATCAAGGCGGAGGAGAGAAAATTGGCGTTGGTCATGCCGGATGGAGAGAAACCGTAGGCGAATTTAAGTGTGTTCACGACGCCAAAGTTGGCTAGGGATGAATCGCTTGGCGATCGCCATTGCTGTGCTTTGAAGGTGATGGTGACCGAGGACAGCGTCGAGCCGGTGGTGTTGGTCAAGGCGACTCCGAAGGCGGGGACGGTCGAGCCGCTGGCGATGCATCCAAGCGACCGGCTGAGCGGAGGCGGCGCGCCGTAGGAATACATGGCGCCTGCATTGTTCGAACCCGAATCCACGATCAGGTTGACCGGTGTGACGGGTTGCGTTCCGGCGATGCGGGCTGCCTGCCAGGACGAACCCGCTGCGGAAATCGAAGTCAAGGCTCCCTGACTGTTGAGCGCTCCGGTGCCGGTGATGGCGGTCGGGGTGCCGCTCGATGGCAGGGAGTCAAAGTTCTGGTTGTAGGTGTAGGCCTGCGCCGAGGCGATCGATGCGACAAGGAGTGGAAGGGCAAGTGCGAATGTGGTTTTGATGCTTCGGTTCATGATGGTCCGCCTTAAATGAAAATCAGGACTGGGATCCGAAGGATACCGCGCCTTACTTGGTTTCCCTACGCTTGGCCGCCGCCGCGTCAAGGGCGGAAAGCGCGTCCCCCACGCGGTTCATGTCGAGAGAAATGTCGCGCATGGCCGGAGGATTGATGTCATTGAGGTACTTGCGGACCCGCTGCGCGGCGGGTGCGTTCGTCGCCCGGGCGCGGACCGGGGTGTCACTCTCCCGCTCCTTGACTTTCTCCTCGCGCAGCTTCTCGCAGGCGGCGGCAAGTTCCTTCAAATTGTCGGGCGGGAAGAGGTCGTCCGTGCTCACAAGCGTGCCTTCGGGACCGGCGGCGGGGCAATTGGATCCGTAAAGGATCTCCACAGCGAAAAGCCAGGTCGGGGATTTCCTGGCGATCGCCTTGGTCAGGTCATCCTTGACATCGTCATTGCGCTCAAAGTCATAGCGCAGATCCTCCGTCAGCCGTGCCCGCACCTTTTTCTGCGCCGCGACGAACCCAAAAGCGTCGCTGCGCGGGATGGTGGCAATGAGCGCGTCGAGCTTGTTGCGCAACTCGTCGCTCACGCCGGTGCGGATCGAAAATCTCCAGATGGCGTCGGCGAGCTCCTCCGCGATGCTCTGGCTGGCGAGCGCGTGGGCGAAGGTGGGATCGCTGGCCAGCGCGTTGCAGGCGGCGATCGCCATGGCGATGAATGAGAGCGACTTCTCCGCGTTCCACCGGGGCAGCAGGCTTTGGGCCATGGCCATTCGCGCCGCGCCGCGCAATCCGCCGATCAGGGCCAGGTCCAGCGGCGTCCGCTCCTTGGCAACTTTCTCGAAAGAGACCACCTTCGACTCGCAGGCCATGGCGCGGCGCATGCACTCGAAGACCGTCGCGTCACAGGCGTCAAGCGTGCTCATGACCACGGGCTGCAGTGGTGAATTGTCGGGCACCGAGCTCAGTTGCTGCATCACCATCGCCGCTTGCTGCTCTTCGTTGAGGGAGCGGGCGGCGGCGGCGGCGCGGCTCCACCAGATCGCCGGAGTGGCCAGCGACGCGGGATTGGATTTCCCCGAGGCGATGCCCTGCAGCGCGGCCATCAAGGCGTCGATTCGATCCTGCGCTTCGAAACGAGATTTGATAATGCTTTCAATGGAAGGCATGACCAGTTCCAAAAGCACTTGCGAATTCCGCGGCAGCTTGTCTCGCGCATTCCATGCGGCCTCCCAGCGCTTGCGGGCAGACTCTTTGTCAGGCTCCTTCATTGCGGCGGCTGCCTCCTGGTAGATGCCGGCCAGCGGAAGAATGGCTTGATGGATCGCAGCGGCGTCAAGGTTCTTGAAGCGATCGTTGTTGGGGTCCTCGCCCAGGGCTTCGATCATTCTCTTGCCGTCGTAGTTGGAGCTCAGCAGAACCTTGTATTCCTCGTCGACGCTTTTGGAAAAGCCGAACGGGTCAGAACCGCGAAGCGGCGCCAGCTCATTGAGGAGTCGCTCGGCCTTCTCCGGAGTGAGCGAGCCTTCGTCGATGAGAAACTGGGCTTGGCCTGTCGTGAGCCCCCCCCCAATGGCGCTGGCGACCAGCGAAGAAATCAACACGGGTGATTGCGACACTTGCCGGGAGAGGTTGCTGACAGCGCCCATGCTGTCTGCAAAAGTGTCCCAGTCGCCGTCGGTCAGTGCGAGATAGGAGCGTGCTCGAAGCACGCGGGCCGCCTGCCGCATAGGGGACATTTCCGGCAGCAGCATCTCAAAGCCCTGCGAATAGTCATGCTCAAAGTCGCACTTGCGCAGCTTGCTGGTGGAAACGAGCTGGTCCATCACCGGCTGCAGCTTCTCCATCGCCTGGCGGCCGCGTTCGATCTCCTTCAGTGTGGGTTGTTGGCTGCTCGAAAGCATGGAGATCGCGTCCCAGTCATCGTCGGTCATGTGCAGCGGATTCTTGTCGCCGGAGCGAAGGTTAGGAAAGAGCTCGTTCCACGATGCGGCTGCGTTGTTGGAGGCGCCGGCGGTTTTGGGATTGTCCTTGGCGGGCGCGGTTGGCGGATCAGCGCGCGCTCCTGCATTCATGCTGAAACACAGCAACGCAGCAGCCACCCACCGAGAAAGAAAAAGATGGCCGATTGTGCGTACCGACATGAAGCAAGCCTCTCTTTTGCACAGTGTATCGGCTTATCATTTCTTCCAAGAGTCACGAACCATTCCGAATGGATGGCGAAGAAGCAGACTCCGCCACGCGCTCGAGCGAAACAAACGCAATGCCCAGCCTCGCCTACGACCGTCAAAGCTTCATCTGGAACGGCCGCCGTCTCTGGATGATCGGCGCGAACCTTGAATACACGCTGCTCGCTCCTGAGCGTTGGAAGCCCGCGCTGCTTGCATTGAAGCGGATGGGTTTCAACACGATTCGCACCAGCGTGCCTTGGTGCCTGCACGAGGCGCGCGAGGGCCGGATGGATTTCACCGGCGGCCTGAATGTGGCCGTGTTCATCGATGCCTGCCGCGAGCTGGGATTGCACGTGGTGCTGCGGATCGGGCCGGTGGCGGGCGAGCCCTTTGACGGCGGCGGTTTGCCGGCGTGGCTCGCGGACCAGCCCGACATCAAACTTCGCGTCGCCAACGAAACATTCCTGAAGCATGTCTCCCGGCTCTATCAAGCGGTGGGCAAGGAAGTGTCGAAGCTGCAGGCCACGGTCGAGGCGCCGCGCGGCGCCGGCTTCGCCGGCGGCAGGTCCAACGATGGCGGCGCGCTCTGCGCTGTTCAGATCGAACATGGCTGGACCTGCGGCAATGAGGAAGAGGGGCAGAAGTATCACAAGGAATTGCTGCGCTTCGCCCGCGACAGCGGCTTCACCGTGCCCGTGCTGACCAGCAACGGCCTGTGGATTTCCGTCGAGGGTTGCGTCGAAGTCTGGGAGGGCTGGAACGATCTCTTCGCGAATCTGCGCCAGCTTCAGTCCATCCAGTCCGACGCGCCGCGCCTGGTGGAGATCCGCGAAGAAGCTGCGTGGGCCGCCTGCACCGGATGCGACAAGGATTCGCCGCGATGCGTGAAGCTGGCCGGCGATCTGGTGCGCGACTCGTCCGGCGCTTCCGCAAAGAGGAGCTCCTGGAGCGCCGGCATGGAAGAACTGCGCCGCGTGGGGCAGATCCTCTGCGCCGGAGGGCAGCCCACATTGCCGGGGCTGGCACGCACGGATCGAATCAATGCCGTGCCCGCATTGCTCGACTCGATCGGGCGACCTGATGGCAGCGCGCGTGCAATCCGTCGGCTCGCGAGTTTTGCCAACAGCTTTGGATTCGTGCTGGCCGGCGCCGATGGAACCAAGCAGGCCGCGGTGCAGAATCTCGACGCGCTCGAGCCGGGCTCCTTCGCGGTGGTCACCGTCGAGGGCGCGGGCAACGTCGTGTTCGTCTTCCGCGGTCCAGATGAGGCGGGCAAGCCTCGGCGCGACGCGGCGACCATCATCACGCCCAACGGCGTGCGCATGCCCGTGCATCTGGGCGATGCGCCGGTCGGTTGGTATCTATCAAACGTCAATCTGCAGGGTGCCGGCGTGCTGGACTTCTGCAACCTCTCGCCCTTCGCCTTGATCGAGAAGAAGTTGCTGGTGCTGCAGGGGGCCGCAGGCACCATGGGCGCACTCTCGATCGATGGCGCCGCGATGGAGTTCACCCTGCCCAAGGCGGGCGAGGGCGCCAAGCCGCTGGTGTTCGCGCACCAGAAACTCACCGTGGTGGTGTGCAACCAGGAGCAGATCGACACGGCGCTGATCGAAGCGACCGGCCTGACCCTCGGCGCGGACGATGTGCGCGGCACAAACGCCGTGTTGAGCCCGGGTTTCAACAAGGCGTTTCGCATTTCGCTCTCGGGAGAGATCGCAGAGCTCCGCGCCGCCGCGCCGTCCAAGCCGACGGAGCGCGCGCTCAAGGATTGGCAGGTCGCCGAGTGCCGCGAATACGTCGATGGCAGCAGCGATCGCTTCGCAACGCTTGCCGTTCCACAGAGCCTGGACAAGTGCGGCGTGAATTCGGGATGGGGCTGGTATCGGCTCAGCGTGAAGCCGGAGGGCAAGTCGTCCGAGGCGGTCAGTGCGCACTTTCCGGCGGCGTTCGGATTCATGCAGGCGTGGAGCAATGGAAAGTCCCTCGGCGTGCTGGGCGGCAAGGGCGCGACGCTTCCCCTTGCGATTCCCGCGGAAAAATCCTCGAGCTCCGGCAAGAGCGGCAACTCGCGCACCTTGACGTTGCTCGCCCGGCAGGGCGGTCGCAGCGCCAACGACGCCAGCCGCAATCACTCGGTCGGCATCTCTGGAAATGCGCTGGCGGTGTCGCCGCTGAAAGCCAAGTCAAAGGTCATCGATTCGCCCAGCGTCGATCCCTTCAAGGCGGCGCCGTTCCTGCCCGGAGTCGCACCGGGGCATCTGCTGTCGACGCACGCGGCGCACTTTGCCTTCGACTATCGCGGCAAGGGCGTCATCATGCTCGACGCGCCGGCCACGCGATTGCGCGCTGTGGCGATCCTCAATGGGGCGGTGATCGATTTCCTGGACTGGCACGGCGGCCTCGGCGACGCGCTGGTGCTGCGTCCCGTGCCCAAGGCCTCGAAGGAGAAGTCGAAGAGCGGCGCGAAGGAAAGCCCGCGGTTCGGACTGAAGAACGGCGTGAACGAACTGGTCCTGGTGCCGATCGATCCCGGGACGGAGGAGAAGAAATCTTCGGAGCAGTGCGTGGAGAAATTGGCGAAGGCGATTCGATTCTTCCAATCACCGGAGGCGTCGCTGGGATCCGGCGCCACCTGGAGCTTCGCCCGCTGGGAAATGCCCGGAAGAACATCGCCCGCATGGAAGCCGCTGAAGTTGGCCAAGGCAGCCAAACCCGGCGAGCCGCGCTGGTTCACGACCACACTGGTCAAGCCCGCCGTTGCTGGGGGATCGATCGCCATTCTCTGCAACGGTCTCTCGCATGGGCATGTGCTGCTCGATGGAAAAATCGTCGGCGACTACTGCGCCGCGGAAAAGCGACTTCGCATCGAGCTGCCGATGGAGGCAATCCCGCCCAACGCCACGCTGAGCATCTTCGATGTCGATGGCCGCTCGCCAGCGGGAGTGAAACTGCACATCACGGGGTGAAGCGGGGGGCCGCATTGTCTCCCATCCTCGAAATGTAATTTGGGGCGATCACTCCGCGCTGAGCGGATGCCAGGTGGTCTTGTATTCCACCGAGCCATGGAAGGCGCCGGGACCGTCGCAGGTTTCGCTGGTCCAGTCGCGCTTTGCGTTCAGGATGCGGACGCGCTTCAGATTGTCGGCGCCCTGGTCGCGCAGCACAGTGGCGTGATCGTTGTCCACCGCGGCGATGACGCCGTCGATGTCGCGGTGGCTGCCCAGCGGCTTGAGCAGCTCCTCGCGGAACCCGGTGAGCAGGTTGAAGACGCCCGCGGGCACATCGGAAGTCGGCATGCTCTCCGCCATCAGCAGGGCCGGAAGCGGGCAGCGCTCGCTGGCCAGCACCACCACCGTGTTGCCGGCGCAGAGCGCGGGCAGCCAGAGCGAGACGAAACCAAGCAGCGGCGAATCATCCGGCGCGACGATGCCCAGCACGCCGATCGGCTCGGGCGAAGTGAAGTTCCAGTAGGGGGCCGCCACCGGATTTTGATTTCCCAGAATGCTGACCATCTTGTCGGCCCAGCCCGCGAAGCAGATGGTCCGGTCGATCGTGGCGTCGACCTCGGCGCGGGCGCTTTTGGCGCCGGCGTCTGTGGTCTCGCGCAAAGCCGCGGTGAACTCCTCGGCGCGGCCTTCGATCATCTCGGCGAGGCGATACAAAATCTGCCCGCGCAAATAGGGAGTCGATGCCGCCCACGCCGGCTGCGCGCCCTTGGCCGCCTCGACCGCCTCGCGCAAATCCTTGCGGCTGGCGGTGCAGAGCTGGGCCAGCACGCCATTGTGCTTGTCGCGCAGCGGGTGCGTGCGGCCGCTCTCGCCGCGCGGGAACGCGCCCTTGATGAAAAGCTTGTGGGTCTTCAGAACTGTGAGTCGATCTTCATTCATGGGAAGCCAATGTCATTGCTCGGCGCTCAATGCGCCATGTACTCCATCAAGCCGTGCCGCCCGCCCTCGCGGCCGAATCCGCTTTCCTTCATGCCGCCGAAGGGGCTCGCGGCGTCGAACAGGTTGAATCCATTGCACCAAACCACGCCGGCGCGAAGGCGCCGCGCCACGTCGAACATCTTGGCGCTCTTCTCGGTCCAGACGCCGGCGCTCAGGCCGAAGGGCGTGTCGTTGGCGCGGCTGACCGCCTCGTCCACGGTGCGGAAGGTCATCAGGCAGACGACCGGCCCGAAGATTTCCTCGCGGGCGACGACATTGGCGGGCTGCACCCCGGCCAGCGCGGTGGGCCTGCACCAGAAGCCCTTCTTGGGGATCTCGCCTGTGCCGGACTCGAGCACCTTCAAGCCCTCCTCGCGGGCGATCTTCACATAGCCCTGGATGCGCTTGAGCTGCGGCGCGGAGTTGATGGCGCCGACATCGGTGTTCTTGTCCATCGGATCTCCAAGGCGAAGCGAGGACATGCGGTGCAGCAACTTGGCCTGGAAGATGTCCGCGATCGATTCCTCCACCAGCAGACGGCTGCCGGCGCAGCAGACCTGACCCTGGTTGGAGAAGATGCCCTGCACCGCGCCCTCAACCGCCTGGTCGATGGCCGCGTCGGCGAAGATGAGATGCGCGCCCTTGCCGCCGAGCTCCATGGTCAGGCGCACGGAGCGGCCGGCGCAGCCCTTCACGATCATGCGGCCGACCTCGGTGCTGCCGGTGAAGGCGATCTTGTCGAAGCCCGGATGTTGGGCGATGGCCTTGCCCGCCTCGGGACCACCGGTGATGATGTTCACCACGCCGGGCGGAAAATCGCAGTCGCGGAAAACTTCAGCAAGCCGAATGGCGGTTAGCGGCGTGGTCTCGGCGGGTTTGAGCACGCAGGTGTTGCCGCAAGCGAGGGCGGGCGCCAGCTTCCAGGCTGCCATCATCAGCGGGAAATTCCACGGGATGATCTGTCCGCACACGCCCACCGGCCCCGGCTCATGGCCGCCGGGCACCGCGTAGCGCAGCTTGTCGCACCAGCCCGCGTGGTAGAAGAAATGCTTGGCCGACTCCGGCACGTCCTGGTCGCGGCTCTCCTTGATGGGCTTGCCGTTGTTGAGCGTCTCGAGCACCGCGAATTCGCGGGCGCGCTCCTGCAATTTTCTCGCCACCCGGAAAAGAAGTTTCGCCCGCTCGCGCGGCTTCATGCGCGACCAGCCGCGGAAGGCCTTCTTCGCGGCTTCGCAGGCCCGGTCCACATCGGCCTTGCCCGCCTCGGCCACCTTAGTCAGGTGCTCCTCGGTGGCGGGGTTGATGACATCCATCTTGCGGCCGCTCTTGGCGGGCGTGAACTTGCCATCTATATAGAGGCCGTGCTCGGGAGCGATCGCCGGCTTGAAACTCTCGGGGGCGGGGGCGTAATCCCACTTGGCGGCCTTGGGTGGCGGTACGGCGGTGGACACGCGGGCACTTTACCACGATCAATTGCCAAGTTTCTCTTGACTCGAAAGGTTTTCGGGCTATAGGTGAAGGGCTTGCTTGCCGGATTTGCGGTGGTCCATCCATTGCTGCATGCATGCGATTCAGGTTTTCACTTTTGAATTCAAAGGAGATGAGGATGAAAAGGACTTTGTTTATTGCTGCCTTGGGTATGACCCTGACGGGCGCGGCCAATGCCGACGCCGTCACAACGTGGTCGTATCTCAATTCGGATCTTCGCTATGTCGATCTTTTGTCCGACTCCGACTTACCGGTCTGGAGGGCATACAACCCGGGACCGACCGTGGGTTCCTCTCCGCTTTCAAATGGAATCAAGCTGCATGGAGGAGGAAGTCTCGAGGACAAAATTTTCGCACTTACTGGAGCGGACTATGTCCCAAGCCCCGTCAGTGACCCCGATTTCCGAGGCAATCTGCTCGTGATCTACGGCACGGGCACGATCGATGGCGCGATGTGGACCCACCCCGACGATTTCATTCGCACCTCATTTGGCTTCGGCTTTGATTTCTCGGGTGGCACGCTCGACATCTACAAGGTCGAGACATCCTTCATCCTCTTCGACAGTTCGCACAATCCACTCATCGGAGTTGGCAGCGGTACCGGTCTGGGCATTCACGAGCCAGGCGGTTACGGGTATGGCTTCGCGTTCGAGGATCGCTTCGGATCCAACTACCAAACGGCAACAGCCATCGAATGGCAAGTCACCTTTGGTTTCGACTGGACCGGCATGTCCGCCGAGGACACTTTCAATTTCTACATTCCGCAAAATTCGATCGACATCCAGGCCGTGCCCGAGCCGGTCACGATGTCCCTGCTGACGCTGGGCGGCCTGGCGATGCGGCGTCGGCGGAAATAATTTCCGACCATTGCTTCTTTGAATTCAAGCCCCGAGCCTGCGCTCGGGGCTTTTTCATGTCGCGTCACATGTCATCGATGGCGGCCGCGCGGCGAGTCGGAACCGCGGTGCATGCGCTTGGAAAACCAGGCGCTGCCGGCGGGGTCGGCATTCAAGTCGTGAAGCACGCGCTGCAGTTGTCCGTGCAGCTTCTGCAGATGCAGGTGCGCCAGCGAGTAGACCAGCCGCGGATCGACACGGTCGTATGCGTGGGCCAGCATGTTGCGGAAGTCGACCAGTTCGTCCGCGTGATGGATGCCCTCCGAGAGCTCCGGGTGGAATTTGCGCAGCCGGCCCAGGGCCTCGCCCACGATCATGCATTGGCGCTCGACCATGGATTGCAGCATCCAGTCGCCGATGAATTGCTTCTCAGTGACGTTGCGCATCACCTCGTCAATACGGGCCGCGGCGGTTATGGCGTCGTGCAGCACGACGCGGGCGTCATGCCGCATAGAGCTCCCGGGCGTCGCGGGTCAGGGACTGTTGCAGGTAGGGATTCTCGATACTGCGCACCGAGATCAGGTCGATCTGATGGCCCACCAGCGAGGCCAGCTCGCGCCGCAGCGTCATGTAGGCGCCGAAGTAGTCGAAACCGGGGATGTCCTTGAAGTCCACCAGGAAGTCCACATCGGAATGCGCGGGGTCGAAGTCGTTGCGGGCCGCGGAGCCGACGAGGGCCAGCCGCGAGACATTAGCCCGGGAGCACAGCGGCTTGACCATGCCTGGCAGCAACGCGAGGGGAACCATGGGCGAAGTATATCGGTGCGTGATCGCAGCCATGCCGAGTCGCGTGTCACTAAACTTCGGCTGTGCCCATGCCGATCATCTTCACCGTTGGACACTCCAACCACACTATGGAGAAGTTCATCGGTCTGCTGAAGCGGCACCAGGTCACGGCGATCGCGGATGTGCGCAGCGTGCCGTTCAGCGGCTTCAATCCGCACTTCAACCAGCAGGCGCTGGAGGCGTCGCTGCGGCGAGAGGGCATCAGTTACGTCTATCTCGGCAAGGAACTCGGCGCGCGGCGCGACGAGCCGGAGTGTTTTGTTGGTGGCCAGGCCAAGTACGAGCGAGTGGCGAAGTTGCCGAAGTTTCGCGAGGGGATCGAGCGGTTGAAGAAGGGCGCGCAAGATCAGCGCATCGCGCTGATGTGCGCGGAGAAGGACCCGATCACCTGTCATCGCACGGTGTTGGTGGCGCGGGCGCTGCTGCGCGAGTCGATCGATGTCCAGCACATTCTGGAGGACGGGCGGCTTGAGTCCGCGTCGGAAGCCGAGGAGCGTATGATGGACGCCACCGAGACGCCGCGCAGCGACTTGTTTCAGAGCAGAGAAGATCTGGTCAACACCGCGTATCAGAAGTTGGGCGAGGAACTGGCGTGGGTGAATGAAGGAGACGGCTCTTCAACGCACTGATTCGGTGTCGCTCTCGTCGCGGGCGCCGTCCACGACATCGCCCGGCAGCTCGCGCTTGGTCTTGGCGCCGAGATCACGGATCTCCTGCACTCGCCGCACGAGATTGCCGCGGCCGGTCGAGAGCCGATTCATCGCCAGCGAGAAGGATTCGGAGACCTTCTCGAGACGGTTGCTCGCCTCCTGCATCGCGTCGACAATCAGCGACACCTGGTCATAGATGGCGCCGGCCTTCAGGCCGATCTCCTCGGCGTTCTTGTTCTCCTTCTCGCGGCGCCACACCTGCACGATCAGCTTCAGGGTGGTCAGCAGGGCGTTGGGGCCGGTGATGGTGACGGTTTTCTTGGATTCCTCGATCAGCGAGATGTCCGTGGTCACGGCGGCCTGGTACGCGGGTTCCAGCGGCACGCACATCAGCACGAAGTCGAGCGTGCGGCCGCGCATGCCGTCGAGCTGCAGATAGTCCTTGCCGGACAATTCGCGGATGTGCTTGCGAACTGATTGCACATGCTCGCGCAGCGCGGCCTTGCGATCCTCGGGGTCCGTCGCGTTGCAGTAGCGCACATAGGCGGTCAGCGAAACCTTGGAATCGATGATGACCACGCGATTGTCGGGCAGATAGACATAGAAATCGGGGCGCAGGTGCCCGCCTTCCTCTCCGCGGTCGGATTGCTGCACCTCGTAGTCGCGGCCGCGCTCCATGCCGCAGGTATCGAAGATGCGCTGCAGCGTGAACTCGCCCCAGTCGCCCTGCATCTTGGTGTCGCCCTTGAGGGCGTTGGTCAGGTTTACAGTGTCCTGACTGATGACGGTGGTGGCCAGTTGCAGTGACTGGATGTGTGTGCGCAGGGCGGCGGATTGCTCGACATCGGTCTTATGCACTTCGTTGATGCGGGTCTGGAACGCGGCGAGCTGCTCCTTCAGAGGCTGCAGCAGCGCGTTGAGATTGGTCTGGTTGCCTTCGGTGAGCGTCTTGCCCTTGGCCTCGAAGATGTCGTTGGCGAGTTTGGCGAACTGCAACTTGAGGCGCTCCTCGGAGTCTTTGAGGAACTTCATCTCGCGCTCGTTCGATTCCTTCCATGCTGCCATCTCGCGATCGGCGGTTTCCTGCCGGAGAGCGGCTTCCTTTGTGGTGGCGGAAGCCGCGGCGCGAAGCTGCTCTTCGAGGCGCGCCTTCTCGACTTCGAGGCGCGACTTCTCCTGGGCGAGCAGTACCGCTTCCTGGCTGTTGACGACGGGCGCGCGAAGAAGGCGCAGTGCGACAAAGCCGCTGACCAGCAGGACAAGAATCAAAAGGATGATGATCGCTTCAAGCATGGATTCTGGAACAGGGGAGACTGTTACAGATTAGCGGCAACGACTTGCCGAATTGTCGTTGCGTGCAAGCAGTAAATGCATGATCATTCCGCTACGCTTTCAGCATGCAAAAACCATCTCGTGATGGAAGTATCGGGCACACATCCGCGACGAGCGACACTCGAATCGCAACAATCAAAATCATCGACATCAACGATGCATCCGGCAAGGTGATCACTCCCGAGTGGTTCGCCAAAGCCGAGTCGGTTCACCGCCAGCTTCGCACGCATCTGCCACCGGACTACGCCGCGAAAATGCAGCGAGTCTTCGCGGACGGCGGCCGCATGTGTGTGGCCGTCCGCGGCGATCGGGTCGAGGGCGTCGCGGTTTACCGCATCTACGAGAACACCTTCGACGGCCTGCACATGTATGTGGACGACCTTGTCACCGACGACACCCGGCGCTCGACTGGCGTCGGCAAGGCGCTGATGGACCATCTCCAGGACATCGCGCGCAAGGCCGGCTGCGAGAAGTACACCCTCGACTCCGGCACGCAGCGCACCCAGGCGCACAAGTTCTACTTCCGCGAGGGCATGACCGTGCTCGGCTTCCACTTCGCGAAACCGTTGAAGTAACCTCGGGCCGCATGCCCGCGACTCGCACCGCCAATCCCGCGCCGATTCCGATTCTGATGTACCACCAGATCGAAGTCGCGCCGCCGCGCGACGCGCCCTTTCGCAGCCTGTACGTCTCACCGCAAGCTTTCTGCCGCCAGATGGCCCTGCTGAAATTGCTCGGCTACCGCGGGCTTTCCATGTCCGCGCTCGCGCCCTATTTGCTGGGCGAAATGACCGGCCGTGTGGTCGGCATCACCTTTGACGACGGCTACCTGAACAACCTCATTAACGCCCTGCCGACGCTGCAGGCGCACGGCTTCTCTTCAACCTGCTACGCGGTGAGCCAGCACATCGGCCTGACCAACAAGTGGGACCACTCCGTCGGGGTCAGGTCAACACCGTTGATGAACGAGGCGCAGATGCGGAAGTGGATCGAGGGCGGGCAGGAGATCGGCGCCCACACAATGCACCACGTGCGCCTGACGCAGGCCGACGCCGCGAACAGCGCCGCAGAAATCCTCTCCTGCAAATCGCAATTGGAAAGCGCGACGGGCTCGCCCGTGCGCCACTTTTGCTACCCCTACGGTGACTTCACGCAGGAGCATGTCGCCCTGGTGCGGGCCGCGGGATATGAGTCGGCCACAACCACGCAGCGAAGCCGCTGCCAACCGGGCGAGGACTTCACGCAGCTGCCGCGCATCCCCGTCGTCCGCTCGACCAGTCTGCTGCACCTCTGGCTGAAGCTGGCCACGCGCTACGAAGACCGGCGGCGCGCGTAATGGGTCCGTCGAGCGACAACCCAACCCGTCGCCTTCGCATCGCCGTGCTCAATCGCGTGTTCTCGCCGACCGGCGGCGGAGCGGAGCGTTATTCCATCGCGCTGGTCGAGCAGCTCGCGCAGCGCCACGAGATCCACGTCTTCGCCCAGCAGATCAATCACAAATGGCCGGGCGTGACCTACCACACCGTTTCGTCGCCGCTGAAGAAGTCGAGATGGATGAACCAGCTCTGGTACGCGAACGCCACAAAGAGGGCCACGCAGCACGGCTTCGATGTGGTGCAATCGCACGAAAATTGCTGGAGCGGCCAGGTGCAGACCGTGCATGTGCTGCCGACGCATTACAAATTGTTTCACGGAGTCAGCGGGGGGCAGCGGTTGATGCGATGGCTGAAAGTGTGGACCAGTCCGCGCCTGATGACCTACATCCGTCTGGAGCGCGCGCGATTTGCACCCATGCACAATCGCTGCATCGTGGCGACATCAAAAACTTTGATGTCGCAGATGGCCAGCGCCTTTCCCGACTCCGCGAGCTTGCTGCAGGTGCTGACACCTGGCGTCACGCTTCCCGCTGCGCCATCGACGCCTGTCGCGCGACTCGCCGCGCGGCAGCGGCTGGGTTTGCCGGCAGGGGGGAATGGCCTTCTCTTCATCGGCAACGACTATGCAAAGAAGGGGCTGGACACGCTACTTGCGGCGATGGCCAAGCTCGACGCCGACACCTGGCTCGCCGTCGTCGGCAATGCCGTGCACATCCCGGAGTATCGCGATCACGCGAAGGCGGCTGGCATCGAAGCCCGCGTTCACTTTCTCGGGGCATTGAATGACATCAACGATGCGTATCTCGCCGCGGATTGCCTTGTGCATCCAACGCTCGAAGACACATTCGCCATGGTGGTGATGGAGGCGATGTCGCATGGCCTGCCCGTGGTGTTGAGCGGCGAAAAGTATTGCGGCATTTCAAGCATGCTCGCGAATGAATCCAACGCGTTGATCCTCAAGGATCCACGCGACACCACCGAACTGTGCACCGCACTGAATCGCGTGTTGAAGGATCAATCGCTTCGACAGAAACTGAGTGCCGCCGCTTTGGAATTCGCCTCCGCGCACCAATGGTCGGCGGTCGCCTTGCAGCAAGAACAGATTTATTTCGCGGTCACTGGTGATCGCTGCGCATAGCTACCATCCGCGAATGAACATCCTCTCGATCGACATTGGCGGCACGCATGTCAAGATCCGCGTCCCGACAGACCCGCAGAAGCGCGAGTTCGACAGCGGCCCCACGCTGACGCCGCGCATGATGGTGGATGGCGTGAAGGCGCTGGCGGCGGGCTGGCATTATGACGCGGTGTCCATCGGCATTCCGGCGCCGATCAAGGCGAACCGACCGCTGCACGACCCGGTCAATCTTGGCAAGGGCTGGACCGACTTCGACTACGACAACGACTTCGGCCTGCCCGTGAAGATTCTCAACGACGCCGCCATGCAGGCGGTCGGCAGCTACAACAGCGGGAGCATGCTCTTCCTCGGCTTGGGCACCGGGCTCGGATCCTGCTTCATCGCGGGCCGTCAGATTCTGCCGATGGAACTCGCGCACCTTCCCTACAAGAAGGGCCGCTCTTTCGAGGACTATGTCGGACTGCGCGGCCTGAAGCGTCTGGGGAAGAAGAAGTGGCGCACCGCCGTGGCCGATGTGGTCCACATCCTCAGCGCCGCGCTGATTCCCGATGAAGTGGTGCTCGGCGGCGGCAACTCCAGGAACTTGAAGGAACTTCCGGCGGGATGCCGCCTGGGCGACAACGCCAACGCTTTTGAAGGCGGCTTCCGCTTGTGGGAAAAAGCCTGGGAAAATTCAGTGCCGATCTATCACGACGCCATGCGGCCGAATCAGGGTTAGTTCGTCCGCAGCAACCCGCCCACCGTCGGCATCGCGCGGCGGCTGCTGGCGATGCAGATCACCACGCCGCCCGCCATCATCGCCATGCTCAGGAGCATCGGCAGCGTCGCGGGCCCGATCATGAACACGCCGGGATCAATCTCGCGCAGCTGCTCGGTGGCCAGTCGCAGCGTGCCGTAGCCCAGGAAGAACCATCCCGTGATCACGCCCGGCTTGCGCGGCTTCAGCCACACCAGCGAGAGCAGCGCGAAGAGCACCACGCCGTCGCTGATCGCCTGCAGAAAGTTGTTCGGGTAGTAGGCGACCAGATACTGCGCCACCTTGGCCCGCACGGCCACATCGCCGCCGTAGCACGCCGCGTAGAGCATCTCCGCCGTGTTGCCGCGCTCGATCGCTCCCGTCACCGAAATCGGCGCCACCTGCATGCCCGCCGCGACCGTCGCGCTTGAAGCCGGCACCAGCGGCTTCAGCAGCAGCAGCGTCGACTCGCTGATCACGCCGGGCCGCAGCAGCTCCTCGGGATACTTCACGCTCCACCATGGGCTCTCCGCCTGCATCGAAACCGGCAGCGGCTTTCCCCACAGCTCGCCGTTGATCCAGTTGGCGTAGCGGCCCAAACCTAGACCGATGCAGCAGCTCCATGCCGTCAGGTCGGTGAGATGCGTGAAGTGCATCTGGTTGCGCCGGCACCACCACCAGACCGCGATCACCACGCCGATGATGCCGCCGTGGCTGGACATGCCGCCCTTGTGAATGAACAGCAGCCCCCAGAATGGAAACTCGCTGGTGAATGTCCAGAGCAGGGCGTGGTCATAGAAGATCACGTGGCCGACGCGCCCGCCGACGATCACGCCAAGCACGGCCCAGGTGAGGAAGTCGCTCACCTGCGACCGGCTCATGGGCGAGCGCCGCGTAACGGACATCCAGCGCATTAGCAGCCACGCCACCAGGAAACCCGCGGCATAGGCCAGGCCATACCAGCGGATGCCGAAGCCGCTGCCCATCCGCAGTGCGAACGGAGTGCTGGAGTGCAGCAGGCTTTCGGCGAGCAGGTGGGTCATCGGGGCGCGATCTTATTTCACCCACGCCGCGGGCACTTGGCCGTGGCTGGCGACGATGCGGCTGCGGATTCCGCCGCGGCCCTTCCACTCGGTGATGACCTGCATCCAGCGCGGGCTCATCGCGGTCGCAAGGTCATCGCGTATGCGGTTGGTCACGGCCTCGTAGAAGATCCCATCGTTGCGGAAGCTCTGGTAGTAGAGCTTCAGGCTCTTGAGCTCCACGCACACCGCCGCGGGCTCGTAGCGCAGCGTGACCGATCCGAAATCCGGGTGCCCCGTCTTGGGGCAGACGCTGGTGAACTCGTCGCTCACGTGCTCGATGACGAAGGGCTTGTCCGTGGGAGAGTCGAAGAATTCGAGGCAACCGGGCTTGGGCATGGCAAAATCGTAACGAAAATGCGTGGTGATGGCGCAGAAATCAAAGTGCTATCACCAGGCAAGTTTGACATCCCGCGTCGCGGAAAGAAGTAGCCCCACAAAGCGAGTTTAGCGCAGGGGCGAGTCTGCGAGCCCCGGAGCGTTGTCTGAGCGACTGGGGCTACTTCTTTCCGCAAAGCGCCAATGTCGGCACGGGAATTTCTGCGCCAGACCGTCACGCTTGTTCCATTACGATGCGTCGTGTATCAAACGGTCGGTTACGACATGAGTCCACCCACGGAACAAGAGCAATCCCTTCTCAACGCCGCGCTGCAGCTGGCCACGCCACGGCAGCAAATCGCTTTTCTCAAGGAGGCCTGCCAGGGTGATGACGCGCTTCGGCATCGCATCGAGGCGATGCTCCAGGCCCGCGACAGTGCCGCCACCTACCCCAGGCATTCGCCGGCGCCCGCGGCGAACGCCGATGAAGCCCTGTCTGCCGAAAATTCCGGCGCCCGCATCGGCCGCTACAAGATTCTCCAGCAGATCGGCGCCGGCGGCACCGGCGTGGTCTACCTGGCCGAGCAGGAGGCGCCGAATCACCGCCGCGTGGCCCTGAAACTGATCAAGCTGGGCATGGACACCCGCAATGTCCTCGCCCGTTTCGAGGCCGATCGCGCGGCGCTGACGGCGATGGACCATCCCAACATCGCCCGGATCCTGGATGGCGGCGCCACCGTGACGGGGCGGCCCTACTTCGTCATGGAGCTGGTGCGCGGCGTCAAGATCACCGAGTACGCCGACGCGCACAAGCTCACCATCCGTCAGCGGCTCGACCTCTTCGTGCAGGTCTGCGGCGCCGTGCAGCACGCTCACCAGAAGGGCGTCGTCCATCGCAACCTCAAGCCCTCGAACATCATCATCTCGGTGATCGATGGCGCGGCCGTGCCCAAGGTGATCGACATCGGCATCGCCAAAGCCATTCACCAGAGTCGGGCCGACCCGACGCTTTTCTCCGCCCACGAGCAGATGATCGGCACGCCGGCCTACTTGAGCCCCGAGCAGGTGGGCTTGGGCGGCTTGGACATCGACACGCGCAGCGACATCTATTCGCTCGGAGTTCTGCTTTATGAATTGCTGACCGGACAGACGCTTTTCCCCTCGGGCAAGATGCACCGGACCACTTCCGACGAGATCATCAAGGCGATCCGCGAAAAGGAACCGCCGCCCCCTTCCTACCGCATGCAATCGCTGGCCGAGGCGGAGTTGAACGCCGCCGCCAAGGCCCGGAGCGTCGATGCGGCGAAGCTGCCGGGAGTGCTCCGCGACGATCTGGACTGGATCGTGATGAAGGCGCTGGAGAAGGACCGCGGCCGCCGCTACGAATCCGCCGGCGGACTGGCGGCTGACATCCAGCGATTCTTCATCCACAAGCCGGTCATGGCGCATCCGCCCGACACCATGTATCGATTGCGGAAAGTGGTCCGCCGCCACAAGCTCGCGGTCGCCGCCCTGGCCATCGTCGTGGCCGCGCTGGCGATCGGCCTGGGTTATTCCACCCGGACGCTGCTCAAAGAGCGGGAGGTCCGTCACGCGCAGGTGGATGCATTCGACAAGATGAACACGATCAACAAGCCGGACGAACTCAACAAACCCAGAATGGGAAAGCCATGATTCGATCCCTCTCCATCATTTCGATCCTCGTCGCTTGCGCGATCGCCTTCAACAACGACGCATGGGCGCAACCCCAGGGGCAGTCGTCGGCGCCGGCGAATGCCACGAGCGCGGCGCAAGCTCCGGCCGACCCTTTCATGGTCGTCGGCGAGGTGGTGACCCGGACCTATGCGCTGAAGGTGAAGACCGGGCCCGTGGTCTCGCTGTGGCGGCCGCCCTCCGCGAACGACTACCGCGCCTATGTGACGGCGATCCAGGTTCCCGCGGAGTACCGGCCCTCCTTCGACGAGCTCTTCGTCGAGAGCGCGGTCGCGGATCAGAAGTTGATCGATGACTCGGCTCCCGGCATGGGACCGCCGATGCGAAAGCAAATCACGCCGGACATGACGGACGCGCAGAAGGCCGCCATCTACGCGCCGGATCCGCCCGGCGTGCAGCTGGCGATGCGTCAGGCCGTCCATCAATTCCTGATTGCCCGCGACAAGGCCGAGCGGGACACGCTGGACAAGATCGACGCCCGCTGCGGCGAGCTGGGGATCACGCTGGATCCGGCAGCGCGCGAAAGCGCCAGGCGCTCCTTCGAGGCCGCGCGGTGGAGGGCTCGCTGCTCGGATGTCTCCTATCCCGTCACCGCGTGCATGATCGACATCGGGTTACTCGCGATGCCGGTCATCGACTCCATGAAGGAGGGCGGTGATCCGGCGAAGCGCGTCCTTCAGCAATATTGGCGGGAGATCACGCCGACTTCCAAGGAGGCCGTCGAATTGAACTCCCTGATGTCGATGGAGATCCTGAGTCTGCGCGACAAACTGGAGAAGGGCGGGGACAAGGCGACACTGGGGGCGGAGATTCGCAAGTGCGAAATGCGAAAGGGGGCGCCGCTCTTTCAGCGCGCCGAAGCGAACTTCAAGTGGCTGCCCATGATCGCGGCGGCGCTTCCCGAGGCGGAGCGCCGGGACTACATCGAGAAGGCGCGCGACTTGATGTTCCCGCAGGTGCCCTCGGAGAAGGGAGTCGGGCAGGACGCGGTCCGGTTCGCGGTCAATCTTCCAAGCGTGGGCGAAGCCGAGAAGGCGAAGATCGCCGCGCTGGGCCGGGAGCGCTCCGATGCGATCGGAGCCCTCGATCAGAAGTTCGACGCCCTGTTAATGACCTATTGGAGATCCCAGTTCTCCGGCGGGAACAAGCAGGAATTCGAGAAGGGCAAGGCCGAATACAAGGAGCTCCTCGTTCAGCGCGAGAAACTTGAGGAGAAGACCTACAACGCCGTCCGCGGAATCCTGACCGCGGAGCAGGCCGCCAATTTCCCCGAGTACAAGCCGCTGAAGATCCCATCGAATCCCTTCACCGCCCGGCCGCTCCCGGCGCCGCCATCATGAAGCCACCAATCTCCATCATTCCGTTCATCCTCAGTTGTGCTGTTGCCTACGGCGATGACGCAAGGCCGCAAGTTTCGAATAAGCCAGCATCGCCACCTGATACCGCGACCGTGACGGATGACGCGACAGCGCCGAGCGATCCTTTCATGGTCATCGGAGAGGTGGTAAGCAGACCGTATGTCATGATGGTGAAATTTGGAGGCGTTCAATTTACGTGGAGACCAGCGTCTGCACGGGACTATCGCGAATACCTGTTGGCGATTCGAGTACCTGAGGAAAACCGATCCGCTTTCGACAAGCTCATCGAGGAAAGCATGGAGAAGGATCGGATGCTTGTAGAAGAAGCAACTCCCAGCATCGGCCCTCGAAGCAACAGAGTGATGTCTGCTGGAATGTCGGAAGCGGAAATGGAGGCAGTCAGATCGGCGCCGCGTGATTCGGCGAGCGTGAAAGCAACTATGTATCAGGCGATCCGCCAGTTCTTAAAACTGCGCGATGAGACGGAGAAAGCAACATTGGGCAAAATCGACGCGAGATGCGATGAGATTGGTGTTGCGATCGATTTGGAGGTTCGCGCAAAGGCGAAAACTCTCTTCGAAGCCGGAAGGTGGAGAGCACGATGTTCGGATGTTGTCCCCTTTTTCGTGGCGGCCAGAATTGACATAGGGTTATTCGCATTGCCCTACATCGAAGCCATTGAAGCGAATGAATTGCGAGAGGAGGCGAAGCAAGTAGTTCAGCAATATTGGAGTGAGATCACTCCTTTTTCCAAGCGCTTCACAGAATCGCTCCTTGAATCACGCATCGAGGCCGCCATCCTGCAGGAGAAAATGGAGGCGGCAAAAGATCCTGATTCGAATCAAACCATTCGAGATGAACGAACGACTTTGGAAGCGAAGAATGAAACGTCACAGTTCCTACGTGCCGAGTCGAGTCTCCGCTGGCTGCCAAAAATCGCCGCATCCCTGGCCGAAGACAAGCGGCAAGATTTCATCTGGAGAGCTCGCGAGTTGATGTTTCCGCAAGTTCCGACGGAGCGGGGTTCCGGGTTGGATGCATTGGAAGTTGCTCGACATCTCCCCGATCTTGGTCAAGCCGAGGCAGCGGTGGTTGTGTCATTAGATGTTGAGAGGGCCGAGGGAGTTGAAACGCTGAATCGCGCGTTTGAAGAATTGATGATGAAGCATTGGAAGCTCACCTCAACAACGTTCACCGGCGAGGACTTTGATAAAAATGTAAATGACTTCAAGGCGCTGCTTCATCGGAGGGAAAAGGTTGAGGAAAAAACAGTCATGGCCATTCGCGGAATCCTGACCGCTGAGCAGGCCGCAAAACTTCCTGAGTACAAGCCTCTGCCCATACCTTCAAATCCATTCACCCTTCGTGGTGGACCTCCCCGTACCCGAAAGAGTCCGGAAAACTCGGACGGAGTGCGCGTCCCCGTTCCATGAGTCGGGGCGAAATTGTTTGTGCGCAGTGAGTGGGTTGCTATCACCAGGCGATCTGGAATTCCTGCGTCGCGAAAAGAAGTAGCCCCACAAAGCGAGTTTAGCGCAGGGCGAGTCTGCGAGCCCGGAGCGTTGTCTGAGCGACTGGGGCTACTTCTTTTCGCAAAGCGATTTGCTCTGAGCGACTGGGGTCACCGCTTTCTGCAAAGCGATCAAATCACGGAGCAATCGTGACGATCGAGTTCGGCTCAGTCAGCAGCTCGTAGACCACCTCGACATCCTGCGGGTACATGCGGATGCACCCCATGCTCGCCTGCTGGCCGATCGACCCCGGGTCGATCGTGCCGTGGATGCCGTAGCCCTCGAAAGCCTTGTTGTGCGGCTCGATTCCCTTGAGGCCGATCCAGCGCTCGCCGATCGGGTTCTTGGGATCGTTGCTCTGGAAATGCTCGCCGGTGCGCGGATTGCGCCACTCCGGATCGATGAGCTTGCTGCGAGGCCGGATCGCAAACGCACCGGTCGGCGTGCTGTTGAACTCGCCCAGCGAAATCGGATAGCTCGCCACCATCACCCGCTTGGGGCCGTCGCCCTCGAAGATGTTCAGGCGGAACTCCGCTTTGCGCACCTCACCGTGGAAGGCGTCCTTGGGAGCCTTGAGCACCTGGCCGACGCGGATTGACCGCTCGGTGGCCAGATGGTTGATCCGCTGCAGGAAGCGCCACTCGCAGTCCAGGTTCAAAGCCTTGCGGATGTTGGAGAGCGAGTCGCCCTCCTTGACCGTGTATTGCTGCGCGTAGGGATCGTTGGCCAGCACGCGCTCGCTGAAGGTGAGCACTGCGTTGACCTTGTTGATGCCTTCGTATCCCTTGAGCCGATCCGCCGGCGAGATGGCCGAGCCTTCGAGCAGGCGCGTGAGCGCGTCGCGGGCGCGGACGGGATCGCTGTCGATCTGGGCCAGTGCCGCCTGCAGCGCGGAGTTCACCGCGGCCGTGTCGTCCGGTGCGTTCACCTCAGGCTGCGTGGTGGTGGCCGGCTCCGCGGAATTCTTCGTTTCCGCCGGCGCGGGATTCGCGGCGGGCTTCTCCTCGCCGATCACGGCGTTGGAGAGCGAGGGGGTGGTGCTCGTCGAGGACTTGTTCTCCAGCGGAACCTCCCCGGGCTTGGGCCCCTGGGAAATCAATGTCTTCGAAGTGTCGTCGTCATGGCGAACCTCCGACGCGGGAATCTCCGGCGACGATCCGAGGTAGCGCCAGCCCAGCCAGACGCCGACACCGACGATCGCCAGCAGCGCCAGGAACTTCCATCCACGGCCGCGGCCGCGCCGCCCGTCGCTTGACATCAACCGACGACTGTCCGAACGAATGCTTTGACTGGAGAGGACCATTTGGGAATCCTATATCGGCAGGCCGGGCTTGGTTTCCGCAACGCCCTCGGCGTCGCTGACCAGCCATTTCACGCGGCGATCGTGAGGCTCCACGGGCACGCGGTCGACGATCCGCCGAGCGTCGGCCACGCCCACGGTCGTGGTGCGCGCCGCGAGCTGCGCCAGGAAGCGGTCGTAGTGTCCGCCGCCGCGTCCAAGGCGAGCGCCGCTGCGGTCGAAGGCCACGCCCGGCACCAGCACCACATCGATCGCGCCGATCTCGATCGGCGTCCAGGCGCTCGGGCTGCGCACTCCCATGGCATCCACCTTGAAGTGTTCGTCGCTCATCGACGCCACCGCGCCGGGCTGGATCGACTCGCCATCGACGATCGGAAAAGCGATCTTTGCCCCGCGCGCGAATGCCTCCCGCAGTGCCGGCATGACATCGGGCTCGCTGCCCATGGCCATGAATCCCATAATCACCTTTGCGGTTTTCCACGAAGGCCATTCCAGGAGACGACGCGCGATCTGCGCCGAGATCTCCGGATTCGACGCGAGGCCCCTGAGCTGCTGGCGAAGTTTTGATTTGAGTTCGGGATTCACTTCAAGAGCCGCCCCATTTGGTCCGATGTTCCCCAAAGTTCAAGATCGCTTTGAACCCGTTTCGCCTGCTACTCTAGTAGTTCGATTCCCTGCTCGCCGAGCAGATTCCCGCCCCGTGGAGGTTCGTTTATGTGTGGCATTGTTGCTTATATCGGTCGCCGTCCCGCGCTTCCCATCCTTCTGGAGGGGCTGAAGCGGCTCGAGTACCGCGGGTATGACTCCGCCGGCATCGCCATCATGAACGGGAAAATGGAGATCGCCAAGAGCATTGGTCGCGTTCGCAAATTGGAGGAGCTGGTCGAGCGGACCGGCGGCTTCAAGGGCACGATCGGCATCGCCCACACCCGCTGGGCCACCCACGGCGGCGTGACCGACGTCAACGCCCATCCCCACAACGACGACAAGAAGCTCGGCCACGGCATTTCCATCATTCACAACGGCATCATTGAAAATTACTCCAGCATCAAGAAGTACCTGGAGGACAAGGGCCACACCTTCCAGAGCGAGACCGACACCGAGGTGCTCGCCCACTTGATCGGCGAGCTCTACAAGGGCGACCTGGAGAAGGCCGTGCAGGCGGCGCTGCGCGAGGTCACCGGCGCCTACGCCATCGCCGTCATCTGCAAGGAAGAGCCCGATGTCCTGGTCGTGGCCCGCAAGGGCAGCCCGCTGATGGTGGGCGTGGGCAAGGACGAGTACGTGGTGGCCAGCGACTCCAGCGCCATCGTGGCCCACACCACGCAGGCCTTCACGCTGGCCGACTACACCGTGGCCAAGCTCACCCGCGACAGTTTCCGCACCTCGACCGTCGACGATGTTCCGGTCAACGCCCAAGTGAAGGAGCTCGAGTTTGACCTGGCCGAGATCGAGCTGGGCAACTTCGAGCACTTCATGCTCAAGGAAATCTACGAGCAGCCGCGGGCGCTGCGCACCTGCCTGCAGGGCCGGGCTGACACGCGCGGCGGGCAGATCGTGCTCGGCGGCGTGATGCAGAACGCCAAGATGCTGGCCACGGCGCGGCGATTCATCTTCGTCGGCCAGGGCACGGCGCTGCACGCCTGCATGATCGCCTCCTACCTGATGGAGGAGCTGGGCAAGGTGAACTCGGACTGGGACTACGCCAGCGAGTTCCGCTACCGCAATCCGATCGTCGAAGAGGGCACTGTGGTCGTGGCGATCAGCCAGTCGGGCGAGACCGCCGACACGCTCGCCGCGCTCCAGGAAGCCAAGCAGCGCGGAGCGTTCTCGCTCGGCGTGGTCAATGTCGTCGGCTCGACCATCAGCCGCGAGACCGACGCCGGCGTCTACCTGCGCGTCGGCCCCGAGATCGGCGTGGCCAGCACCAAGGCCTTCGTCGGCCAGGTGATGGTGGCCTCCATGCTGGCGCTCTTCGTGGGCCGCCGCCGTTACCTCGCCAACGATTTCGTCTCGAATTTCCTGAAGTCGCTTGAGCAGATCCCCGACGCGATCGAGCGCACCCTGCTGGTGAGCGACAAGGTCAAGGACTCCGTCTCCAAGTACATCGACCGCGAGAACTGGCTCTTCCTGGGTCGCGGCCTCAACTGGCCCGTCGCCCTCGAGGGCGCGCTGAAGCTGAAGGAACTCTCCTACATCCATGCCGAGGGCATGCCCGCCGCGGAGATGAAGCACGGGCCCATCGCGCTGATCGACAACGGCATGCCCTGCGTCTTCATCGCCACCAAGAACAGCCAGTACGAGAAGGTCCTCTCCAACATCCAGGAAGTCCGCAGCCGCGGCGGCCATGTGATCGCAATCGCCACCGAGGGCGACGACCACATCCGCACCATGGCCGAGGAAGTCTTCTACGTGCCCAACGTGCCGGAGCTGCTGCAGCCGCTGGTGACCGTGATTCCGCTGCAGATGCTGGCCTACCACGCCGCGGTGCTGCGCGGCAAGGATGTGGACAAGCCGCGCAATCTCGCCAAGAGCGTCACCGTCGAGTGACTCGACTCATTTCGATCCGACGGTGAAGCCGCGGCGAGAGTTGTTGCTTTGTCGCGCGACGATCGCTTAGGGAACATCCCCGAAGTTCAGCAGGATCAGGCCGATGTCGCCGCCGTCCACCTCGCCGGAACCGTCGAGATCCGCCGGGCATCCCGGGCAGGGTCCGAAGTCCAGCAGGCAGAGGCCGATGTCGCCACCGTCCACTTCGCCGCTCAAGTCCAGATCGCCGTAGGCGTACTGGCACCAGTCGGGAACGCCGTTGCTGTCCATGTCGTCCACCTCGCCCATGGCGATGGCGCAGACGTCGCCGAAGCCGTCGCCGTCGCAGTCGGTCTGATCGGCGTTGGCCGTCAGCGGGCAGTTGTCCAGGTAGCCGATCACACCATCGCCATCCTCGTCGTTCTGGTTGAACATGCCGATGGTGAATTCAAAGCCGGCTGAAATGGACTCGGCGCGGTAGCCCGCGGGCGAATTGCACTGGCCCGAGGAGTTGTAGCCCCAGGAGCGGATCAGGCCATTGGTCTGCCGCACCACGGTGTGCTTGCCGCCGCCCGAGATTTCCGCGACTTCCGTCAAATCACTTGGGACGATGGATTGACCGTAGTTGTTGCTCGAGCCGGTGTTGGTGGTGCCCGCGCCCCAGCACACGATCGAGCCATCGTCCTTCAAGGCGATGCTGTGATAGGCGCCCGCGGCGATCTTCACGACATGGTCAAGTCCGACCGGCACCGTGGTCTGGCCGTTGAAGTTGTAGCCCCAGGCCCGCACGGTTCCATCCGTGAGCAGCGCGAGGGTGTGGAAATATCCCGCGGCGACCTGCGCCACCGGGGGCAGACCCACTGGAATGGTGCACTGGCCCTGCAGGTTGCTGCCCCAGCAGACCATGGTTCCATCGGACTTGCGGGCCAGGGTGTGGAAACCGCCCGCGGCGATCTGCGTCACGCCGGTCAACCCCGCGGGCACGATGGACTGGCCGTAGTTCGGGCTGCTTCCGGAGGTGGTTCCTGCGCCCCAGCACTGCACGGTGCCGTCGGCGAGCAGGGCCGCGCTGTGGCGGTAGCCCGCGGCGACCTGCAGAGCGCCGGCGATGCCCGGCTGCGCGGCGGTCTGTCCGTTGGCGTTGTTGCCCCAGCACTGCACGGAGCCGTTCTTCTTCAGGACGATGCTGTGGTTGTAGCCGGCGGCGATCTGCTTGCCGACCAGACCCACGGGAACCGTTCGCTCGCTGAAGGTGTTGATGCCCCAGCCCATCAGGTTGTCGATGTCGTTGGAGCAGATTGCGGCGCCGATCGCGATGTCGCTCATCATGCCCGTCGCGGATCCGGTCGGCGACGTGGTGTAGTTGGCGCGAACGTAGTACTCATAGTTCTTGCCGCAGACCATCGAGGCGTCCACCTTGGTGGTGCCGACCACCGTGCCGATCGCCACGGGAAGGTTCAAGTCCTTCGGCGAGGTGGTGTCGGGCAGGCGGCGGAAGACGGTGTAGCTGATCGCGCTGGGATCGGAAGTCCAGGAGAGGCTCACCTGGTCGGTCTGGTTCTGCGTGGCGCTGATCGTCATGGATCCGCAGCCGCCGACGCAGGGCCTTCCCGCGACGTAGGAGATCATGCTTCCGGTCTGGCCGAAGTGGAAGATCAGATTGATGTTGGTCATGCCGCTGGGGCACAAGTGGCAGTAGCTCATGATGGTGCCGCCGATCGGCGGATAGTTGCCGTCGGGAGCTACGCAGGAGCCCAGGCCCGAGCCGGTGTAGCAATTGTCCAGGCCCTGATCATGGGTGTGCGGAGCGCTGAAGTTGTGGCCCATCTCGTGGCAGAAAACCATGATGTCCCAGTTCTGCGAATTGCGCAGGCTGAGCGGGTAGGGGAAGGCGCCGTCCAAATTGCCGCACATGGAGTAGTCGAATGAGGTCGAGCAAATCTGGCCCACCCATGCAACGCCGCCGCCGGTGTTCTGCGAGGTGAGATAGGAGACCAGGTTGCGGCTGTAGCCGGTGTAGGGGCTGGATTGCCACTTGCTTCGGACGGCATTGAGAGCGCTGCTGCCGTCGTTGGTGTAGGTGCCGAAACCGTCCGCCGCGTCGGAGGTGTAGATGAACCAGCCCGCAAGGCGCAGGTCGACCTTGAGATCCTTGTAATAGATGATGTTGGCCGCGCCGGCCATCTGCAGGATGTAGTTGGTCAGTGCAGTCGAGTTCGATCCCAGCTTGCCGTACAGCTGGAAGTCGGTCTCGACATAGACTGTCACCACCTTGCAGCCGGCGATGGCGTTCATGATCGAGCCCTCCTGGGTGTCGTCGATGTCGCCGTCCTGGGGGATCACGTTGGTGTCAGTGCCGCAGGAGAAGGGCTTCCAGTTGATGATGTTGGGAGGAAGCTCCGTCATGCTGGTGATGACGATGGGACCGCGGTGGTCGACTTCGCCGTCGCTCATGATCCAAGTCGCGCCGTCGGAGCCGACCAGGATGCCCGCGTTGGCGGTGCTGGAGAAGCTCAGGAAGGCCTTGGAGCCCTCGTCGCCGATGATGCCTCCGCGGAACTGCACGACATCGCCCAGGTTGAAGACCGATTGCGTGACGATCTGGTTCTTGGAGTTGACGGAGGAGACCTCGGCGTGCGCGCCGGCCAGTTCCACATGGAAGCGCTCGAGTTCAAGGTCGACGGTCTGTCCGTTGCCGATGGGGAAGCCAAGCAGCGTGAAGGGGCCCGACTCCGGAAGTTGTGCCAGCAGCGCGGGGTCCAGGGCAACTTCGGTGACGCCGGGGATCGGATGGTTCTGACCCAGTCCGCCGCCCCCATGAGCGGCCGCCGGTTGCAGCGGCGAGGCGAAGTCCGAGGCGAAGGCGCCGGGAACCGCGAACCCGATGGCGACGATGGCAAGGCGAAGGAGAGTGATCAAACGGACAGGCTTGGTCTTCATGAGGATCTTTCGATATGGGTCAAAATGTGGGTCACCGAACCGCTCGCCTCATTGTGGATGACAAACGCCATCAAGGCAAAGGGCAATCCGGAAAAAAAGGCCAGATTGTCCCTTTCCAAAGGGGTTTTTTCACCATTCCACGCGCGTATTTTCCAGCCCCGCCCGGAGGCGATTTATGCGGACTTCGCGACCTGTGCGGCGGCCTTCCCCGCGAAGGTGAAGCTTTGCCCGTTGAAATCCACCTGCACGGTGTCGCCATCCTGGAAAGCTCCCTGCAGGATCTTTCCGGCGATCGCATTTTCAAGCCGCTGCTGGATGACCCGCTTCAGCGGCCGGGCTCCGAACGAAGGGTCATAGCCCTCGCTGGCCAGCGCCTCGATCGCCTTGGGCGAGATGGCCAGGTCCAGTCCGCGCGACTTCAGCCGTTTCTGCAGCAACTTCACCTGGATCTCGACCACGCCGGCGAGCTGCTTCTTGGTGAGCTGGTGGAAGACGATGGTCTCGTCGATCCGGTTGAGCAGTTCGGGGCGCAGGTGCTTCTTCAGTTCGCCGCGGACATGCGCGTCGATGATGGAGTCGGGCTGGCCCTGCTCGGCCATTTCCAGGATGGCCTGGGCGCCGATGTTGCTGGTCATGACGATGATCGTGTTGGTGAAGTCGACGGTGCGTCCCTGGCCGTCGGTGAGGCGGCCATCGTCGAGCACCTGCAGCAGCACGTTGCTGACGTCGGGATGAGCCTTCTCCATCTCGTCGAAGAGGATGACCGCGTAGGGGCGGCGGCGCACGGCCTCGGTGAGGCGACCGCCCTCCTCGTATCCCACATAGCCGGGAGGCGCGCCGATGAGCCGCGCCACCGAGTGCGACTCCATGAACTCGCTCATGTCAATGCGCACCATGGCGTCCTCGGTGTCGAAGAGGAACTCCGCCAAGGCTTTGCACAATTCAGTTTTGCCGACGCCCGTCGGCCCCAGGAAGAGGAAGCTGCCGATGGGTCGGTGCGCCTCGCCCAGGCCGGCGCGGCTGCGGCGCACGGCGTCGGCGACGGATTTCACGGCGTCGCCCTGGCCGACCACGCGCTTCTGCAGCTGCTCCTCCATGCGAATCAGCTTCTCGCGCTCGCTCTCGATCAGGCGGCTCACGGGAATGCCGGTCCACTTGGCGACGATCTGGGCGACCTGCTCGGAGTCCACTTCCTCGTGCACCAGCGCGGCGCCGGTGGCGATCCGCGCGTGCAGTGCGTCGGATGCCTTCTTCAGGCGCACCTCCAGCTCGCGCATCTCGCCGTACTGGATCCGCGCCGCCTTCTCCAGCTGGCCGGCGCGCTGCGCCTGCTCCAGCTCGGTGTTCTTGCGGTCCATCTCCGACTTGCAGGCCTTGATGGCGTCCAGGTCCTTCTTCTCCAGCTCCCACTGCGCGGTGAGCTTGCGGTTCTGGTCCTGCAGTCCGGCGAGCTCCGCTTCGATGGCGTCCCGGCGCTTGCGGCTGTCGGCGTCCTTCTCGATCTTGAGCGATTCGCGCTCGATCTGCAGGCGCATGATCTCGCGCCGGATCACGTCCAGCACCGCGGGCATGGAGTCGTTCTCGATGCGCAGGCGGCTGGCGGATTCGTCGATCAGATCGATGGCCTTGTCGGGCAGGAAGCGGTCGGCGATGTAGCGGTGGCTCAGCGTGGCGGCGGACACGATCGCGCCATCCTGGATGCGCACGCCGTGGTGCGCCTCGTAGCGGTCCTTCAGGCCGCGCAGAATGGTGATGGTGTCCTCCACGCTCGGCTCGCCCACGAAGACCGGCTGGAAGCGCCGCGCGAAGGCCGCGTCTTTTTCAATGTGCTTGCGATATTCCGCCAGCGTGGTGGCGCCGATGCAGCGCAGCTCGCCGCGCGAGAGCGCGGGCTTGAGCAGATTGCCGGCGCTGGGAGATCCCTCGGTCTGGCCCGCGCCGACAATCGTGTGCAGTTCGTCGATGAAGAGAATGATCGAGCCCTCGGCGGCGGCGACTTCGCGCAACACGGCCTTGAGGCGCTCCTCGAACTCGCCGCGGAATTTGGCTCCCGCCAGCAGTGAGCCAATGTCCAGCGAAAGAATGCGGGCATCCTTCATGCTCTCCGGGCAGTCGCCGTTGACGATGCGCAGAGCCAGCCCCTCGGCGATGGCGGTCTTGCCCACGCCCGGCTCGCCGATGAGCACGGGATTGTTCTTGGTGCGCCGGCTGAGCACCTGCATGCAGCGGCGGATCTCCTCGTCGCGGCCGATGACCGGATCAAGCTTTCCGGTTTGCGCGCGCTCCGTCAGGTCGATGGCGTATTTCTTCAGGGCCTCCATGCCGCTCTCGGCGTTGGGGTCGTTGGCGCCGCTGCTGCCGCTGCTCTTGCGGATCGCCTCGATGGACTGCAGGATCCGCGCCCGGGTCACGCCCACCGTGCTCAGCACCTCCTTGGCGGCGGTCTTGGTCTCGGCCAGCGCCAGCAGCAGATGCTCGGTGCTGACGTAGGCGTCCTTCATGCGCTGCGACTCGCGCTCGGCGTCGGTCAGAACCTGCATCAGCGCGCTGCCCGGTGCGGCGTTGGCGCCCTGCACCTTGGGAAGCCTTCGAAGCTCGGCCTCGGTGACATCGCGCACCCGGCTGGAGTCCACGCCCGCCCGCTGCAGAATGCTGCCGGCGATGCCGTTCTTCTCCTCCAGAACCGCGAGAAGCAGATGCAGGGGGCTCAACTCTCCGTGGCCGGCGAGATTCGCCTGGCTCTGGGCATTCTGCAGGGCCTCCTGGGCCATCGTGGTCAGCTTGTCGGTTCGCATGGTTTCGTCTTCCTTTCAGGTGATCCCGACATGAAGCAATCGGCATGCCAGCCGTGCGGGTTAAATTAAGGTCATCAGGCGGGAAATCTGGGCGGAATGCCGGGTTGAGAAGTTCGCCGAGCCATGAGGTCGCGCCGCCTGCCAAAAGTGCCGGTGCATCACTGCGAGTAGCGGACGGGAAAATCCGGCGGCATCACTTCGGGGCGATCGTTGAGCCAGGCCACCAGCCATCGAAAGGCGTCCACCAGCCGCGGCCCGGGCCGGTTGAACATCTGATTGCCGTCCACCACCGCGATCGCGCCGGGCTTGCGATCCATCACCGCGGGCAGCATCGGCCACCAACGGGTCTTTCGCAGCACATCGAGTTCCTGCCAGGCCCTTTCCAGCGGGAATCCGCAGGGGCAGACCACCACGCGTTCCGGCGCGGCGGCGATGATTTCCTCGGCGCTCACCACGCGGCTCTTCTTGCCCGCCGATTGCAGCGAGTGGCGACCGCCCGCGGCCTGGATCAGCTCCGGCGTCCAATGCCCGCCGCAGAAAGGCGGATCGCACCACTCCAAAAAGAGCGTTTCCGGCCCGGGAATGTAAGGGTTCACATAGTCGACCGCGCTCCAGTACTCGCCGCGCAACTCCACCATGGCGCGCTCGGCGGAGGCCTCCAGGTGCGCCGCCTCGCCGATCCGCAGCGCGTCGTCGAAGACCTGCCAGATGCTGGCGGGATTCAGGCTCAGCACGCGCGGCCGCGGCGACATGTCGCCGGCGATCCGCTCAACGGTGCGCAGATCGATCGAGCAGACATCGCACAGGTCCTGGGTCAGGATCAGGTCGGGCTTGAGCGATCGAAGCATCGGCTCGTCAAGTTCATAAAGGCTGGCGCCGCCGCTGCCCGTGGCCAGCGCCGCCCGCACCTGCGAGTCGATCTCGGCGCTGCTGATCGCATGGGTGATCTGCCGGGTCAACACCGGGCGATCCTGGATCTGGGCGGGAAAGTCGCACTCGTGGCTGCGCCCTACGAGCGAGCCGGCGCCGCCGATCCGGCAGAGCAGTTCGGTGGCGGAGGGGAGCAGGCTGACGATGCGCATCGCTGCATGCTAAGAATGAACGCGCGAAGCGCGTGGGAAACAAAAATGCCCCGGTCGACGGGGCATTCTTCGCTTGGTATCTCAACCAGAAATTGGGGATCCTAGATTCGAACTAGGACTAACTGAGTCAGAGTCAGTCGTGCTACCGTTACACCAATCCCCAAGCGGGCGGGCATTCTAGCAGGAGTTTCGCGGCGATTTTCCGCATCATCATCGCAAGATCAGGACTTGGTTTCCGCGGCCTCAATGGGCCGGGAGGACCCCAGAAGTTGCGAGGCCAGAATGCCGGCCAGCATCAGCGCGCAGCCCAGATATTGCCGCTGCGACAGGCGCTCCGAAAGCAGCCATGCTCCGGTCAGGGCCGCGAAGGGGCTCTCCATGCTCAGGATGATCGCCGCGTGGGTTGGCGGAGCGGTCCGCTGTCCGATCACCTGCAGCGTGAAGGCGATGGCGACGGCCAGCGCCCCCAGGTACATCAGCGACATCCACACCGCCGAGATGTTCGACCATTCGGGCAGCGGGTTGCGCATCATGAACACCGCGGCCACGCCTCCCGTGACCAGGAATTGCACCGCCGCCAGCTCGATCGGATCGCAGCGCGGCGCATAGCGGCCGATGACCAGCACGTGAACCGCCCAGAGCACCGCGCAGGCCAGGACCAGCGCGTCGCCCTGGCTCATGTGGAACTCCGCGGTGACGCTCAGAAGGTAGAGGCCGACGGCGGCGAGCGAGACGCCGAGCCATGCCGACCAGCCGACGCGCCGCCCGAAGATCAATCCGATGAGCGGCACGAAGAGCACATAGAGCCCGGTGATGAAGCCGGCGTTGCTGGCGGTCGTGGTTTCCAATCCCCGTTGCTGCAGGTAGGCGGCGACCACCATTGCCAGCCCGGCGAAAATCCCGCCGCTCCACAGCAGTCTTGCCGGCGAGGCGATGCTGGTGCGGCGTTTTCTTCGCGCCACGATGATGGGCAGCAAAATGGCGGCGCCCATCAGGAAGCGGATCGCCAGGATGGAAAGCGCGTCCAGGCTTTTCGAGGCGTTCTGCTGAGCCACGAACGCCGCTCCCCAGATCGCCGAGGCCAGCAGCAGCAGCAGGTCGGCCCGGATGGTCTCTCGTCGGGACGTCACGGTTGATGGTTCGGGCAAGCCACCTTGGCCGTGGTCTTCAGCAGGGTCCCAAAGCCCAGGTTCACATCGGCCTCCACATTCAGGTGCAGGTCGCCGGCGCAGTGGAAACCCGAGGGAATGGGCACGAGGAAGCGGTAGCACTTCATCACGGAATCCCAGTACTTGTAGTTCTGGACCAGGTCGGAAAGGTCGGCCTGGAAGCTGCTGACCGCCTTTGACTGGGGATCCTGCACCTCCAGATAGAAGACACCCGGTGTGCGCGTCGCCTGCCCATCCTGGTCGAGGCATTCGACGTAGATCTCGATGTTGGTGATCTCCGGCTGGCTCGAAGTCCAGTTCGGCTCGGGGAAGTAGCTGAGGGGATGAATGGCGATCGAGTAGGGCCGGAATGGCCACGCGTCCACGGGAAGCGGCTTTGCGGGTTCGTTGATCCGCAGGGAATTCGGGAAGGTGTGCACCGGCGTGCAGGCCAGGATCAGGCAGCACAGGGCGGAACCCAACGCGGACAGCGCTCTCATGCGTTCAGGATAACGCCCGGATCGAAGGCATGAGAACGGTAGACTGGAGGCTATGAAATCTTCGCAACGGATTCGGCTGGGCGCACTGTTGATGACTTCCGCGCTGGTGTGGGGATGCGCTTCCACGAACGCTTCCAAGAACACGACCGCCACTCCCGCCGACGCCAAGACTGGCCAGACTCCGACTCCCGCGAGCGGCACCACTCCGGCGGCGAATCCCTCCGCGCCCGGCGCCGCCTCGAACGAGGGACCGCGGCCGGCGTTCCTCACGCCGCGCACCGACGGCACCTACGTCGACAAGAAGGGAAACGTCCTGGTGCCGCCCAAGGTCATGATGGGCGTCACGATGGAGCAGCCCGGAGCCGCACTGTGCAAGCATCTGAACCTCAATCCGGCCCGCACCACGCTGCTGGTGGACATCATTCCCGGCCTGCCCGCGGACAAGGCCGGGCTGGTGGATCATGACATTGTGATCGCCGTCGACGGCTCGGGCGACGCCAGCGCCAACGACATCCGCAACAAGCTGAAGAAAATGAAGCCCGGCGACAAGATGACATGGACCGTGCAGCGGGGCAACGCCAAGGAGACCGTCACGCTCACCGCCGTTCCCTGGGTCGCCGAGCACATGGTCCGTCCGCTGCATGCGGGATCCTTCAACACTCCCGGCCTCTCGACGGACGCGGATCGGGACGAGGTTCCGCGCGAGCTCATGCCGGTCATCGACCGCCTGAACCACATTGAGCAGCAATTGAAGGAGATCCAGGCGGAAATGAAGAAGTCCCAGTCGATCGGGCCGCGCTGAGATGACCGCGAAGCGCTGAGGCGGTCGTCGGACCTACGCGGCGACCAGTTCGATCACGCTGTACTGGTCCAGATTCAGCGTGACCAGCTCGCCGTCATCCTTGCGAAGCTCAAGCCGGTCCAGCCACACCTTGTCATCGCGCGCGTGGGCGAACCATGAGCCGGTCTTGGCCTGCTGGTAGCGAACGACGACTCCCTCGATCACGGTGGTCCAGACATCGTGGGTCTGCGCGTACTGCTGGGTGACACGGACCCGGGTACCGGCGGACATGGCGGGGGCTTCGAGTGACATAGGGGCGCCAGTGTAGCGGACTCAACCTGGAGGAGGCTGTTTCGGATCCGGGCCGACGGTGGCGCGGCTCATGGTGGCGCGCCAGGCCGAGGACATTCTTCGCTTGATGACATCATTCACGCGATCGAGGGTCCACGCGTCCAGCGCCTGGGTCAGCTCGTCCAGTGTCCGCGCCCGACCAATCTTGTAGAGGTCCCCGGTGATGGTGCTGCTGCGGGCCAGGGCACTTTCGCCCTGCATGACCATGCGGCTCTTGAAGCCGATCTTGGCGCGGTCGAACTCGGTCTGATTCACTCCCAACTCGAAGCGCTCCAGCTCGTCCAAGATGCACTTGACCGTGGTGGCGGCGCGCTGGGGGGTGCTGCCCGCGTAGATCTGCAGCACGCCGCGGTCGCGGCCATTGGCCACGCTGGCCCCCACGCTGTAGCAGAGGCCGCGCTTTTCACGCACTTCGGTGAAGAGGCGGCTGCTGGCCTCGCCGCCAAGGGTCACCGCGGCGATCCGGAAGCCGAAGGAGTCGGGATCGCCTTCGGTCGGGGCGTCGAAGGCAAAGGCCATGTGGGTCTGCGAGCTTTCCAGCGGATAATGCTCGACGCCGCCGACGCGCGCTCCCAGCGGTTTGGCCTCCACATTGGTCCCGCCCCACGCTTCGAAGAGTTCGCGGGCCCGGGCCAGCGCCGCCTCGGGCGAGACCGCGCCGGCGATCGAAAGAATGGAGCCCTGCGCCACGGCCCGCCGCTTCCAGACCGACCTCAGTCCCGCGGTGGTCAGGGATTTCAGTCCCGCCTCGTCGCCGTAGCCCGATCGGTTGAAGGGGGGCGGCAGATGCAGCCGCGCCAGCCGGAGCATGACCAGATGCTGCGGATCGTCGGGCAACGCATGCAGCGATTGCAGCGCGAGCTGGCGAACGGGTTCGAGATGCTCCTCGTCGATGCGCGGGCGCAGCGCCATGTCCGCGACCAGCCCCAGCGACGCGTCCAGGCGCGACGCCAGCATGGTGGCCGAAATCAGCACGTGGTTGGCATTGACCGTGGTGTTGCGCTCGCAGCCGAGGGCGTCCATCGCCTCGCTGAAGGCGCGGCTGTCGCGCGAGCCCGAGCCGCGCACGATCAGCTCGGAAAGCAGCGTGCTTTCCCCTTCTCCGGCCGCGCCATCGGGATCGCCGGCCGTGCCCGCGGGGATCGCGAAGGAGAGCGATGCGGTGGCCATCCCGGAGATGGGCTCGATCGCCACCGTGAGGCCATTGGGGAATTTTTCAACCGTGATGCTCATGCCTTGCTCGAACGCAAGAGTAGATCGGAAAGCCATTGGTCGACACCATGCATGCCGGGAGGCTGGTATCGCAGCCAATCGGCAATGCGAATGGCGCCCAGGGCGAAAAGGTCGCGGCGGATCGCGCGGTGCTCCAGGACCAGGAGCTCGTCCTCCATCGCGAAGGTCACGCGATGCTCGCCGACCACCTCGCCCTCGCGCAGACTCTCGATGGCATCCGCGCCAAGGTTGCCGCCCGCCTTGCCCAGCGCCTTCGTCAGCGCCTCGGCCAGCGCCAGCGCCGTGCCCGATGGCGCATCCTTCTTGTGGACGTGGTGTGTCTCGCGAATCGAAATCACCGCCTCGGTGCCCAGGAGGGTGGCGGCGAGAGCCGCCAATCGCGTCAAAATCGCGATTCCGAGCGAAGAATTTGAAATTTTTATCGCGGGGATCTTTTGCGAGGCTTTTTCGATTGCCAAAACTGTTTTTGGAGTCAATCCCGTCGTGCCCACGAGCAGCGCGGCGCCCATCTCTGCGGCAATGTCAACGGCGCGCATCGCGCCCTCGACGGATGAAAAATCCACCACAACATCGGCGTTTTTAGGCGTTTGCGGCGCGAGGTCCACCGCGCTGACGATCGTGACCGTCGCCGTTTTCGACGCCGCAAGCTGGATCGATCTCCCCATTCGTCCGTCGGCGCCGACCAGCACGAGACGGAGAGGTTTGGATGGTTGGAAGGGCGTCAAATTGGAACGATTTTGGAAATGTTTGCAAAAGATGTGTAAAGGTACTTCACATTTTATGTCGATAAAGGTACAAGTATGCGTGGAGTCGCTACTGTTACGCAGCGACTCCTCACTCCGACAACCTAGCGTAACGCATGGGAGCCATACAATGGCTAAGAAGAAGAAGGCTGCTAAGAAGAAGGCTGCTAAGAAGTCCTCCAAGCGTCGTAAGTGACGCCGGACTGAAGTACCTTACTGAACAGTTCCAAAGGAGCCGGCTTGAAGCCGGCTCCTTTGGCTTTTATATTTTTGAATGAGCGGACGGCGTTCGTCCGCATCGGCTTGAGAAAAAGAATTCCTGCTATGATTTCGCGCCGCACGACGCGAGCCAAACGCCATGACCCATGTGATCGCCGAACCCTGCATCGGAACCAAGGACAGCTCCTGCGTGGACGTCTGCCCCGTGGACTGCATCCACCCGGTGAAGGGCGCGGAAAAATTCCCGGATGCGACGCAGCTCTACATCGATCCCGACACCTGCATCGACTGCGGCCTCTGCGTGGACGAGTGCCCGGTCCGGGCCATCTTCCCCAGCGAGGATTTGCCCGCGGAATGGCAGAAATACGTGCAAATCAACGCGGATTGGTACAAAAAGAAGTAGTCGTCGCGGGGCCTTTCCAGGCCGCTCGGCGCAGTGCCGCCCCTTTATTTCAACGATCGACATTCAGCCCCCAACGTGGCGGTGTCAGTCCTTCTGCTCGTGGGCCAGCTTGTTCACGCCGATCGCGGCGGTCGGGCTTTCGGTCCAGTCCACGGCGCGGGAGCCCAGCTCGATCTCGCTCTTGAGCGTCTTGCGATAGCCCAGCTTGCGGACGATCTCCAGCACGTCGGTCCAGGTCGGAAAGGCCTTGTGGTTGACGCGCTTGAAGGTGTCCAGGGCGAGCAGGAAGAGGAACTGCTCCTTGTTCATCTCGCCCTCCTCGGCGCTCTTCACGAAGTCCGTGAGTCGCCGTCCCGGTCCGCGCCGCCGCTCGAGGTTGGACGCCTTGGAGACCTCGTGGTCGCGCCGGTCGATGCCGATGCGGCGATCGGTGACGTCGTTGGCTCGTGGTATGTGGTGCGGATCGGGCTTGGGTGGGTTTGAAGTCATGGGAGCTTTGGGTTGGGGAGGAGCGAGCGGTCGCGCGTCGGGTCGACCGATATACTGTACCAATCCAGTCGGGGCAATTTCGCCGCCGGCCAACAGCGATCGGGCATGGAATGACAGAAGACATCGAGGATCGACCCTTCAACATCACGGCCGCGATCCTGGGATGGATCCTGCCCGGACTTGGGCACTACAAAGCCGGTGAAAAGGCGCGGGGAAAGCTGATTTTGCTCGGCGTAGGAGGACTTTTCCTGCTCGGTGTGCTTGTCGGCGGCGTGGACTGCGTCGATCGGCGCGAGGATGGCATGTGGTTCGTCGCGCAAGCGGGCGCGGGCGGCCTGGCCTTCGCCACCGACCTGCTCAACTCGAGCCTGCTCAAGAGCGGCGAGGTTGGCGAACTGCTTCCGCTGGCGGTCCAGGGCGGCAAGATCATGGTGAGCAGCTACAAAGGGGCCGGACCCTCGAACGAAATTGGCACGCTGCTCTGCGGCCTGGCGGGAATGATGAACGTGGTCGCCGTGCTGGACGTGCTGCATCGCGGCGGCAAGCGGGAGGGGATCGTCTGATGCTCGAGCTCGCCTACATCCCGTTCCTGCAGCCCTTGCCCACCGTGGCCAACTGGTGGTGGCTGCTCCTCATCCCATGCTGCGCGGGTGTCAGCGTGACCTGGAAGGCCGTCCGGCTGGAGTCGCTCGAGCATTTTTGGCGCGAGGCGGTCACCATGACGGCGCATTCGATTCTGGTGATGGCGGCGCTGGCCGCGGGGCTCATGGTGCTGCTGCGGGTGGTGATCCCGCTGCTGCCTTCGTCCTGAGAGCGGGCCTTTGCGGACCGTGGCCTCGGTAGAGCCGCAGGCTGACGAAGAACATCGCGAACCACGGAATCACATCAACCACGACCGCGACCGGCACGAATGAAAACGTCCGTGGTTCCTCCCACAGGCGGTTCCGGCCCATGTCCAGACAGGCGCCGCTCACGTCGAACTCCGCGCTGGGCGGAAAGAGCTCGTCGTTGCGCGTCTGCACCCACACGCGCACTACCTGGACCATCGGCCAGCCTGCGCCCAGCGCGGCGACGCGCGTGCCGCGCTCATACTGATCCATGGGTGCCATGGCATTCACGGCCCAGGAAGGCGGAGCGCCGGCCGCCTCGACCGGAGAGAGCAGTGGCGCGTAGATCTTGGAGCAGTTGACCCAGTCGACTCCGAAGCCTTCGTGGTGAGAGACGGTCCATGGGTCGCGGCCATTCACGACCCACGTGTCGATGTCGACCAGGTGGGTGCCGAAAAGGATGTTGACGCACCACTCATTGACGCACCATGCGGCGATGCACAGCGACACCACGACCGCGCTCACCAGGGCCAGCAGGGCATCGGGGATCCATCCGCGCATCACCGCCCTCCCGGTCCGGGCCGGATGCCCTTGCCCACGGCCGACTTGGGATTGATCGGCTTGTTGGATTGCTTGCCGCGCAGGCGGCCCTTGCGCACCGCGGCATTTTCCCGGGTGGTCTTCTCCACCTTCAACCGGCCGCGCAGGGCGAGAATCACCTTGGTGCTGCGGCGCAGGGGGCGGTTCACGCCGGTCGCCTCGGACTTTCCGGCCGGGCCGGCGGCATGGGCGCCGCGCTTCCTGGGGGCCAGTCGCGCGGCCTCGGGATCGGGGAGCAAGTCCGGCGGGATCTCCAGGGCCTGGGCGACGCGCTCCCAGCGGGTCCGGTCCTGCGTGTCGACGAAGACGAAGGATTCCGCGAAATCGCTGGCATGGCCGGCGCGGCCGATCCGGTGGATCACATCGTCATCCATCGGGGGCAGATCATAATTCACCACGCAGCGGATGGCGGGCACATGCAATCCGCGCGCCGCCACGTCGGTGGCAACAAGAACCCGGTTCTCTCCTGTGCGCAGTCCATCCAGTGCCGCTTCGCGCTGCTTCTGCGAGCGGTCGCCGTGCAGCAGTCCGGTGGGAATGTCGTTGCGCCGCAGAGCCGTGGCCACCCAGCCGGCGCGGCGGCGGGTGCGGGTGAAGACCAGCACGCCGGTGCGCTTGGGGTCCTTGAGCAGGTGCAGCAGCAGCGGCGTCTTGGCGGCGTCGCGGCAGTCGTAGGCGGTGGGAACGGTGCGTGCCGCAGTGGAGCTGCCGCCGTAGCGGAAGGGCTCGCGCACGATCTCGCCGGCGAGCGACTCGACCGCGGGCCGCAGCGTGGCGGTGAAAAGATAGGTTTGCCGCTGGGCGGGCACGCGCTCCATCAGCGCGCGGACCTGCGGCGCGAAGCCCATGTCGAGCATGCGGTCAGCCTCGTCGATCACGACCATCTGGATCCAGGCGAGCGAGCAGGCGTCGATCTCCAGCAGCTCGCGCACGCGCCCCGGGGTGCCCACCAGCACATCCACGCCGGCCTTCAGCGCCGCCGCCTGCGCCGCGATGGAGCTCTTGCCCCACACCACCGCACAGCGCAGCACGGTGCCGCCCAGCAACTGGGTTGCCTCCTTGCCGATCTGCTGGGCCAGCTCGCGCGTCGGCGCCAGCACGATGGCCCGCAGCCGCGCCCGCGGATCGGTGAAATGTCGATTGTCTTCGGTGGGGCGGTCGGCGCGAAGCCGCGTGGCGATGGGCAGCAGGTAGGCCAGCGTCTTGCCAGTTCCCGTGGGGGCCACGGCAACGATGTCGCGGCCCGAGATCGCCGCCACGATGGTGCCCGCCTGCACCTCGGTCGGCGCGGTGATCTTCAACCGCGCCAGGAACGAAGCCAGCAGCGGGTCGACGCCAAGTGTCTTGAAGTCCTGCACCGCCACAGGCTAGCGGGGGACCGGGGCGGGGTGCGCCGGCGGCTTCTCGGCGGGCAGCAGACCCATGCGCCGATATTTCTCGCGGTACTTCACGTCGAGACGCTTCTGGCGGTCGCCGAAATCTACGCGGCGGCCCTCCGAGAAAATCAGGACCGGCTCGGTGGTCATTTCCAGGGGCTCGCCGTCGACGATCTGGAGCGTGGCCAGCTTGCCCGGCGCGATCGAGCCCAGCTTGTCGCCGACTCCGGCGATCTGGGCGGCGCCGCTGGTCACGCTTTGCAGGGCCAGGTCGCGCGACAGTCCGTAGGCGACGGCGGTGGCGGCGTGGTCGGGCAGATGGCGATCGTTGCTCGGATCGCTGCCGGTGGCGATGCAGAAGGGAATGCCCGCGTCGGCCAGCTTCTTGGGCAGCGCGTAGATCGCGTCGACCGAGTCCGCCCGCCGCGCGGGAAGGCGGTGCGTGCCCGCGATGACCACGGCGGCCTTGGCATCCTTGAGCAGGGGAATGCAACTGGCGGCGCCCGCGCCGCCCCAGATGATTGGCCGCAGGTTTCGGCTCTTCGCCCAGAGCAGCGCGCCCTCGATCTGTCCCGGCGAGTTGGCCACGAAATACACGGGCTCCTCGCCCTTGAGCACGGCGATCATGTTCTCGAAGCGAAGGTCGCCCTCGGTCTTCGGGTCCTTCTCGCGGGCCAGCATCCAGGTCTTGGCCTTGTCGAAGAAGGCGTCCAACTCCTTCAGATTCTTCGCGGCCTCCTTCTTCTGGTCATCCACGCTCTTGTCCATCCACGGCGCAACGATGGGCTCGCTCATGGGCCAGCGCACGATCAGCCCGGCGCGAGGCACCAGGGTCTGGTCCTCGCTGGTCCAGCCGTCGACGCGCATCACGCTGGCGTGGCCGGCAACCACTCCGCTCTGCGGAAAGACCACGGTGTTGAGCACGCCGCCCGAGCGGGCCACCGGGATGAGGTCGCTGTCGGGGTTCACCGCCACGCAGGCGCGGATCTCCGGGTGGTACTGGCCGAACTCATTGCGGTCATCGGTGGCGTTGACCTGCTGGACTTCCACCAGGCCAAGCTCACTGCCCACATGGATGAATCCCGGCATCACGGTGAGTCCGGTGCAATCGTATTTGGCGCACTCCGCGGGAAGGTCCGGCGTCTCGCCGGGGCCGATCGACACGATGACGCCCTTGTCGAAGATCACGTAGCCGCGCTCGATGATTTTCATACCGGGCTCCGCCGTGAAGATGCGCGCGTTCACCAGCGCCACCGGTTTCGCCTGCGGCGCGGCGGGAATCTGGGCGCTTTGGGCGAAGGCCGCCGCAGCGAGTCCCAGCGTGGCGGCGAAGCATCGCACGATGTTCATGGAATGGTTCATTGGCGGCCCTCCTCCAGCAGAATGCGCCAGCCTTCGCTCGAGCCTCCGCATCCGCAATCACCCGGCCCCATGGATTCGGGGTCGCGTCCGCGGCGGACCTGCTCGACCAGCGCCTCACGACGCAGATCCATCATTCGGGTTAGCAAAGTGGTGGGCGCCGGCTTGGCGTCCTTGGCCGGCTCCGCCTTCGGTGGTTCGATCGTCTTCAGGTTGCCGGTCTTCTCGCCTTCGGCGACAGCCAGTTCGAGCAGGCGCGCCCGCAGCTTGGCGTCGCGCTCGCGCATCGCCTGCTCCTTGGCGCGGTCGAAGTAGCAGGCCCCCTCGATCCAGGTGCTCTCCGCCAGGGTGAATCCGCTCAGCGGCTCGCCCGACCAGACGACAAAGTCACCATCCTTGCCCGCCTCGAGGCTGCCCATGTGCTGGTCGATCTTGAGTTGCTTTGCCGGGTTGATGGTGACGAATTTGAGCGCCTCGACCGGATCGCACCCGCCATACTTCACGGCCTTGGCGGCTTCCATGTTCAGTCGCCGCGCCATCTCGTCGCTGTCGGAGTTGAAGCTCACCACCACGCCGACGTCATGCATCAGCGAGCCGTTGAAAGGCACCGCGTCCATCACCTCCATCTTGTAGGCCCACCAGTCGCTGAAGGTGCTCGCCCCCGCGCCGTGCTTGGCGATGAGGTCGGCGACCTTGTAACCCTCGAGCACATGCTGGAAGGTGCCCACGCGGAAGTTGAACTCCTCAGCCAGCCGAAGCAGCATCAGGATCTCGTCCTGTCGGTAGCTGTGGCAATGCACCAGGCGCTTGCCCTCCAGGATCTCCGCCAGGGCCTCCAGCTGCAGGTCGCGCCGCGGCGGCATGGTTGAGGCCTTCGCATCCTCGGTCAGCGCCGCGTAGTCGCGCTGCTTGGCGGCGTACTCACGGGCCTCGCGGAAGCTGTCGCGCAGCAGCGCCTCCACGCCCATGCGGGTGTTGGGGTAGCGGCCGCGCGGGCGCGTGACGTTCTCGCCCAGGGCGAACTTGATGCCGGGGATCGCGCCGGGAATGCGGAAGTCATTGGCGCTGTTGCCCCATTTCAGTTTCACGACGCTGTTCTGGCCGCCGATGGGATTGGCGCTGCCGTGCAATTGGTTGGCCGCGGTCAACCCGCCCGCCAGTTCGCGGTACCAGCCGATGGCATCGGGGTCGATGCAGTCGTTGATGCGGCACTCCGCAGTGTCGTTCTTGGTGCCCTCGTTCACGCCGCCTTCGATGCCGGTGTGACTGTGGCAGTCGATGAGGCCGGGCGTGACATGCTTGCCGGTGCCGTCGATCACCAGGGCTCCCGCGGGAACGTTCGCCACGTTGCTTCCGACCGCCTTCACCTTTCCATCCACCACCAGAAGGTCGGCACTTTTGAGCGTGCCGGCCGGTCCGCAGGTCCAGATGGTCGCGTTCTTCACCAGCACGGCCTGGGATGCTGGCGGCGCTTCAAGGCCATATTCGCCCAGCGGCGTGACGGCGGGCAGGAACGCCAGCGGATCCTCCGTCTTCTTGGCGGGAGCAGCGGCGACCGCTTCGGCGGGTTTGGCATCACCGGGTTTCGCGTCGGCCGCCTTGGGATCCGCAGGCTTCGCGTCGGCGGGTTTTGCATCAGCCACCTTCGCATCCGCGGGTTTGGGAACATCGCGCTTGGTCAGCGTGAAAACAAGAGTCTTCCCGTCACGCGTCTGGGCCACGCCTTCAACGCGATCGCCGATGCGGACGGCGGTGCAGCGGAGCAGGCCCTCGCTTGACAGGGCCTCGCCCGGCAGCGTGAAGCCGACGCGGTCCAGATCAAAGTCGACATGCTCCGCGGTGAATTTCTTGGGCTCGAAGGGTTTGGCGGGCGCCGCGGCGACCGCCTCGGCAGGCTTGACCTCCGCAGGTTTCGCATCCGCCGCGGATGGAACGGGTGCCGCTGCAGGCGCGGCGGCAGGTGGTGCAGCAGGAGCAGCCGGGGGCGCAGTGGGCGGGACCGGAGCAACCACCTGCGCCAAAGTCTCGAAGTTGATGGCCTTGGTCTCCGGATCGAAATTTCCCGCCAGCTCGATCGCGTCGCACTTGAGCGTGCAGGGACCCTTGAATCCAAAGATGACGGGCTCGTACACGTTGGTCGAATCTCCGGCCACGAAGGTTCGCATCACATGCGTCTTCTCGCCGAAGAGCGGGCCATCCAGCAGCACCAGGTTCGCCATGCGGCCGGGTTCAATCGTTCCTGCGACGGCAGAGAGTCCAAGCTGCTGCGCCGGCCGCGTGGTCAGACACGAGAGCAGCTCGTCCTCCGAAAGTCCGCCGAGCATGGCGCGGCGCGCCCGCGCCGGAAAGTCTCCGCGGTTCTTCAGCTTCGCGGTGCCCACGCTGACATCCACGCCCGCGTCCAGCAGCCGCTTCACATTGCGCGGCGCCAGCGCCCAGGTCTCCAGGTCGCGCAGCGAAACCGACTCGTCCTTGCGCGGATCGCTCACGTCCGGGGTCTTGGGAAACTCAAAGGTCGCCACGATGGGAAGGTGCGTCGCCGCCACTTCGTTGAGCCGGCGGAATTCATTGCCTGATCCGATGATCCGGGCCTTCAGGCCGAACTCGTTCGCCAAAGCGGCGGCGCGAAGCAGATCCTGCTCGTTGTTGGTGTCGAAAATCACCATTGATTTGCCCTGAATCGCCGGTTCCAGCGCCGCCAGCGCCGCGGAGGCCTTGGGCGGATCGTTGCCCTGTGGGTGGGATTTCCAGACCGCGTTGGAGCGAGACAACCACTGCGCGTCCAAGAAGGACTGGCGGATCACCGCCATGGTTCCCATCAGCGCGGCGGGATAGCGGCTCGAGTCGGGACCTTCGTCGCCGACATGGGCGAAGGAGATGTTCTGGCCCGCGCTGGGCACGAGCTGCTCGACCTTGCGGTCGTCATTGGCCAGCAGCACCACCGCGCTCTCGCCGCGCAGGATTCCCGAATTGGGATGGACCGCCGCGATCGTGAATCCCATGTCGCGCAGTTCCTTGCGAATGCTCGAGGCCAGGGTCGCCATGTTGGCAACGCGCACCTGCGGCGTGACCTTGTCGTTCCAATAGCCCGTGGCGTCGGCGGCCGCCTCACGTGCCGCGGCGGCGCTGTCGATCATCAAGCCCGCGTCGATCAATCCCGGATAGAGGGTCAGACCCTTGGCGTCGATGACATGCGTACCCGCCGGAGCCGTCACGGCGCCGCTCTTGCCGACCGCTTTGATCCACCCATCCTCAACCAGCACCGCGCCATCCTCGATGCGCTCGCCGGGCTTCACCACCACCGTCGCATGCTCGATCAGGTCGCGCCTCACGTCCGAGGGACGCATCGCCACCGGTGGCGGATTTTGCGCGAAGAGGGTGGCGGCACAGATCAGGAACGCAAAACCAATGACGTGGGTGGCTCGGCTCATGGGAACTCCTGCAGGAACCGCGATGGTAGAGGGCGGAGCCCCATCTTTTAAATGAAACAGCCCCTGGAAATTCAAATTCCAGTCAGGCGGCAGGGGATTGAACCGGCTTCAGGCCTGGCTCGGATCGATCTCGTCGAGCAACCGCAGCAGGGCCGCCCGAAGCCGGTCCGGCGTTTCGTAGGTGCCCTGGGCGATTTCAGTCCGGGCGGCGTCGATCTTGGCCTGCCGCACGTCCGGGGTCTGGCGAAGCTTTTCGAGATGGCGGGCGTGCTCCGAAATTTCCACGCGATCATGGATCTCGGCCCGCTTGGGCGTGGCCGCGGCTGGGGCATCGATCTGCGCCCGCTGGATCGAAGCGGGGACAGAACCACCCTGCAAACTGTTGATCGGGGAAATATCAGGCATGAGAAACTCCTTGTCGTCTTCGGGTCAATCCTTTGAGCCGATTCAGACAGGTGTGGCGAACGCTTCCTGCGTCTGTAAACATGGTCGCGGCAATCCGCTCCCGTGAGGATAGAATCGACCACTTCCGCTTCCAATCTTGAACGAATTTCGATGCAAAATAAATTCTTTAACTTGCCGCGAACACTGCCCTTGAGACGCCTTTCAAAGTGCGTTTTCACTGTCAAAATGGCGGTCATTTTGTGCCTTCTCTCGGCGCCGGTTTTAGCCGCGTCGAGCGCTCCTCCGTCAGCGCCTCCAACGACACCGCCTGCCCCGCCGACCGGCGCCCCCAAAGGCAGCAGCGGCAAGCCCGATCCCAACAACGAGCTGATGAACGAGGGCGACGAAGTGGATGGGAACGCCTCCGCCCCCAGGGGCAACGCGAAGAAAAAGACCGCCGGCAAGGGAGCAGTCGCAGTTCCGGCGACGCCCGTCCCGCCGCCCTCCGATGGGAAGAATGCCGCCGCCAATGACGAGCAAAAACCCGAGTGGTCCGTGCTGCTGATGACCTTCACCGAACAGGGACACGCCGCCGCGGCCGGCGCCATGCGAGAAGCCATCGTCACTCGTTATCCCAAGCTTTCCGCCGCGCGCGTCTGCGCGCTCGACAAGGGAAGCGCCATTGTCTACGGCAGCTTCGCCGGCCTCGATGATTCCGAGTCAAAGCCCGCGATCAAGATGGTGAAGGAGATCGAGGAGAACGGAGTGCGACCTTTCGCCCGCGCCTATCTGGTCCGCATGCAGACCACGTCGCCGCAATCGCAGGCAAAGCAATATGACCTGTCCAAGGTGCGGGCGCGCTTCCCCAATGTGGTGCCGCTGTTCACCGTCAAGGTCGCCACCTGGAGTGATTTCAAGAGCGGTGAGATACCCTTCGCGGACATCCAGAAGAAGGCCGAGGCCTACTGCGCGGAGCTGCGCCTGCAGGGGCTCGAGTCCTATGTGAAGCACGACGCCGACGACCGCTCGAGCACCGTCACCATCGGCGTCTTCGATTCGACGGCCTACGACGCGCGGAGCACGCTCTTCCATCCGGATGTCGAGCGCATCATGAAGAAGTTTCCCGTGATGCTGGTCAACGGCGAGCCGCTGCTGGAGCCGCCGCCGCGCGGGCTGCCCAACGCGAAACCCACTCCCAAGCCCTGTGTCTTGATCGAGATTCCGCGTTGACCCATGGAGGTCCGAGTCCGCTGATCGGCCAGCCGAGGGCGATCGCCGCCCTGACGCGGGCCTTCGCCCGAGATCGGCTGCATCACGCCTGGATCCTGCACGGCCCGATGGGCGTTGGCAAATCGCTGGCCGCCCGCCTTTTTGCGGGCCTGGTGCTCGACCCCGAAACAGCGCCCGCCGACATCGCGGCGTTCGCGCCGCCCGAGGGCACGGAGGACGCGACGCTGCTCGACGCGGGAACCCACCCGGATTTCATCGTGATTCGCAAGGAACTGGCGGCGGTGAGCCAGAGCCGCGAGCTGCGGGAGCGCAAGCAGCTCAACATTCCGGTGGACCTTCTGCGTGAAACGCTCATCGGCGGTGTGGATGGTGAGGGTCGCATGTTGGATTCCGCGGTGCAGCGCACGCCGGCCCGCGGCCGGGCCAAGGTGTTCGTGATCGACGAGGCCGAGCTTCTTGAAAGCGAGGCGCAAAATGTCCTGCTCAAGACGCTCGAGGAGCCGCCGCTGGGGACCTATCTCTTCCTGGTCACCTCGCGCGAGGACCGCCTGCTGCCCACCATTCGCAGCCGTTGTCATAGGGTGGGGTTCGGCCCGCTCTCCGATGAGGCGATGCGGCAGTGGGAGTCGCGGCAGGATTGGAAGGCCGGCGACGCCGAGCGCGCCTGGCTCCGTTCCTTCGCGGCGGGCAGCCCCGGGCTGGCTCTGCTGGGTGCGAAGTTCGGATTGCATCGATGGTGGCAATCGCTGCATCCGCAATTCAAGCAATTGGATCAGGGTCAGTTTCCGCCAACCCTGGCAGAAGAAATGGCCAAGTGCGCCGAGGAGTACGCGGAGCTTCTGGTGAAGGAAAACGAGAACGCGAGCAAGGACGCCGCGAACCGCCAGGGGGTCAGCATGCTGGTCCGACTTGCCGGACTTCATCTGCGGCAGAAGTTGCACGCCGCGGCAAACGCCGGCGATCGCGAGGCACTCGACGCGACGCAGCGAGCCATGCTCACCTTGGACAACTTCGAGGAAGCGGTGCGGGCCAATGTCAATCTGAAGCTGGTGCTGGCGTCGCTGGTGGCGGCCTGGAGCCAGGTGGGCGTTGCCGTCGCGTCGCGTTGAGCATCCATGGGCTCCGCACAGGAAATCGAACGGGTCTGGATCCTTCGGGCGATGCCTCGCCTGCCGGACGGCGCCGTGGTCTGGAAAATTCACCAGGGCTATCTGCCCCAGCACTCGGTGGACGACGCCGAATTTCGCGAAGGAAGGATTCGCTCGGTCGAGCATGCCGACGGATCCGCCGAATTCTTTCACACGGTCAAGCAAGGCAGCGGCGTGGTGCGTCAGGAAATCGAGCGCGCCCTGGACCGGGCCCAATTCGAGCGGCTCTGGCCTGAGACACTTTCCAAGCGCATCCGGAAAATTCGCTCTCGCGTGGCCGAGGCGGGACTGATTTGGGAAATTGACCAGTTTCTCGACCTGCCACTGGTCATGGCCGAGGTTGAACTCCCCAGCGAAGGGGCGCCCTGCGTCTTTCCCAAGTGGCTTGCGCCGGAAATCCTCCGCGAGGTTTCGCACGACCCGCGCTACCGCAATCACGCCCTGGCGCTGCATGGAATGCCCAAATAGCCCGGCCAAACCCTGCTAACATCCCCGCCCCGGAGTTCCACCCATGGCCACAAGCATCCATTGCACCGTCGTGACCCCCAACGCCATCAGCCTCGATGAAAAGGCGACCTACGTCTCGTTTGAAGCGTGGGATGGACAGGTCGGAGTGATTGCCGGGGCGAGCCCCTTCCTCACGAAGCTGGGAACCGGCGTGCTGACCGTGACCACCGGCAACGGCTCGAAGCGACAGCTTCTGGCCGATGGGGGCTTCGCCCAGATGCAGGGGGAGAACCTGACCCTGCTGACCGACAACACCCATGAGATCGCCAGCATCGACGCCAAGCAGGCCGCGGCCGCGCTGGCCGACGCGAATCAAAAGGCGATCGCACCGGGATTCACTTCGCCCGCGGCCCGCGAAACGGTCGAGCGCGCCCAGCGCGTCGCCCAGGCCAAGGTCAACGCCTCGCGCCTACGCGCCGAACAGCGCTCCTGACCGCTGCAAAGTGGTAGATTCGGCTGCCGCCCGTTCCCTTCCCAGAGCGGCACAAAGGTGATGCATGGAAATCCAAGAAATCGCTGAGCAACCCGAAGCCGCCGCGTTCGCACCCGAGCCCGCCGAAGTTCCTTGCGCCGATCAGACGCTTGAGTCGCGGGTCGAGGCCGTGCTGCTTTCCGTCAGCCGCCCGGTGAGCGAGGCCAAGCTGGTCGAATTTCTGGGGCTTGAATCCGCCGGATCAAAGGACAAGGCCGCCACTGCGCTGGTGCGCCAAGCCATCGACAAGCTGAATTCCGAGTACGCGGCCTCCGCCCGAAGTTTTCGCGTCGAGCGCCTGGCCGGCGGCTGGCAGTTGCTCACCTTGGGCAAGTTTGCGCCACTGCTCACCCGTGTGCACGGCGACCGCCAGCAGGGGCGCCTTTCGCCCGCGGCGCTGGACACGTTGGCGATCATCGCCTACCGCCAGCCCGTGCTGCGCTCCGAGCTCGAAGCAGTGCGCGGCGTCGCGTGCGGTGATGTGCTGCGCGGCCTGATGGAGCGGCGCCTGGTCCGGATCACGGGACGCGCGGAGGAACTTGGCCGCCCGATGCTCTACGGAACCACGACGGAGTTCCTGCGGGTCTTCGGCATTTCACGCATTGAGGACCTGCCGCAGGCGCGGGAACTTCGAAACCCCAACGTCTGAAAGTCCAACCCTAAAAACGATACGAGTCCCTTTGAGAGGACTCGTAACGCAATCGGGGGAGTGACCTGAGCGGGTTGGCCGGAAAAGTCTCACGGCGCGCCCGCAATAGTTGCAACGGTCAGAGCGAACGGCGCCGCTTTCGAAGACCGATTCCGGCGATGCCGACCAGGGCGAATGAGCCCGGGGTTGGAATCGGAATCGAGTCGGCGCCCCAGATTCCCGTGAAGGCGACCGTGGATTTTCCGGTCATGTCAAACTGGAACTGGTAGCCCAGGCTCGGACCCAGCGGGCCAGCCACGGGATATGGAGTGATCACGACGCCGGGGATGATCGAAGAGGTGGAACCCGGGCTCGAGAACGAGAAGAACTTCATCAGCTCGGAGTTCGTGCCCGGCGATGTGCCGCCGCGCAGACCCTGCCAAAGCGGATTGCTTCCGTAGGAGGAGATGGTCGATGAGGCTCCGGAGTCGCTGGTCAAAATGCCGCCGATGTTTCCGTAGAAGCTCCAGTTGACTCCGCCCGGATCGGTGTCCAGCACTTCCAAGGAGATGTTGAAGCGCTTGGTGGAGCTCGAGAAGTTGGTGATGGTGAATCCGTTGGTCACGAAGGCCGACGCGGCGGACTCGGAGGCGATGTCCCATCCCACGGCCCATGTGGTCCCGGGGAACTTGTCGCTGAACGCACCCACATAGCTGTAGTCCCCAAAACCCGTCGCGGTTCCGTTTTGGGTCACGAGCGATTGACTGCCGTCCACATCGAAATTGATCTTCAGAACCGGAACCGCGAGTGCGGTTCCGCTGAGAGCCGCGGCAGCCAGTGACATCATTGCGAACTTAAACATCTTGTCTTCCCTCTCCTGGTATGGATTCCCGACACTGCGCCGGGAATTTTCAAATCGTGATTCCACTCATCATTTCAAAGTGCTCGCGTTCAAACGGGAGCACGGATATTTTCACAAAAGTTTCAGTTATGTTCCCGACGACGGCCGCGCAGACCGATTCCGCACGCCATGCAGACCAGAGCCGCCGCGCCGGGCGCAGGAATGGGCTCGGACGAGATCACCTCGAACGTGCCCGAGATGGCCGCCTGGTCGCCGGCGGAAAGAACAAACTTCAATTCCATCGCGATGGTGTCGTTGACATTGCCCACCAGGCCGAAGCTCGGCTGGGTGAACGATTGTGCGTACGACGCCTGGCTGCGATGCCCCGCGGAAATGACCAGCGGCGATCCGTCGAATGCAACGGCCGTCGCAAGCTGAGCCACCATGTTGGTGCGGACAAAGCTGGAATAGATGGAGCTCGAGCCGACGCTCTTGACGTAGGCGCCGCCTCCCCGGAGATCCGAGACCACGATTGAAATCGAGCCCGAGCCGCCGGTGTTCCCCAGGGCGCTGGTCAACTCCAGCGAATTGCTGAAGTCATAGAGCTTGTCCTGCAGGGTGTTGTTGGTGACCACGGTTGTGAAGGTCACCAGTGCGGCGTTGGCCGCGGACGCGGCAAGCATGGTTCCGAGCCATGACACAACCGCTAATCCTTTTCCATTCCCTCTTTGAAAATGCATAACTTCCCTTTCCTCGAATCTTCATTTTTCCGAAACGTGTTGCCGTGAACGGCAACTTTCCCTCTGTCCCCATATCCGGCCCGCTTTCGCTTGCCGGTGTCTCTTCAAAGGCCCTTACGGATTCAATCCCTTGCCTGTTGCAGCGCTTTGGAAAGGTTCCTGTCTTTGAGCGAACACATTTCAGCGCCCGTGACCCTGCCGAACAGCGGGATCGTCGAATTTCATGTCAAAAACACCATGGAATTGCTTTCCTGCATTGCCAAGCGGGAGATTGGATATTGGGAAGAATCGCCGAGTTATCAGGCTCGACCAAGCCTACGAATGTTGCGATTGACTTCGCGCGGGTCCCAGGGAGTCCCCGGGCATTCGGGAGGAATGGATCATCGGCATCAAAGAAAGAAGCCCCGCATGGAGCGGGGCTTCGTGTGAATCAATTGAATTTCGGATCCAAACTCACCAGGTGCGTCGCTGCTTCAAGCCGCAGACGCAGCCGCACAGCACCAAGGCCAGCGCTCCCGGCGAAGGAATCGCCCCGGCTCCGGCATTCCAGGCGCCGATGAAGCTGACATCGGAATTTCCATCCAAGGTGAACTTCATGTGGTATCCCAGGGTCCCGCCAGAGCCTTGCAGCAATTCAAACGGGGGGATGGTGTCGCCGAATCCGCCGTCGGTCGCCGAGTACTCCGGGAACAGGTCCACCACCGCGAAACCGCCCAGATAGCCCTGCCACATCGGCGTGGACGACGTGACGGTTCCATTCACGGCTCCAAAGAGGTTGCCGAAGCAGTAGGTCGGGCCGTCCCAATTGGAGATGTCGAAGGCGACCAGGATGTCGAAGGTTTTGCTGGAGGCGCTGGTGTTGGTGATGGTGAATCCGTTGGAAATGAGGCTGGGCGTGCTGACGGAATCGCCCAGAAGATCCCACTGGATGGACCAGTCATCGCCGCTGCGCGAGTCGATGAAACTCAGGCCCGCCTCGGTCAGGGTTCCGGCCGAAACCACGGGTGAGCCCGCCAAACCATCGACGGAGTAGTTGATGGTCAGATCGGCAAAAGCCGTGCTTGCCAGGATCATTGACGCCGCTGTGATGAACGATTGCTTGAACATAATTCCCATCTCTTTCAAATGAATGAACCGAAGTTTGTGTGCGGATCCAACAGATTTGTACGAATGAATTGATCGAACGATGAATGGCCGGACTTAGAAGGCTCTTCGGCGGCTTGAGCCGATGATGCCGGCGAGTGTCAGGAGCGGCAGCGTGCCGGACATCGGCACGACGGTGAAATTGCCCGAGACCACGGCTTGGTCGCCCGCCGAAACCACGAGCCGGATTTTCACGCAGATTTGGTCGCCAAGATTGATGAATGTCTCGCTCGCCGGGAAGCTGCCCGCAAATGAGGCGCTGGCATTGCTCGCGGCGAGCGCGGTCAGCACATAGGGAGCCCAGAGTTCCCTTTCGGGAATTGGTGTGGGACTGGCGAACTTCAGCATCGGAAGGAAGGAGTCGCCCTGCTGGAAGCCGCCGGTGTAAATCGAGTCGAATCCGACCGACGAGACGCTGGCGCCATCCGATCGCAGGTCGGTGACTCCAAGAGTCAAACGCCCCGAGCCCGACAAAAACCCGGAGCTCGTGGTCAGGGTCACGAATTTCTCGTAATAAAATTCCTTGGCCTCATTGGTGGTGTTGGTGAAGACCTTCGAGAAGGTCACCACTTCCGCGGCAGCGTTTGAGGCTGCCAATCCCAATGCCAGAGACGCCACAGCGGCGAATCCTTTTCCAATTCCCTCTACTTTTGGCATGATGCCACCTTTTCCAGAAAATGAAGATCAAGACACAGATCCCGGGGAGGATCCTGAAGAGAAACAAGTTTGAAGAGACCTTTTCCGACGCCTACCTAGGTTGACCGTCCCATGGGGATGAAACGATCAACAGGGGCACAATGCGCTGTAATTTTGCCCTTTCAAATGAAAGGTTCCATATTTCTAAAATTTTTTGAATTATGGTTATTGGCCCTAGCTGAGGGTCGCAAAAGGCGGTTCCACCCGGACCGATAGGATGGCTCACGATGCAAAGCATTTCACCATCGCGTGAGCCTCTGATCCTTGCGGTCGCATTGGCGGTCGGGCTTCTGATCGGGTTGGCGCCGCTTCAGCAGTTCGCGATCCAGCTCTTCGGCAAGCCGGGCATTGGCAATGCGATTGCTGTGAATCTCATGCTTCCGGCTGCTGCCGTTGTGATGGCGGCCTGCTTTCCCAAATTGCGAACGGCGGCAGCAAGCGGAATTCTTGTGGTTTTGGGTTTCACTCTGGCTCGCATGATGCATTTCGATCTCAGACCCTGGGCTTGGAACATGGAATTCGTGAAGAGTCACACGAGTCCGATCCTGGTTGGCGCCGCGATTGGCTGCTCGGTGCTGGCGGTGATTGCGGCGTTGATTGCGGGCAATTTTCGGCGGGTCGGTGCGCCGCCGCACTCTCCAAGCTGCGCCGCATGCCGGCATGCGTTGGCGGCGCATGCAGAGGCTCCCGTGCCGAGCCATTGTCCGGAGTGCGGAATACGGCTGAAATAAGCCCGAATTCACAAAAAGAACAACCCCGGATTTCTCCGGGGCCGTGAAATTTCAGTTGGCAATCCCAGCGGATTGCGCGTCGATCAATCGCCGCGCCGTCGCCGTGCCAGCAGTCCGACGACTCCCAGCAGGGCCGCCGCACCCGGGGCTGGAATGAGTTCCAGTCGCGAAGGGGCGTTGGCGTCCGGAATCCAGGTTTGGCCGCCGTCGATCGAGAGTTCCGAGTAAATGTCAAAATAGGAATCGATCTCGTAGAAACCATCCCCGATGTCCGTGATGGTCGTCGATCCCAGAGATCGCAAGGTCGGGCTTTCCCGGATCATCAGCGGGCCAAAGACGGTGTCGCTGGACATGCTCAGGGAAACCATTTCGGTGGCAAAGGTGCCGATCGCATTTTCCTGCTTGTCGAAGGCCAGGGTGGTGAATGACCCAAATCCCGAGACGACGCTCCGGCTGAAGTATTCACCGTTCTGGAAGACATTGACATGACCGAAGACCTGCGAGTCGAACTGCCCAACTTGGTTCGCGCCCTCCTGCTGCGTGGTGAACGAAGCATTGGGAATCTGCTTGATGCAGGAGAGCACCAGCTGAAGCGAATAGCCGCCGTATTTGGGGTTGACCGGCGACGCCCCGATGTACACGCCGTCCGAGGGCAGGTTGGGGTTCGTCGTGATGAACGAGGCCGAGGCTGAAGCGGCAAGGGTTGCAAGAGCCAAACCCATCGGAACAACGCGATAATTCATTTGAAACATCTCCAGTACTTTCCGGGGCTTTTGCCCCATTTTTGCCTCAATTGGAGGCTCCGACCATCAAGATGAAACAACCGCAAAGGGAATCTTGAAGAAACGAAATCAGATCAAAGCACTTGGCGGATCACGCGCCGCGCCGACGGCCTGAAAGCAGGCCAAGCAGACCCAGCATGGCTGCGGCTCCTGGTGCTGGCACGAGCTCCATGTGGACCGGGCCCCCAAAGTCGGGCATCCAGGTCTGCCCGCCGTCGATGGAGAGCTCCGTGAACACATCGAAGAAGGAATCGATCTTGAACAGGCCCCCGCCAATGTCCGTGATGGTCGTTCGACCCAGGGACTGCAGCGTGGGGCTCTCTCGGATCATCATCGGGCCAAAGAGCGAATTGCCGCTGAGATTCATGGCCAGCATTTCGGTGTCGAATGTGCCTGTGGTGTTGCCGATTTTGCCGAAAACCATGGTGGTGACCGGCCCCAGTCCCGTCATCGGCCCGGCACCGGAAAAATCGCCGTTCACATAGACCTCCACGTCTCCGAAGGCTTCCGAATCGAATTGCTCCATCTCGTCCGGCCCAATAGGGGTACGGATGGCTGTGGCCGCGAAGGGGTGATGCCGGATGTTTCCCAGAACGATTGTGAGAGCGCCCGCGCCGTACATCGCGTGAACCTGTTCCGCGCTCATGTAGACGCCGTCAGGTGGAAGATTGGGATCGTTCGTGATGATGGACGCCGAAGTGGTCGAAACGACTGTGGTCAGAACCATTCCCGAAACCATTCCCAATGTGTTCATGTGCTTCACGTGCCACCTTTTCCCGGGTTTTGAGCCCAATTTCCCATAGAAACCGAATCCTGCACAAGCAGAAAAACAGCGATCGCCTTGCAATCTCGAAGAACAATATTTTCAGATCCTTTTCAACCTACCTGCACTGCCTGCGCCATCGAAATGGAGCGAGCGGGGACACTTATGCGCCGGATTTTTGCGCTTTCAAATGAAATGTTCCAAATATTTCAAATATTTATTTCATTTCACAGCAGAACGGCTTCTGCGTTGCGATTTCGCCACTCGGCGATGACATGGCGCATTTGAGCGGTGGTCTCGGCGGTGCGGATGCCTTCCTTGAGCGGCTTCACGTGCCCCATGTTCTTGCCATACCAGCTGATCCGCTTTCGCATGCACTCCACCGCATGGCGGCCGGGGTTGTAGAGATCGAGCAATTGGAGGTGCCGGTCGATGACCAGGCACTTTTCATCGGTGGTGGGCTCGGGAAGGAGCTCGCCGGTGGCGATCAGATGGGCGGCGCGGCGAAAGAGCCAGGGGGTGCGCAGCGATCCGCGGCCAATCATCACACCGCGGCAGCCAGTCTGCTTCATGAGTTCCACCGCATGCTCGGGCTCGGTGACATCGCCGTTGCCGATGACGGGAATGCTCTTTACGGCCGCGACCACTTCGCCGATCTTGTTCCAGTCGGCTGTTCCGGCGAAAAACTGGCAGGTGAAGCGGCCATGCACGGTGACTGCGGCGATGCCGACATCTTCGAGCTGGCGAGCGAGGGTTGGCCCGACGAATCGCTCGGGATCCCAGCCAAGTCGGATCTTTGCGGTCACAGGAACGCGGCCGCTGGTGTGCTTTTCCACTGCTTTGACGATGCGCTGGGCCAATTGCACCGTGTCGCCCACCTGGCAGAGCAGCAGCGAGCCGCCGTGCTTCTTGGCGACCTTGTCCACCGGGCAGCCCATGTTGATGTCGATGAGCTGGGCGCCGTGGTCGACGGCCCAGATGGCGGCTTCGGGCAGGGGGTCGGACCAGTTGCCGTAGAGTTGCATGCCGCAGGGCTGATCGAATTCATTGGTCGCGGCGAGCTCCAGGGAGCGCCGCGCACCGCGCAGCAGGGCGTGGCTGTTCAGCAAGTCAGTGCTTGCCAGGCCGACGCCGCCCTGCTCGCGGCAGAGAATGCGAAAAGCGAGGTCGCAGTGGCCCGCCATGGGAGCGAGCAGAACCGGCGTTTGAAGTGTGAGGGCGCCAATGCGAAGCATGGGGCGAGTCTATTGCGGTGAGACCCGGGGACGAAGCGGGATTCGTCGCGGAATCACGGGTTTCATGGAAAAAGCAATTTCCTCGATTTGCCGGCGAGTGTTGCCGTGATACTTTGATTCCCTGTCGGAGATGCGGTGAAGGGGCGTCGTGCCGCGCGTTGACCAGCGGCCTGGTTGGAGCCCTTCCCATGAAACACTTCAAGTCCTTCGCGATCTTCATCGCCATGGCGATCGCCGGCAGCGCCGCCGCGGGCTACGTCAATGTCGGAAAAATCGTGGTCGACAAATACGAGCTTTCCTCCGGCACCCGGACCAAGGGTCCCGGCGCCAACATGATCATGCATTGGGAGACGAACGCGGCGTTCGCCGATCAAATGTGCTTCACGGAGCCAAACCTGCGCTGGCTGCAACTCCTGTCCTGCAGCGACGCGGTGGGAGGCGTGACGCCCCGGCCAAACCGGCCGTTCATTGATCTGCGAGAGGGCCAGATTGCTCCCGGGCACCCCGACGGTGTGGGCGACGGTCTTCCGTTCTACGACTTCAGCTATCCATCACTTGGCGACGCACAAGGAAATACCAACATCAAGATCAATGGAAGCGGGAAATACATGCGCGACGACCCGCGGGCGCAGGTCGGCCAGTACCCGATCAATTTCAGCTTCATCACGCTCGTGGTAGGCATCATGCCGGACAACCAGCTCGCGGCTCTCGGAGGGGTGAAGTGGGGATTCGACGTCGACAAGGACGGCAAACACACGCTGCTGACGCTGGAGGCGCTGAGCGCCGAGACCATTGCACTGGGCCGATTCACCAACTTTAATCAGGCATTGAAACAGGACTTCAAGGACTGGGTGCTGCCTTCACAGAAGACGTTCTGCCCCGACACGCAGTACTACTTTGACCTGGCACCAGAGCCCTCGTCATTGGGAGGCTTTACCGCATTCCTGCTCTCCGTCGCCCGTGGGCGGCGGCGGGTCGGGCTTGCGGAAGCGGCTTGACGATTGGCTGCTGACCGAGTTTGGCGCAGAATCTGAACCTTCCGGCAAATTCCGGCGGGGTCGGTGCGTGGTATGGAAGCCCCATGCGTCCTCCCCGCGCCATTCGAGTTGGTCACATCGAACCCGTGTTGCGAAGTCTTTCAAGAATTGCGGGCTTGAGCTGCAACTTGAAGGAAATTGCGGTGTCTTCCCCGTAGGCCGCGCCCTCCAACGAAACAAAGGTCCACCGCATGTCACCCATCCAGCTTCTCCTCGCCGGCGTCTGCTTTCTCGGTCTCTCCGCGTCGACTTCGATGATCGCGCCGACGGAACCAGTCGCCATGCCGATCCGCGCATCGGGAACTTCGGCGATTCTTCCGGACACGCCGCAGGGCCGCTGCGCCGCCGCCTGGATCAAGCTGGTCCAGGATGGCGGGCCGGAGGAGGCCCGCACCTTTGAGAAAAACTGGCGCGCTGCCAAGCGACTCTCCGAGACGCCGCTTGAACAGCGCGTTGCAAGGCTTCCCGAGTTGCGCAAGGAATTCGGCGCACTCACGCTGATGGAGGTCGGCCCGCCGTCGGCGTCCTCGCTGCCGACGAAGATCAATTCATCGATTCGCGGCGCGATCGATGTGGTGTTCGAGTTCGACGACCAGGGCAAGCTCGACGCCATTCAGATCACCTCCGGCGGCCCGATGGTGGCGAGCCAGCCTCTCAATGCGGAGCGTCGCACAAAACTGGTGGATGCCGCCGTCACGGCCCTGCGCGACGAGTACGTCTTTCCCGAGAAGGGCGCCGCGATGGCCGATGCGATCGCGAAAGCCAATGCCGCAGGCGCCTATGACGCGATTGCCGACGAGCGGGCTCTGGCCGAGCGTTTGACCCGGGACATGCGCGAAGTGACCCACGACAAGCACCTGGGCGTTTCCATTGCGCCGGCGAGCGACGAAGGGGAGCATTCGATGGCCCGGGAGTCCGACGACGAGGCTCGGCAGCAGAATTGGATGTTCAAGTCGTGCGAGGTGGCGCCGGGGAACATCGGCGTCCTGCGCTTCGACGCCTTCCGGCCCGACGACGAGGCCAAGAAAGTCGTCGACGCCTCCTTCGCCTTCCTCGCCCAGTGCGACGCGGTCGTCTTTGACATCCGGGCCAACGGCGGGGGCTCGCCGGTGCTGCTCAACTACATCGCCGGATATCTCTTTGACAAGCCGACCCTGCTCAACACCATGATGGATCGCACGGGATCGGTGATCGGCGAGGGTTACTCCGACGAGGAGATCGCGGGCACGCGCTTCGCCCGGGATCTGCCGGTGTTCGTGGTCACCGGTCCGCGCACCTTCTCCTGCGCGGAGGAGTTCGCCTACGACCTGCAGTCGCTCAAGCGCGCGACCATCGTCGGCCAGACCACCGGCGGCGGAGCGCATCCGGTGAAGCCGGTGCGGCTGGACGACCGCATGATCATCCGCATGCCGCATCTTCGCGCCAACAATCCGGTGACCCACACCAACTGGGAGGGCACGGGCGTGAAGCCGGATGTCGAGGCCCCCGCGAACCAGGCGCTGGAAAAAGCCCTGGAGCTGGCGCGGGCGCGAGTCGCCGCGGCCAAGAAGCCCTCCTGAGCCGAAGAATATTTTGAAGAGCCGCGCCCGGCGTGCCGTTCGGCCGGGCTAGGGGATGGAAGGCAGGCTTGCCGCAGGCACAAGCTCCAGCGCCCGCTCGAAGGCGAGATCGCGGCCGGAGAGCCAGTCGTCGCAGGACACAGGCACCAGGATGTCCGGATTGCAGGAGTCGGGCTTGTCCTTGGCGAAGGAGGGCGCATAGAGCATGTAGTTCACGCGCAGCAGGGAGTTGGGCAGCCAGTCCCAGCGGCACTCCATCCACGAGTCGGGGCGCTGGCCGGTGGGCTCACCGATGAGCGTCGCATGAGTGCGGCTCCTGAATTCCTCGGCGTTCATCCCCGCCGAGGAGAAGGTGCCGTGACCGATGAGCACCGCCAGGCGCTGGTGATCGTTCAGCCATTCGCGCTCGCGCACCCCGTCGATGAAGGGCTCGAGCAGCCCGCTGTTGCCGCCGCCGTTGCGGCGCAGATCGAAGACCACGACGCGCGGACGAAGCCGGTCGATCTCCTCGAGCGCGGCCTTGACGAATTGCGCCACGCTCTGATCCGGCGCGTTGCTGCAGGAGTCGTACCAGATGTAGAGCGCGCGACGGTCCTCAAAATATTGTGTGCCGTAGATGCGCTTCCCCGGACGGGGCAGGCGGGTGAAGCAGATGTTGCCCGGGTCCATCCCGCTGGTGATCGTGAAGGACTCGCCGCCGCGCCGCGGATACAGGAGGACCGTGGTCTCGCCGCCGCCGCGCAGGCGCACATGGAAGGGGACCGCGGTGGGATCATCGATGAGCCCGAGGCCGCTGAGGGTGTGCGCCTCGCAGAGGGGTTGCATGGAATTGAGCCGCAGGAAGGCCTCGTTCTCATGCGGCGTGACCTTGGCGATCTCCACGAGGACTTCGTCGATGCCGTGGTCGCCCACGCCGATCACGCGGGCGCCGCGGATCGCAGCATTGTCGTCGTCGGCCGCGGCAATCAGCACGCCGTCGGAGAGCCAGGCGCAGCCGATCGGCAGCCGCCCGGGAATGAGCCGGCCCCGCTCGGTGTGGACCGCGGTGTGGCCGGAGCCGATCGACGCCGCGATCTCCTGCAGGCGCACCACGATCTGGTCGTCGCGCAGATCGGGCAGATCCTTGCGCAGCGAAGCGAACTCCTCCTCGAAGCGTTCTCGCGGCAGCACCGCGTAGAGCCCCGCGTGGCGCGAGAGCAGGATCTTCTCGAAGGCGTCGATGTCCTCGCGCCACATGCGCAGCCGTTCCTCCTTTGAACCGGAGGCAATGACGGAGTCGATGGCGGGCACCGCGGTGTCGGGCAGCGCGGGTCGCGGCGGATCGAAGGCGCTGCAGCCCGCGAGGGCGAGCGTCGCGATCACGATCAGGAGGTTTCGCGGCATGGCGTGTTCCATTGGAAGCGGGAGACGTGAGTCGCGTCAACCTTGGATTTGTTTCAGCCTTGCTTCTCGGAGCCCGGGCCCGCCACCGCCGCAAGTTCGTCCAGCAGCGCCACGGCACGGCGCAGATGGGGAATGACGATGGAGCCGCCCACGATCAGACCCACGTTGAAGATCTCCCAGAGTTCCGCGTCGCTGCAGCCCAGCTCCTTGCAGCGGATGGTGTGGTAGGCGATGCAGTCGTCGCAGCGCAGCACCATGGAGGCCGCCAGCCCGGCGAGCTCCTTGGTTTTTGCATCCAGGGCGCCGGGCTCGTAGGTCTGGGTGTCCAGCGCGAAGAAGCGGTTGGTCACCAGATCTTTCTGGTCGAGGATTCGACGGTTCATTTTCTCGCGTTCGGTGCGGAATTCGGTCAGCCTGCTCATGCGCGCCTCCTTGTTGTGCGCGATGATATGTTCCGTTCATGAGCAACATTTCCACGAAGATCAAGAAGGAATTTCTCGAGCTGATTCCGCCGACGATCTTCTTCGTCGTCGCCCTCAACCTGGTGGCGTTTGTCCGATCCCTATCGCTGCATGGAACCGGTGTGCAGGTGCAATCCTGGTTCGCCATGACCGTGTCGGCGCTGCTGCTGGCCAAGACGGTGCTGATCCTCGACTTGATGCCCATTCTCAAGCGCTACCACCGGAGGCCGCTCATCTACAACATCCTGTGGAAGACATTGCTCTACCTGATCGCGGCAACCGTCATCCACTATGGCGAGGATGTGTACGGCCTTTGGGACAAGGCGGGGAGCCTGGAGGCCGCCAACCGGAAACTTCTCGACGAGATGCTCTGGCCGCAATTCTGGGCGATCCACATTTTCATGGCGGTGCTGCTGCTGATCTATTGCACGATGCGCGAGCTGGGGCGCCGGCTGGGCGCCGCCAAGATGCGCGAGATCTTTCTTGCTCCTGCTCCGGAGGCGGTCGCCTGAGAGGTGCGAACCGCGTTCGAGTGAAGCGCCTTCATCCCGGCCGCGCCGGATGAGCGCAAAAAAATCCGCCAGAGGAAGCCTCTGGCGGATTGGAATGCAATCGTGTTGGAATCAGGGGGCCTTCGGCACACCGCCGAGTGCCTTCGAGGCGTCGCCCTGCGCCTTGGCGGCCATGTCGGAGATCATCTTCTTGACCTGCTCGATGACATTGTTGACGGCCGTCTTCTGCTCGGGTGTGAGCTTTGCGTCGCCGGCGATCTTCTGGAGGTCGGCCAAGGCGCCGCTGTAGTCGGCTTTCTTGATCGCGGTAACGGCGGTGTCGGCCGCGGACTTCAGTCCGGCCTCGGCGTTGGCGAAGCTGTGCTGCAGTTGCGTGGTGTCGATGCTGCCGGATCCATCGCAGCCAAAGAGGGTGATGGAGCAGGCGGCGACGAGGGCGAGAATCAGTGCGTGCATTTTCATGTTGTGTCCTTTTGTAAGTGGTAGTCCAATGCGAACCGTGAAGAATAGCGTGTGCGGACTACACTGCGCGCAATGCACCGCCACGCGAAGTCGTCGCCGCAGACGCAATGGATCCGTTGAAATTCACCACCATCGGGCATGGCGGCATGGCGATCTGCAATCCGCTTGGCGAAGCGGCGCTTCGGGACGCGCTTGATGCGATCGTGTCGCGCCTGCCGACGGTTGGTGCACGTGCGATCGATGTCGGCTGCGGCAAGGCCGAGCTGCTGCTGCGCTTGATGGAGCGAAGAAAGATCGCCGCGATCGGCGTGGACATCAATCCTGCTTTTCTTGCGGAGGCGAGGGCACAGGCAAAGCTTCGTGGTTGCGCACTCGAACTGCGCCAGCACTCCTATGCGGAATTCCTTGCCCATCGCAATCCGGGCGACGCGCTCTTCGACGCAGTGCTCTGCATCGGCGCGAGCCACGCCGTTGGCTCGCCGCGTGAGGCGCCGGCGATCTTGGCGAAGCTGCTCAAGCCGGGCGGCTCGCTTTTGCTGGGCGAGGGCTACTGGCGCCGTGAGCCCGATCGGGAATATCTCTCCGCGCTCGGAGCGGCGCGCGACAACTTCGCCGATCACGCGGGCAACCAAAGGCTCGGCGCGGAGGCGGGACTCAAGTGCGTTCATGCTGTGGAGACATCCGTCGAGGATTTCAATCGATACGAATCAAACTATGGCGGCGCGATCGATGCCTACGTCGCCGCGCATCCGGAGGATCCCGACGGACCGGCGATGGCGGACCGAATCAAATCCTGGCGCGAGGCCTACATGCGATGGGGACGCGACACGCTCGGATTCGGCCTCTATCTTTTTGTGGTGCCGGCGAAAAAATGAAGCAATGTCCGGTCAACATCTCCGCACTTGCCCGCGTTGCGCTGGCCATGCTGGTCGTCGCGCTGGCGGGATGCGCATCGCAGCAATTCGCAAAGACATCCACTGCGAAAGACAAAGACGTCGCGCCGCAGGTGTCCGGCGAGGTCATCGGGTTTTCCGTGAAAGGCAAGCCGATCGAGTGCGTCACGCTGGGCGACGGACCCGTGACTGTGCTTCTGCTCGCGTCGATTCATGGCAGCGAACCCGCGGGGATGCCGCTGCTGAACGAGCTCGTGCTGCGACTGCGAAAGCAGCCGGAATCGCTCAAGGGTCGGCGCGTGCTGGTGATCGCGCAGGCAAATCCCGATGGCCTGGAGGCGAAGAAGCGCCACAACAATCATGGCGTCGACCTCAACCGAAACTTCCCATCCACGAATTGGGAGGAACGACATCGGCAAGGCAAGTCGCCCTCGTCGGAGCCTGAGAGCGCCGCGTTGCGGGTGTTGATCGAGTCGCGGAAACCGGATCGCATCATCAGCATTCATCAGCCGCTGGGGTGCATCGACTTCGACGGTCCCGGCGAATCGCTGGCCAGGGCGATGGCGTCGGCGTCGGGCCTGCCGGTGAAAAGACTTGGCGGCCAATCCGGCTCGCTCGGTTCATTCGCGGGCAATGACTTGGGAATTCCCGTCATCACGGTCGAGTTGCCGGGCGCGACGACGCGGCTGGACAACGAAGCGATGTGGAAGAAGTGGGGGCCGATGCTTCTGGAAGCGATTCGGCATGAGCGAGTGAGATCGAACGCGCTCGAGGAGCGTCACCGATCCTTGGGGTCGTCAGTCTGCGCACTCTCAAGCCGGTAGAGACCGATGAGAAAAGAACCGGCACGGTAGGGCTCGACGATGAATCTTCCGCGGATGGTTCCGAAGCTGATCGAGTGCTTCGCTCCGAGCCGCATGGGCGTGACCAGCTCCGCCTCGATGCAATCAAAGGGCGTCGGCGGCAGCCCGACGCAGCACCCGTCCCAACGATTCTGCATGACCAGCAGTTCGATGGTTTCCTGGCCCCACAGCGGCGGCGCCAGATATCCGCTGATCTGCACCCATGTTCCGTTGAGCATCGACAGCCGCTTGGGCGGTATGTCGCGCGGTCCGTTGAGGTCCATGGTTTCATGGGCGCTCTTGAGCAATTCCCAGGTGATGCGATAGGGATCGAGCTCGGTGCCGGAACCGAGCACGGTGTATTTGCCGTCGATTTCGAGTTGATCGCCGTTGACACGCTTGAGCTCCGTGACCGGCGCCGTTGGTGCGGAGGAAGCGGGGGTTGAAGGTTGCGCGACTGGCGTGGTCGGCGTCGCAAGCGGCGCCGTGGGTTGCGTTGTCGCGAGCGGAGTCCTCGTCTCGACCCCTTCATTCACGGATATTTCGGTATCGAATTTCTTGGCGCTGTGCGGCCAGAATGCGGCCGCCGCGCCGATTGCTATGGCAAGGACAAGAATGGAGATGAAGAGCTTCACGCGCGCGTCTCAAAGAGATGCCGCAAGATTAGGCCGGAAATGTCCCGGCACGAAATGAAATCGGATTCGGGCATCAGGGCATTTTCCGCGAGCACAACCGGTTCGAGCCCCTGAGCAACCTGCGCGCGTCCGTGGGTGCCCTTGACCAGCGACGCATCCAGCGGCGTGAGCCGCAGCGACGAGCGAAAGCCCAAGGCACGAGCCAGTTTGAATTTCGCCACGCGCAGCGCCGGGAGCGAGATCTCCGGATCGACGAGCAACTCGCAGGGGTCGAAGCCGGGCTTCTTGTGGATGTCGACGCAGCGGGCGAAGTCCGGCGCACGCGCATCATCAAGCCACCACGGATAGGCGAACCAGGCGCCGGGTTTGGCGACCAGCACCAAGTCGCCGCCGCGCGAGTGGTCAAGACTCAGTTCAGCCTGCGCCTTTCGATCGAGCACCCTCTCCACTCCTTCAAGCGAAGCGAGCACCTTCGCCGCCTCGGGAATGTACTTCGCATTCCGCACATAGACATGCGCAACCTGATGGTCGCACAAGGCGAACGCGGGAGAGGACATCGGCTCGAGCATGTCCCGGCCCAGCTCGTCGCGCACCTCCACCAGTCCAGCCTGCCGCAGCGCCCGATTGGGATGGACCTGCTGCGTCGCCGCCTCGATTCCATATTCACTCAAGACGATCGGCCGCGCCTTGCGCTCCGCGCAAGCATCCAGCAGCGCGCCGACGATCCGATCGACCTCGCGCAGCTCCTTGTTCAGCGAAGGCGCCTGCGGCCCCTCGCGCTGCAGCACATAGTCCAGATGCGGCAGATAGATCAGCGTGAGCGCGGGATCGTGGTCGCGCATCACCCGCAACGCCGCCTGCGCGATCCAGTCGCTGGAGCGGATGCCGGCCCGCGGTCCCCAGAAATCGAAGAGCGGAAAGCGGCCGAAAGCCTGTTGCAGCGACTCCCGAAGCTGCGGCGGCTCTGTGGACACATCGGGAATCTTCCGCCCATCATGCGTGTAGATCGGCCGCGGCGTGACCGACCAGTCGCAGGTGGAATTCATATTGAACCACCAGAAGAGATTGGCGGTGGTGCACTTGGCGTTGCGAGCCTTGGCCGCCTCCCACACCTTCTCGCCATGCATCAGCGCGTTGGATTGCCGCCACAGGCGCGCTTCGCCCTGCTCGCGGTCGTACCAGCCGTTGGCGACCACGCCATGATCGCGCGGCGAAAGGCCGGTGAGCATGCTCGCCTGCGAGACACAAGTGACCGCGGGAAAGTCCGGACGCAGCGGCCGCGTCCCGCCGAGCGACCTCGCCAATTCCTTCAGCCGCGGGGTGTGGGCGCCGATGTGCCGCGCCGAAAGCCCGACGACATTGATGACGACCGTGCGCGTGCAGCCGGAAGCGTGTTCAGTGGTCGCAGTCGAGGGCATGTCCGCAAGAGTAGGGAATCAACCTCGATCCAAGCGGTGAGGTCATACGTCGATCAACTGCCCGCGATGCGGCGCTGCATCAGCGTGGTGAGGATGAAGCAGCCGATCGCCGCGTAGGCCAGTCCGGGCTGGTTGAGGATGCAGAGGTTGGCGGCGTCCATCAATGAGAGCGCCGCAATCCAGTGCATCACTCCGGCGTGCGTCGCCTTGGGACGGACGATGCGGACCAGGCCGCGGTAGATCGCGAAGCCGGTCAGTGCCAGCGACACCAGATAGGTGGCGGCCATGAAGGTGTCCATCGGCGGCAGGACGCGCATGGCGATGGCCCCGAGCGGAGCGACCGCGGCCACTGCGATGAAAGCGGTGGCGCCCATGGTGCGAAGGTTCCGCCGCCACGCGGGCCTTCCGTCGTTTCGCGACATTTCATTGCGCGCCGCCAGCGAGATGCCACCGGTCGCCAGCCCGAGCGGCATTGCGAAGAACACCAGGATGGTCCAGTCGGGCGACTGGTTGGGCGCAAGCGCGATCGCCGTGATGACCGGCACCAGCCCCCGGCAGACGCCCATGAGCAGCGGCCCGGAGAACTTCGCCAGGTGCAGCATGTTGTAGGCCAGCACGGCGCTGCCCAGGAGCAGAACCCACGGCACCATCACCGGCAGCATCAGCGTGCAGGCGAACATGCCCATCGCCAGCAGCCCGACGCCGATGAAGAGCGCGGTGTTGGAGGAGATCTGCGCGGAGGGGATCGGCCGGTCGGGTCGCTCGCGCGCGTCGACGACCTGGTCGAGGTAGTCGTTGATCGCCATGCCGGCGATGTAGATCATCAGCACGCCAAGCGTCACCGCGGCCAGGTGCGCGAGGTTTGGAAAAGTGCCCGGTTCCATGGCCGCCGCGATCGAGGCGCCCACCAGCGAGTTGGTGACGACGGTGGGGACATTGGAGATCCGGAACAGCTTGAGAAACGCCCCGATGCTGTTGCGGCCTTCGGCGGCCAAGGCAAGGGATGGAGTCGCTTTGTCGCTCATGCTCTGAGGCGGTCGGCCGCGGCGCCCGATGTCGTTGTGTCGTCAACCATGCATGGATTCCCGCGGCTCGGCGATGTTCACCGCACAGGCCTGAGCGTATCGGATTTCCTGCACGATTCCCTCCTCAAGTTTTTCCTCGACGGAGTCGCCGGCCTCATGGGGAAGCTGGGTCCAGGCGTAGGTTTCGACCTCGATCAGCGGCGCTTCGGCAAGCCGCGCGGCCGCCTCCAGTGTTCCGGCGATCGCAGCCGAGGTGGTCTCAAGCCCGTTGATCATGGCGTGGTGGATGGGCACGTGCCAGTGGCAGCGCCACTCCTCGGTGGCGGCGCCCGGGGCGGCGCTCATCTCGACGGGCGCGTCGGCGAGGAAATTCGGGATGTCCTCCCAGAGACGCCGCGCGGCGCCGAACCCGGTCGCGACCTGGTGCAGATAGCGCGGCTCGTCGAACTGGGCCAGCGCGGCGAGGTCATGCTCCGAGCGCGATCCCTTGATGGCGCTCGAGAGCTGGACGCGATTGATGGTGACGCCGGCCTTGGCGCAGCGCTCGAAGAATTCGTAGGGGGGCTCGCCCATGACCGCGCCATGGCAGACGTCCACGCACGCCCCGATGTGTCGGCGCAGCGGCGCGGATGATTTCGTGGTGGTCGGAAGGCAGTGGGCAAAGAATCCGACGAGCTCCTCGCTGGTCTGGATGGCGCAGCCCGGCTCCGGCTCGAGGTCAAGCGTGATGTGGAGCCCGGTGCTCTTCTCGATGGCGTGAAGTCGCGCGGCGATCTGCTCCAGCGCCGCGGAGGCGATGCCCACCGAGGCGCCGCTGCCGCGCGCGGAAAAAGTCGAGCGCCACCCCAGCGGCAGGGTGCTGATGCTGACGCGCTCGGCGCCCTCGGCCACCAGCGAAGGCAGAAGTTCCGCGACCGCCAAGGTGTAGTGGGCGCGGCGGCCGTCGGTCCAGTCGGGCTCGTAGACCGCGCGCTTCACGCGGCTGGCGTGGAAATTGCCGTAGGGAAAGGCGTTGATGGCGACGAACGAAAGGCCGAGGTCGCGGGCCTCGTCGCGCAGATGGGCGGCCCGGCGCGGCTCCTCCGCGAGCTCGCGAATGGTCTCGGCCGAAAGCCAGAGCGACACGGGAAGCGTGTGCTGACCCAATCGTGCGGCGATGCGGGCCATCGCTCCCGTGAGGGACTCGCGCAACTGCTCAAGGTTGCGGCCGGGATGAACGTTGGCGCAGTAGCCGATCGGCGTCATGACCTTGCGACCGGCGCCGTGGAAGAGCGAGGAATTATTCCACGCCCTTGGGAGGCGCGGGTGGCTTGGAGCCCGAATCGCTTCCACCTCTGAGATCGGGACCCTTCTCCTTGACCTTCTTCTTTTTGTGAGGCACTTCCTTGCCCAGCGCCTTGGCCAGCGGCGCTTCCATGTCCTGGGGATTGCCGATCCAGGCGAGCTTGCCGCCCTTGCCGACGATGAAGGCGCAGGGAATGGTGTTCTGCTTCGCGGCGCGCATCCAATCGCGGCTCATGGTGCCGTCGGAGTCGAAGGCGATGCGGTAGTTCATCTTGTCGCCCTGCTTGGTCACGAAGGTCTGCACCTTGGCGAGCATCTTCGCGGCCACGGCCTTCGGGTCGGACGCTTCGGCGGGATCCGCCTTTGCATCGGGCCTCTCGGAGGCGGCGACGCCGATCACCACGAGGTCCTTGGGATTCTCGTTCTGATCCGCGGTGAGTTTGGGAATGGAGGCGAGGCAGGGGCCGCACCAGGTCGCCCAGAACTCGACCACATAGACTTTTTCAGGATCGAATTCCTTGACCTCCTCGCCTTTCACCCAGGTGTCGATGGTGAGCGCGGGCGGGAGCGCTCCGGCGACGAGCACAGGGCCGGTGGCGGGAGGCGCGGTGGAGGGCGAGGCGACGGGCGGCGATGCGGCCGGGGCAGCGGGCGGCGCGTTGAAGGCGAGCAAAAGTGAGACGAGCGTTGCGATGGGCATGGAAATCTCCTGGCCATGATCCTAGCAATGAGCCCGAATCGGGAGAAGCCGGGACTTTCACAAAGCGTGGATTTTTGCGGCATCGACGAGCATTTTGACGATGCCGAGACCGAGAGCCTTGTCCTCGGTCCGCTCCGGGTGCCATTGCACGCCGACGTAGAAGGCGCGGTCGGGCATCCGAATCGCCTCGAGCACGCCGTCGTCACTCAAGGCCAGAGTTTCAAAGGGACCCGCGGCGCCGATCGCCTGATGGTGGCTGCTGGTCACCGGGCCGGCGCCGATGGAGCCGGCGATGGCGTGCACCTTGTTGCCGACGTGACGGTCGCCATCCTTGATGACATCGTGCAGATGCTGAATGAGCGGGCAGCCGCCATGCACTCCCATGAGCTGCATGCCCAGGCAGATGCCCAGCACCGGCAGGTCCGGGCGCTGGTCGAGTGCCTTGAGCAGCGCGAACTCGCTCCGCTGGCGAAGCGCCGGCATGGTCTCCGCCTTGGGATGCAGCGCTTGGCCGAGCGGTCGCACGTCGATGTCATCGCCGCCGGTGAAGAGCACGCCGTCGAGTGCGTCCAGGGTTTCCTTCGCGGTCGCCAGGTCGGGATCGGCCGGAATCAGGAAAGGAATGCCCCCCGCGTCACGGACTGAGGCGACATAGGCGCGGTGCAGCAGATAGAAGGTCTTGCCATTTTCCTCGCGCACATTGCAGGAAATTCCGATGATGGGCCGCGGCATGCGGCCAGTTTACGCAGAGCGAGCGCGGGCGTCGCGGCTTCAGCTTCGGAGGCCGTTACGCAGAGGTGTCGCGCGGGGCTTGCGGCTTGGGCATCGAGCGAAGTCGAGTGGAGGCGACGAAGGCCGCGGCCAGCGCCGCGGTCGAGATCCACCATCCCTTGGCGACGCTCTGCGAGAGCACTTCGCGCTCGAGCTGCTGCAGCGGCTGGTCCGCGCTCAGCTCCTGAATGGCGCCGCGATCTCCATGCGAGGCGCGGCGCAGCAGTTCGCGGGCCGCCTCCTGCTGCGGCGCAGACACAGCCTTGGCCACGCGGTTGGTGATGCCGGATTCGTGGGCAAGAAGAATCGTGGAACCCACCACCGCCACGCCGAGCGTGCCGCCGATCTGCCGCAGCGTCTGCACCAGCCCGCTCACCTGGCCGCGCTGCGCGGGGGCGACGCGGCTCATCGAATCGGTGTTCACCGGGCTCATGACGAAACCGATGCCGGTGCCGAGGATCGCCATGCCCAGGGCGAGCAGCGGATAGATGGAGAGCGGTGGATAGGCGCCCAGTGGCGCGGCGAAGGCCTGCGTGGCCATGCCGATCGTGCAGAGCAGCGTGCCGATGAGGGCGGGGCGGCGCACGCCGACGCGGTCGTAGAGTCGCCCCGCAAAATGAATGACCAGGATCACCGGCGCCAGCATCGGCAGCAGACTGGCGCCGGCCATGAGCGGATCGAAGCCCAGCACGCTCTGCGCGTAGATGCTTCCATAGATGACCAGTCCGGTCATGGCGAACTGCGTCGCGAAGAGAATCGACGCATCGATGGCGATGGCGGGATCGGCGAAGAGGTTGATGTTCAGAAGCGGGGCGGGATGGCGGCGCTCCCACAGGATGAAGATCGGAATCAGCACCAGGCCCACGAGCAGCGCGGCGGCGACCCAGGGATGGCTCCAGCCGCGGTCGCTTCCCTCCATGAGTCCCCAAACGAACAGCGGAAGTCCGGTCAGCAGAAGCAGCGCGCCGACGAAATCGGTTCCGCGCTTGGTGGCAGGATGATCGACCGGCCGCGCCACGAAGGTGAGCGCGATCGAGGCGAGGGCGACCGGGACGTTGAGCCAGAAATTCCAGCGCCAGCTGGCGAACTGCGTGATCGCGCCGCCGATGACGGGACCGCCGGCGAGAAAAAGCATCGGAATGCCTGCATAGACCGCCATCGCCTTGCCGCGCTCGCCCGGCGCGAAGCTGTTGACCACCAGACTGGCGCTGGCCGGCTGCATGATCGCCGCCGCGAGTCCCTGCAAAGCGCGGGCCAGGACCAGTTCGCCGCCGCTGGAGGCGAATCCGCACCAGACGCTGGCCACCGCAAAGAGCGTGACGCCGAAGAGAAAGACGCGCACGCGTCCGAAGGCGTCGGCGGCGCGGCCGCCCAGGGCCACGCAACTGGCCAGCAGCAGCACATAGGAGTTGATGACCCACTGCGATTGCAGTGGCGTCAGGGCAAGGTCGACCTGGATGGTCGGCAGAGCCACGCCGACCACGGTGGTGTCCAACAGGATCATGCACAGGCTTCCCGTCATGGCGAAGAGCGTGAGCCACTTGCGCGTGTTGACGGGATTGGCGTGGTCGTGCGTGGTCATGCAACAGTTGGACGAAGGGGTTCGGCGCTGAAGTTCTTGCTCTGCGAGAGGAAGGCGCGCGGATTGTCGAAGCTGATCTTGTGGATGTCGGCGGCGGTGTGGCCGCGGGCCCGCATCGACAGGACCGCCTTGGGCACCGCCAGCGGATCGCTGTGACCCCAGTCGCCGGCGGAGTTGATCCAGATCCGGTTGGTCCCATGCATCTCGATGATGTCGACGGCACGGGCCGCGGTGCACTTGGTGTCCGGATAGAGCGTCATGCCCGCCCAGAATCCGCGCTCCAGCACCAGCCGCACCGTGTGCTCCTCGACATGGTCGACCAGGATCCGCGCGGGATCGAGCTTGCCGTGGGCGCGGATCGCGTCAAGAATCAGCCGCGTCCCCTTGAGCTTGTCCTCCAGGTGCGGCGTGTGGATGAGCACCAGCGCGTTGTGCTTCGCGGCGATCTCGAGGTGCTCCTCGAACACCGCGAGCTCCGTCCTGCTGTTGCGGTTCAGGCCGATCTCGCCGACGCCCAGCACGTTGGGCCGCTCCAGAAACGCAGGGATCATGCTCATCACCTCGCGCGCGAATCCGTGATCCTCCGCCTCCTTGGGGTTGATGCAGATCCAGGAGTGGTGGCGGATGCCATAGGCGGCGGCACGGCGAGGCTCGGTCTCGGTGAGCTGGCGGAAATAATCCTGGAAACCCGCGGGGCTGCTGCGGTCGAAGCCCGCCCAGAAGGCGGGTTCGGTCACCGCCACGCAGCCCGCCACGGCCATCCGCGCATAGTCGTCGGTGGTGCGGCTGACCATGTGGATGTGCGGATCGATGTACATGCGTGGTCAGGTCTTGGTATTCGAGCTCAGGTCTTGGGAGTTGGATGCACGCCGCGGGCAGCCTTGCCGTCGGCGCGGGCGGCGGGCTCGGTGGTGGGATCGCTCCACGATTTCAAGATGCGTTCGGCGCGGGCAGGGGAGGTCTCCAGCGCGATCCGAAGCGCCGCGCGGATCGCCTCGACGCGGAAATCCGGTGTTGCATCGCCACCCGCGCGGTCGAGCCGGTCGAGAAAGGCCGCAATGTCGAGGACCTTTGCTCGGGCCTCGATGAAGCCGAGATCGATCAGAGCCTTGCGATCCAGGGGCGGCGTGCCGGCGGGCGTACTCATGAAGCCAGTGTACGAAGCGAAGCGACGGCTTTGCGGATGTGCTGTGGGTCGACGACCGCAACTTCCTCCGCCGATCCGATCGCGGTGAGCAGCGGAATGGAGAACATGCCGCCCAGGTGCTGCCGAAAGTGCTCGAGACCCTCCTCCAGTTCGTCCCCGTTGGCGAGCCGCGGATGCCAGATCGGAAGTTCGAGCGATGTCAGCGTGGCGATGATGCGCGTGGCGACGGAGGGCTCAAGCATTTTCATTTCAACCGCCAGCAGCGCGTCCAGCGCGATGCCGATGCTCACCGCCTGCCCGTGCGGTACGGCGAAGCCGCTCATGGCTTCGAGTCGGTGCGCGCTCCAATGGCCGTGGTCCAGCGGCCGCGCGGTGCCCAGCTCGAAGGGATCGCCCCCCTCAAGGATGTGCTGCCGATGAAGCCACGCGCTGCGGCGAATGACGGACTGCGCCAGGTTCAGGTCGCGTGAGACGATGGCCGAGGCGTGCGAATGGATTTGCTCGAAGAGCTCGGGATCCTTCAGCAGCGCGATCTTGACCGCCTCGCTGAATCCGCCCAGCCAATGTTCGATCGGCAGGGTGGCGAGAAAGTGTCCATCGCAGAGCACCGCCCATGGTGCGGCAAAGGAGCCCAGCGAGTTTTTCTGCCCGAACGCGTTCACGCCGCACTTCACGCCCATCGCGGAATCGTCCTGCGACAGCGTGGTGGTGGGGACGCGAACCAGCCTCACGCCGCGGTGGGCGATCGCCGCGCCGAAGCCGACCGCGTCGAGCACGGCGCCGCCGCCGATTGCGATCACCGCGCCGTGGCGGCTGACACCATGATCAAAAATGCTCTTGGCGACATGCTCGGTGAATTTCAAGCCATCTTTGCAAGCCTCGCCGCCGGGAATGGTCTCGATGTGCGCGAGCTTGGGTGCGGGACCCGGCAACGCGGCGAAGGCTCCCAGAAGTTGTCCGCCCAGCTCCGGCCAGTGTTCGGCGACGCCCGAGTCGATGAACGCGACGCAGTTTCGGTGGATCCCTTCCATCGCCGCGGCGAACGCGGCATTTCCCGGCGACAGAATTTGGTCCGACCACCAGACGCGGTGATCCAGCACGGTGCCGACCTGCGTGGTCCAGGCGTGCTCCGACTGCGACTGGGATGAGATCCACGGATTGGACATCACAATGAAGAGTAGGGCGTCGACCGCCGTTGAACAGCGGCCAAAGCGTGGCCATGGAAGCGTGACGAAATCCAAGCGGCTCCGCTATCGTGAACGCATGCAATTCGCAAAATTATTGGTAGCGCTGCCCCTGATGTCGCTCCTTTGCGGGAGAGCGGCGGCCCAGAACACCGGCGAGACCCAAGACCATTCCGGACATTCGCATGCGCCGGCGGCAGGTTCCGCTCCATCTTCGGGAACGGCAACCGGCGCGGCGCAAACCGAAAGTCCCGCGCTTGATCCGCTGCGGGATGCAGGCGTTCCGCAAGGAGAGCGCATCGCCGCAATCAGCGCCAAGGCCAAGAGCGCTTCCACCTCTCTCGCCGCGGCCACGCTCGCCGAAATCGAGGCATGCGACGCCTGCCTGGGTCGCAACGATCTCACCATGATTCTCGCCGCACAACCCGTGGCTGATTTGAAGGCGCTTGCCCCAACACTTGTCGCCAAAGCAAAAGATTCACCGAGCCGCATCGTGAAGGCCGCCTGCATCCGTGCGCTCTTCATGCTTCCGGAAAGCGATCGACCAAGCGAAGCTGCGAGTTGGAAACCGGTCGTTCTGAAGACCACGACCGTGCCCGGGAAAATGGCGTGGGACCCGAAGGAGTTCACGGTGTCGCATGATGCGGTCGTCGCGGTCGTAATGACGAACCCAGATTCCATGCAGCACAACTTGCTAGTGTGCACGCCGGGATCGCTCAGCGAGATCGGGGTCGCTGCGGACAAGCTCGGCGAGGGCGCGATCGGCAAGCAGCGGCAATATGTGCCCGACTCGCCGAAAGTGCTTGAAATCATGGGGCTCACCGCACCCAACACCACGGGAGAGCTCTGGTTCATCGCGCCGACGAAGCCCGGCACCTATCCGCTGATCTGCACCTATCCGGGCCACTGGCGGATGATGAACGGCAAGCTGAAGGTGCAATGATGCGATGGCGCTCCTGGCCCGCGAAAGAGCGGCCGCTTGCCGCGACGGGAGCGTGCGGAGCGCTGCTCCTTCTCACCGCGGGCGTCGCCCTGACTTCGGGCGACTGGATGTGGGGAGCACTCGCGCTGCTGGGAATGTTTCTCGCACTAATCCGATTCTTTCTGCCCAGCGATGTGGAGTTAACGGATGAGAAGATCACGCTGCGCGAGCCGCTTCGGGTGCGCACCATGCCGTGGAAATCCGTCCGATCATGTCGCGATGGTGGCGACGCAGTTCTGTTGACCGTGACTCGGTCGCGTCGATCATTTCGCGGAAGCATGCAGGTTCCGCTGGGCCGCGGTGAATCGGTCGTCGACCGCAAGAGAAGCATTTATGCGCATGTCGCTCATGCTGGCGCACAGACGCCTCTTGCCGATGGACAGCCGCCTATCGCAAGCGGGCGAGGCGGGTAAAGTTTGCCATGACTGCGGAACCGATACGCACCGAAGCACCATGATGACCACCGACCCGCAAAATGCCGGACCAAAAACATGGCGAGAGAAAATCCGCCACGCCTTCGCGGTCGATCCGCCCGGCCCGGCCGAACCGACGGAGGCGCAGCGTGAGGTCGTGGAAAATCTGCTGGGCAAAATTGTGGCCCGTGGCATGGCACAGCCCGCAGGCATCTTTCTGGAAAGCTGGCGGCCGATGGGCGTGCTGACGGGGCAGGGCATGCAGGCGCTTGCGCCCTTCGCCGGAATCGTGATGGATCCCGCAGCTTGGAAGGAAGTGGCGAACTATCTCGATCGGCGCGGCGCGATCCCCTGGATGCTCGCCCGGCTGGATGAACTGGAAGCGCAGCGCGAGGCGGGAAGGCGCAAGACAGGCGATTCGGGTGCGGAGAATCCCGCAACGAAAGCACCGCAACCCCCTTCGCCGGGCGTGTAGGCTCCAACCCTCCAAACGGTGACCCTCGTGAAAGCAGGAATTCAAAAAGAAGATCTCGAAATCGTCGTCGTCACCGACTGCGGCAGCACGACCACCAAGGCAATCATGCTGGAGAAGAAGGATGGCCACTGGCGCCAGACTTTCCGCGGCGAGGCGCCGACCACCGTCGAGGAGCCGCTGGCGGACGTCACCATGGGCGTGGTCAACTCCGTCACCGAGCTGCAGGAGCTTTCCGGCCGCAAGCTGATCGACAACGACGGCAAGATCATCCGCCGCACTTCGCGCAGCGACCCCAACGGCTGCGACATCTACGTCAGCACCTCCAGCGCCGGCGGCGGCCTGCAGATGATGGTCGCGGGCGTCGTGAAAGAGATGACTGCCGAGAGCGCCAAGCGCGCCGCACTGGGTGCCGGCGCCATCGTGATGGACACCATCGCCGGCAATGACAAGCGCAAGCCGCACGAGCAGATCCAGCGCATCCGCGAACTGCGCCCCGACATGGTGCTGATTTCCGGCGGCACCGACGGCGGCGACCAGCGCAAGGTGGTGGAAATCGCCGAGCTGATCGCGCCGGCCAAGCCGCGCCCGCGCTTCGGCGGCGAGTACCAGCTTCCCCTGATCTACGCGGGCAACCGCGACGCCACCGCGGCCATCCGCAAGGTCTTCGACGCGCCCGGCTTCGACCTTTCCGTGGTCGACAACCTGCGCCCCACGCTGGAGCGAGAGAACCTCGGCCCCGCCCGCGAAAAGATCCACGACGTTTTCCTTGAGCATGTGATGGCCCACGCCCCCGGCTACGACAAGCTCATCGGCTGGGCCGACGCGCCGATCATGCCAACGCCCGGCGCCGTCGGCGACATCCTGCAGGAAATCGCCAAGCGCCGCGGCATCAACGCGGTCTGCGTCGACATTGGGGGCGCCACCACCGACGTCTTCAGCGTCTACGACGGCGTCTTTAATAGAACAGTCAGCGCCAATTTGGGAATGAGCTACTCCATCTCCAATGTCTGCGCGGAGGCCGGCCTCGATCAAGTGCTGCGCTGGGTGCACGTGGACATGGATGAGCGCGAGCTGCGCAATCGCGTCAAGAACAAGATGATCCGCCCGACCACGATTCCGCAGACGCTCGAGGCCCTGATCTTCGAGCAGGCGGTGGCCCGCGAAGCGCTGCGTCTGGCGTTCATTCAGCACCGCGCCTTCGCCACCAATCTCAAAGGCGTGCAGCAGCAGCGCACGGTCGGCGACGTTTTCTCGCAGCAGGAGGCGGGCTCCAGCCTAGTCGATCGCATGCGCATGGACTTGCTGATTGCATCCGGCGGCGTGCTCAGCCACGCGCCGCGCCTTGAACAAACCGCAGCGATGTTGCTGGACAGCTTCGAGCCCGAGGGCTTCACCGAACTCGCCAAGGACAGCATCTTCATGATGCCGCACTTGGGCGTCTTCGCCAGCGTGCACACGCAGGCGGCCTTCGAGGTGGTGGTCAAGGATTGCCTGGTCGTGCTGGGCAGCGCGGTCTGCGCCAAGGGCCAGGGCAAGACCGGCAAGCCATGCTTCGCGTGGACCATGAAGGTCGTCAAGCAGGGCGATGGCCCGACGAAGGACGCCGACGCGAGCGGCAGCCTGAACTGCGGCGACATCGCACAGATTCAACTTTCCGCCGGAGCGGAAGCGGAAATCGAAGCCAAGCCCGAGCGAGGCTTCGACTTCGGGCAGGGCCCCGGAAAGCCCGTGACGCGCAAGGTGCGCGGCGGTCCGTTGGGTGTGGTGCTGGATGCGCGCGGCCGGCCGCTTGAGTTGCCAAAGGATCCCGCCGAGCGCCGCGCCAGTCTGAACAAATGGATCAAGGCTCTCCACGTCTATGGCTAAGGCATACACACCAGGTCTTCGAGTCAGCTCGCGCAGCGTCTACCGCACGCGCCGCGCGCTGCCCACGGCGGGCAAGGTGCAGGTTGCGATGGGCGACCGCGTGCAGGGCTCGACAGTGGTCGCCTACACGCAGCTCGAAGGCGACGTCACCCCAATGAAGGTGGCGAGCCTTCTCGCCTGCCCGCCCAAGGATCTGCCCGGCCTGATGCTCAAGAAAGTCGGCGACAGCGTGAAGCAGGATGAGCCCATCGCCCGCAGCAAGGGCGTCTTCGGCATGATGAAGACCGAGGTGAAGGCCGCGGCCACCGGGACGATCGAGAGCGTGAGCGATTCCAGCGGCATGGTGCTGCTGCGTGGCGCGCCGCTGCCGATCCAGATCATGGCCCACGTGCCGGGCCGCGTGGTCGAGGTGATGGCCAATGAAGGCGCCGTGATCGAGACCGACGCGGCGCTGGTGCAGGGCATCTTCGGCGTGGGTGGCGAGGCGCGCGGACCGATCATGTTGGCCTGCAAGGCCGCCGAAGAAGAGCTGCACGAGGATCTGATCCGCCCCGAGATGAAAGGCTGCGTCGTCATCGGCGGTGCGCGCATGACCGCCGCCTCGATCGCCAAGGCGAAGTCGATCGGCGTGGCCGCGATCGTCTCGGGCGGCATGGATGACGCTGACCTGCGCGACTTCCTCGGCTACGACCTTGGCGTGGCCATCACCGGCAGCGAAAAGTGCGGGCTCACACTGATTTTGACCGAGGGCTTCGGCGAGATCGCCATGGCGCGGCGCACCTTCGATCTGCTGGCCTCCCACAAGGGCCGCGAGGCGAGCGTGAATGGCGCCACCCAGATCCGCGCAGGCGTGATGCGGCCGGAGATCGTCATTCCCCTGGATGCCGCCGCGCCCGGCGCTGCCGAGTCGGCGCCCGACACAGGCGGGGAACTGGCTCCGGGCGTTTGGGTCCGCATCATCCGCGACCCCCACTTCGGGCTGCTGGGCACGGTGTCGGCGCTGCCCTCAAAGCCGGCGATGCTGGACTCCGGCGGCAAGGCCCGGGTGCTGGAAGTGGCGCTGGAGCGCGGCGGCACCGTGACCGTCCCCCGGGCCAATGTCGAGCGCATCGAAACGTAAATTTTTGGTTACAGTGCCCGCCATGCGGAGCACGCGAGTGATCCCTTCCCGGCGTTTCACGATTCATTCGTGGATGTGTGTCGCCTTCCTTTTCATTTCGATCGGTTTCGCCAAGGCGTCGCAGGCCTCGTCCTTGACGCACATGGCCTCGCTCGAAGCCGCCGCGGTTCTGGCCTCAGACCCGCCTCAAGCGGCGGATGCGAAGGCGCCCGAGCCTGAAAATGGCTGGTTTAATCAGGGCAAAACCGCACTTTTCCTCTGGATCATCTTCGTCGGCCTGGCGGTCACCGTCTCCGTGGCCATGGCCAAGCGTGGCCGCCCGATGAAGATCCGCCGCATCGCCGCACTCGAGGCCGTCGACAACGCCGTCGGCCGCGCCACCGAAATGGGTCGCGCGATCCTCTTCGTGCCCGGCATTCAGGACATGGACAACATCCAGACGGTCGCGGGCCTGACCATGCTTGGGCGCGTGGCCAAGACCGCCGCCGAATATGACGCCACGATCGAAGTGCCCACCAGCCGCTCGCTGGTGATGGAGGCCGCCCGCGACGTGGTGCGGGCCAGCTACCTCTCGGCGGGGCGGCCCGACGGCTTCTCCAACGACCGGATCAACTACATCACCGACGAGCAGTTCGGCTATGTGGCCCACGTCGCCGGCTACATGGTCCGCGAGAAGCCCGCGACCTGCTTCTACATGGGCTGCTTCTACGCCGAGAGCCTGATCTTCGCCGAGACCGGCAACGCGATCGGCGCCATCCAGATCGCCGGTACCGCCGAGAGCAGCCAGCTTCCTTTCTTCGTCGCGGCGTGCGACTACACGCTGATCGGCGAGGAGTTCTTCGCGGCGAGCGCCTATCTGAGCGGCGAGCCCGCACAACTTGGAACCCTGCGCGGTCAGGACGCGGGCAAGCTCGCCGTCATGGTGATGGTGGTGCTGGGTGCCATTGTTGCCACCATCGTGGCACGCTCGCCGGATTCCACCGGCGCCGCCGGCGTTCTCGATTTTCTCTACAAGATGGTGGGCGGCTAAGGCATGAAGCGCGTCATTCCACTCTGGATCGCGGTCATCGCCGGCTTTGGCATCCTCTTCAGTTCCTTCATTCCCGTGGCCGAGCGCGCCGGCGAAATGTTCGCCGACATCTTCAGCGTGATCGCCGCCATCGCATTCATTCTCGGCGCCCTCAGCCTGGCCAAGCAGCATCTGGGCAAGCTCAGCCGGCGCGAGGCGGGCTGGGGCTACAGCATCATCACCTTTGGCACCTTCATCGCCATGCTCTTCATCGGCATGAGCAAGATCGGCATCCATCCCAACACGCAATATCCGCAGGCGCCGTACAGCGGCGGCAACGACACCGAGGGTTCCGCCTTCATGTGGATGTACGAGTATGTGATGACCCCGCTGACCAGCACGATGTTTGCCCTGCTGGCGTTCTTCGTGGCCAGCGCCGCCTTCCGCGCCTTCCGGGCCAAGAACACCGAGGCCGTGCTGCTGCTGATCACCGCGTTCATCATTCTGCTCGGGCGCACCTTTGCCGGAGTCCTGCTGACCGGCTGGCTTCCCGATTGGGCCTCGGGGCTGCGCCTGGAGAATCTCAGCGTCTATGTGATGCAGGTCTTCAACACGGCGGGCAGCCGCGCCATCATGATCGGCATCGCGCTGGGCGTGGCCGCCACAGGCCTGCGCATCCTCTTCGGCCTCGACCGCAGCTGGCTGGGCGGGGGTGACGCATGAGCCCAAGCAATTCCTGGTTCGAGCGGCTGGACCGGATCGACCGGCGCTGGATCTTTCTGCTGATGTTCCTCGCTGTGTCCGGCCCGATCCTCTGGATCGGCATCACCGGCAAGACCCTGCCCGAGGCGCCGACGCTCGCCGCCAAGGCCGCCTTCGACGAGATCGACAAGCTGCCCGCGAAGAGCCTGGTGCTTTTCTCCTTCGATTACGACCCGGCGAGCTCCGGCGAGCTGCAGCCGATGGCCACGGCCCTGATGCATCAATGTGCCCAAAAGGGGCTGCGCATCGTCTTCATCGCGCTCTGGCCGCTGGGCAACCAGATGGCGCAGCAGACCATCCAGGAGGTCATCCGCACCGACTATCCGGCGATGCGCGAGGGTGAGGACTTCGTCAACATGGGCTTCCAGGCGGGCAACGAGGCGGTGATGAAGCTGCTGCTCACGGATTTCGCCATCGCCTTCCCCAAGGATTCGCGCGGCGAGGCGACCAGCACCATCCCGATCCTCAAGGGAGTGAAGTCAGTCGGTGATTTTCCGCTGCTCATCTCGGTCAGCGCCGGCTACCCCGGAAGCAAGGAGTGGGTGCAGTACGTGGTGAGCGCCCGCAACGACAAGCTCAATTTCATCGCGGGTTGCACCGGCGTCAGCGCCTCGCAGCTCTATCCCTACTTTCCGCAGCAGATTGCGGGTCTCCTGGCCGCCATCAAGGGCGCGGCGGAGTATGAGTCCATGGTCAACTCGTCGATCGGCGGGGAGATCTCGCCGAAATACCAGCAGGCACAGCGCCGCATGGCACCGCAGCTGGTCGGCCATCTGCTGATGGTGGGACTGATCATCGCCGGCAACACGATCTTCTTCGCCCGCCGACACCGAGGTGCCGCATGAGCCGCCAGCGCAAGACATGGCTCGTCATCGGGGCGATCTTCCTGGCCTTGCTGGTGGTGCGGGGCATGACCGGGCAGGGGCTGGGGCGCATCTATGTGCAGCGCTCGGAGGTCACCGCGACCATGCCCGGTGCGGGTGACGGCACGAAGGCCGCGGCGCCCGGCACGAATCCGACGGTGCCGGGTCAGGGCGCCGGTTCCAAGGACGCCAAGGTCGTCGCAGCCGCGGGAGAAACAGTCGTGTGGGCGGAGTGGAAGGAAGTTCCGCCGCGGGCATTCGCGGCCGCACAGCAGGCCAATCCCTCCCAGAGCGCCATCACGCTTTCCTGGCCGCGCACCATCGGACTTTGGCTCGCCGCCTTCTTCACGCTCGCGGTTTTCAGCTTCCTCTACGCCGACAATCCCTTCTACAAGGTCGCCGAGGCGACGGTGGTCGGCGTCAGTGCGGCGTACTGGGGCGTGATCGGTTTCTGGGACACGCTGGTGCCGAAAATGTTCGGCGCACTCACACCCGGGCTGGTGAAATCGATGGTGCAGCCATCGCTGGTCGACCCGGTGATGTCGCAGAAAATCAGCATGGCCCTCGCCCTGATCCTGGGCGTGATGATGCTGTGGCGCCTGATGCCCAAGGGCGGATGGATCAGCGCCTGGCCGCTGGCTTTCATCGTGGGCGTCACCGCCGGATTGAAGATCGTCAGCCACATCGAAAGCGACCTGATGGCACAGGCGCAGGCCACCATGAAGCCGCTGATTGTGACGGTCGCCGGAAGCGGTGGAGCCACCGACCTCTGGGCCAGCCTCTGGGCGAGCGTGGCCAACATCATCCTGGTGACCGGCGTGATCTGCTGCCTGGTCTATTTCTTCTTCAGCGTCGAGCACAAGGGCGCGATCGGCGGCGCGGCTCGCGTGGGTATCTGGTTCCTGATGATCACCTTCGGCGCGGCGTTCGGCTACACGGTCATGGGTCGCATCGCTCTGCTGGCGGCGCGGGTGGAGTTCCTCTTCGACGACTGGCTCTGGCTGATCGACCCGAACCACTTCCGAAGCTCCGGGCTGTAGGCAAGAACTTCGATTGGGCACGTTTCCCTCGCGGCGCGCGACCGCGGCGTCGTGACGCTGGTCGCAAAAATACTTTTGGAAAAAGAGGGGCGTGGTCGCGAAACGCCGCGGGCATGTCGTACAAGTGCCCCACGCGGGAATGGGCCCGCCAAACAAGGAGCAGGAAAATGTCGAATGGGAAGAATTGGCTCGCCTCGATGGCGATGGTGTTGTGCTGCGCCCGGGGCGCGGGTGCGGACGTGGTCTCGGCCTGGGATTTCAATGCATTGACGGGCACGGTGCCCGCGACGCTCGTGGCGGACACGGGCCACGGCGGTCTGTCGCTGGCGGAATTCACCGGCGGCCTGAGCGTGCTGTCGGGAACGGACATCAACGCGGTCAGCGGAGTCGCCGCTGGGCAGGGGCTCACCGTCACCGGCTCGTCGCAGAATTCCAAGTCGATGGTCATCGACGTCGACACGCAGGGGATGCAGCAGCTTCAATTGAGCGTGGCGGCGCGGCGCAGCACCAGCGGATTTGCGGGCATGCTGGTCCAGATCTGGAACGGCCAGTCGTGGCTGGATGTCGGGACGATCTCGGCGAGTACCACGCAGTGGGTGCGCCACGCGATGGACCTTTCCGCGTTCACCTTCGCCGACAACGGCTCGCTCCGGCTCCGCATCCAGCTCTCGGGGGCCACGGGCGCCAGCGGCAACGCGCGGCTGGACAATCTTCGCGTGGACGGCACGATCGTTCCAGCGCCTGGGGTGCTGGCGGCCGCCGGTGCCGCTGCGGCGGGAGCGCGGCGAGGCGCCCGCACGCTCGACAAGGAGGAAGTCGGCAAGGATGGCGACAAGCAGGCCGCCAACGATCCGTCCTCTGAGCCGGCGAAATCACGCGGTCGAAAGCCCGGGAAAAAGCCGGCGAAGGATCCGCGCTGAAGCGGGTCTATTCGGCGTCCGTGTCCTCGAAACCGATCGCATCCAGGGCCGCGTCCTTGGGGGGCGTCTCCCGGTTCTGAACCGAGGAGGCGCCCGGCTCGGCGCTTCGGGCCAGACGCACCGCCAGCTCGATCGCGGCCTTGAAGCTGTTCGGGCTGGCGGTGTTCTTTCCCGCGATGTTGAACGCGGTGCCGTGATCCGGGCTGGTGCGCACAATCGGAAGGCCGATCGTGGTGTTCACGGCGCGGTCGAAGCCCAGCAGCTTCACCGGGATCAGTCCCTGATCGTGGTACATCGCGACGACCAGGTCCCACTTGCCGGCGGCGGCGTCGATGAAAATCGTGTCGCCGGGGAAGGGGCCGCGGGCGTCGATGCCGTTGCGCCGGGCGATCTCGATCGCCGGGGCGATGACGCGCTCCTCCTCGTCGCCGAAGAGGCCATTTTCGCCGGCGTGCGGGTTCAATCCGCACACGGCGATCGCGGGCTTCTCGATGCCCAGCTGCCGGCAGTAGTTGTAGCCCAGGTCGATCGGATCGAAGACCCGTCCGATGGTGAGCAGATTGCGGATGTCCATCAGCGGCACATGCGCCGTGGCCAGCACCACGCGCAATCTTGGACTCTCGAAGAGCATCGCGTGTCGCGCCGCCTTGCACCGCGCCGCGAAGAGCTCCGTGTGCCCCGGCCATTTGAAGCCGGCGTTCGACCAGCTCTCCTTCGAGATGGGACCGGTCACGACCGCGTCCACGCGCCGCGCGTCGCCGACGGGGCGAAGAGCGTCGGCGATGGCGTCTTCGACGAACGCCTTGGAGAGCAGCCCGCCGGCGCGGCTGGGGGCGTGCGCCTGCTCCAGCGAATCCTCATGGCCGTAGTCCACCACCACCGGCTCGGCGGCCATGCCGCGCGTCGCCGGGATATTTTCCTTCGCGATGCGGAACCAGAAGGGCCGCAACCCCGCGCGGTCCGCCGCGTCCACCAGCGGCTGGTTCTGCCCGTAGACCACGAATCGCGCCAGCCGCAGAATCGCCGGATCGCAGAGCGCCTTGGCCACGACCTCGGGACCGATGCCCATGGGATCGCCCATGGTGATCGCAATCACCGGCTCGCTCCGGGGGGGAGTTTCCTTGGATGGATCGCGCGGGTTCATGTCCGCAGGATTGTAGGTGAACCGAACCGCTGAACCGCTCAGCCGCTCTTCCAACCGGGAGCGGGCGGGGGCTTCACGCGCCCCGTCGGCGTTGCGGGGTCGTTCTTCGCGCCCTTATACTTGGTGCAGACGATGAACATTTCCACGCTCTCCACCCGGCTCGACGCGGGCTTGAAGCCGCGGGCCTCGTGAAAGACATTCTTCGCCCGCAGGAGCAGTTCCGGATAGTCGCCACCCTCGAAGACTTTCATTGCCAGGCTGCCGCCGACGGCCAGGAAATCGCGGGCGCGATCCAGCAGCGTGTGGCAGAGCCGGACGCTGATCGCGGCGTCGGCGATCGGCACGCCGGAGGTGTCCGGCGCCATGTCGGAGATGATTGCGTCAAAAGTGCCGCCGAACTCCTCCCGCGCGACCGTGCGGAAATCCCCGCAGATCAGCCGCACATTCTTGGCAAGCCCCCGCGGATCGATCGGCTTCAGGTCGACCGAGACGACCTCGCCGCGCTCGCCGACCAGTTTCGAGGCGACCTGTGTCCAGGATCCCGGCGCCGCGCCCGCGTCAAGCACCCGCATGCCGCGCTTCAGCAGGCGGAATCGCTCGTCGATCGCCAGCAGCTTGTAGGCGCTGCGTGCGCGATAGCCCTCCTCCTTCGCCTTGCGGAACCAAAAGTCCTGGACTTCCTTCATGGGCGTTGCACGCAATCGGGCCGGCAGCGGCTCACGGCCAATGGAAGGATCCGGTGTCGTGCGGATCCTCGACGATGGTGATCCGGATGTCGCCATCCACGTTGCGCATCACGACCGGATTCGACCCCGAGTTCAGGATGGCGTGAAGCGAGTTCTTGTCGTTGCGGTGGTCGGCGATGTTCCATCGCCCCATGCGGCAGTAGGCCACGATGTTGCCGCCGATGGTCTCGCAGTCGAACTCGCCCGAGCTCTGGCCGCGCGAGATCCAGACAATGTCGGCGTCCTTGGTCACCATCGCGCAGGGCTGCGTGATCGGCCATGGGGTGCGCATGCGGATCTCGCCCCTGACGGTGCTGAGGTCGACGGGGCCGCGGTTGTCGTCGACCATGATCTTGCCGCGCTTGGTGTCCACGGTCACCGCCCCCAGCCGCGGCACCTCGACCTCAATGTCCGAGCCCACGAACCACGCGTCGATGTCCGTGCTGCCGACCTCGATGAAAAGCGTGTGCCCGCCATGGTCGTTGGGGTCGACGCGCGCCACCCACTTGATCTTCTCCAGCTGCATCTTGGAGTCGCCGGCGGCGCGAACCTCGATGCGCGGCTCGATGCGCACCTTGGTGTCGCCCGTGGCCTCCTCGGCCCGGCCGAGGACCAGTACGTCGCCGGAGGCGTTCTTGATCTTCACGTCCAGCAGTCCGGGCTGGTCTGGAAACTCCAGATTGATCGGGCTGTCGACCGCACCGGCGAGTCCGTCGCGCGAGCCGCTGAGCACCCGGTTGGTCAGGCGTTCCGGCCCGCTGGTTCCATGGCACGCGGCGGCCGCGGCGAGCGCCGCGCACAGAAGGATGGATGTCGTCCGCCGTCGCACCGCAGGAGTCTACCGATAGCATGGGGCGATGATCGCGATCGCACTTCTCTCGTTGCTCGCAGGAGTCGCCGGCGCCGCGCCGGAAGGCGACCGCATCGAAGTCGTCGTTCCCGCGGAGTCCCAGGAGCTGCTGGCGAAAGGTCCGGCCTCGGGCCGCCTGAAACTTTTCCTCAACGCCACCCATTCCAAGAACCGCGCCGATCCGGCCGACGGCCCCTTCTTCGAGGATCCGCAGCCCATCTACAGCGTCCCCGTCCAATCCCTCAAGGCGGGCCAGCCCATCGTGATCGATGCTTCCGCCACCGGCTGGCCCGTGCCGATCGACCAACTCTCCGGCGAGTACGAGCTGCAGGCCGTGTTCGACAACCACCACGCCGAGCGCGGGCACCACAGTCCCGGGAACCTCTTTTCCAAGCCCGTCACCATGACGTTCGATCCGCATTCACGAGACACGAGAGTCATCGAGCTCACCGAAGTCGTCCCCGACATCGCGCTGCCGAAACACGACAACGTGGTCTGGATCGACGAGATCAGCCCGATGCTGACCCAGGCCACCGGCCGGCCGACGCGCCACCGCGCCGCCGTCGTCCTGCCGCACGGCTACAACAACATCAATTTCCCGCGGCGCGTCTGGCCGACCATCTATGTCGTCCCCGGTTTCGGCGGGCGCTTCGTCGACGTTGACGCTTGTGTGCGCATGCTGGGCGCCTCAAACACGGGCGGCGTGCCTCAGGCCGTCTGGGTCATTCTCGATCCGGAGTCCCCGCTGGGCCATCACGCTTTCGCCGACTCGAAGCTCAACGGGCCGCGCGGCGCCGCGCTGGTGAAGGAGCTGATCCCGCTGCTGGAGGAGCGCTTCCGCCTGATCCGGGATCCTCAAGCGCGCCTGCTCACCGGCCATTCCAGCGGCGGCTGGAGCACGCTTTGGCTGCAGCTGACGCATCCGGAGGCGTTCGGAGGGTGCTGGTCGAGCTCGCCCGATCCGGTGGACTTCACCTGCTTCCAGCTCAGCGACATGTACCACGACGAAAACATGTTCACCGATGCGCAGGGAAAACCGCAGGGCTCCTACCGCCGGCCCATCGGTCCCAACGATGATCAGGTGCTCATGACGGTCCAGCAGGAGGTTGGCATGGAGCGGGCGCTCGATCCGGAAGGCGGATCCGGCGAGCAGTGGGATTCCTGGAACGCCTGCTTCGGCGCCCCGGGAATCCGGCAGGACCTTCCGCGCAACGCATTCGATCCCGTGACCGGCCGGATCGACCACGAGGTGATCGAAAAATACTGGAGCCCCTACGACATCGCGCGCATGGTCGCGAAGCGCTGGAAGGAGCTGGCGCCGGTCTTCGCGGACAAAGTCCACCTGCTGGTCGGATCGCGCGACTCCTTCTACCTGGAGCGCGCCGTCGAGAAGCTGCGAAAGCAAGTCGCGGCGCTGCAGGAAGCCGATGTTCGGGCCGGAGCCGCGCCGCCCGCGGGAGGCGGATTCATCGAGATCATTCCCGGCGCCACCCACGACACCGCGGCCGTCATCGCCCGCGGCCGATTCGCTCTTTCGATGCGCGACTACCTCAAAAAGCACGGGTTCAGCGAGTGATTCGCCCTTTCGTAGGATGGCCCCAATGGAAGTGACCTCGCATCCCAACCCGCTGGTCGGCGTCATCATGGGCAGCCAAAGCGATTGGGAGACGATGACGCACGCCTCCGCGATGCTGGCCAAGCTGGGCGTGCCGCATGAATGCCGGGTGGTGAGTGCGCATCGCACACCCGATCTTCTATTTGAATACGCATCGACCGCCGCCGGGCGAGGGCTGCGCGTGATCATCGCCGGCGCGGGCGGCGCCGCCCACCTTCCCGGCATGTGCGCGAGCAAGACGCTGCTGCCGGTGCTGGGCGTCCCCGTGAACACGGCCGCGCTTCAGGGGCTGGACTCGTTGCTTTCAATCATCCAGATGCCCGCGGGAGTTCCGGTCGGCACGCTCGCCATCGGCCGCGCCGGCGCGGAAAATGCCGGGCTTCTCGCCGCGGCGATCCTAGCCCACGACCATCCGAACATTCGCCAGGCGCTCGCCGCCGACCGGGCCGCGCGGACCCAGGCGGTGTTGAGCCAGCCCGATCCTTCACGCCACGCCTCCAAGGATGGCGGTCGGTGAAGATCGGCATCGTCGGCGGCGGCCAGCTCGGACAGATGCTCGCCCAGGCCGGAAAGCCTCTGGGTCACTCCTTCAAGTTTCTCGTACCGCCCGGGGAGTGCTGCGTGGAGTCGCTCGGCGAGGTGGTTCGAAGCGATTTCGCGGATCCGCAGGCGCTCGCCGATTTTGCGCGGGGCGTTGATGTGTTCACCTTCGAGTGGGAGAACGTGCCGCTGGAGACCCTCGAAGCGCTGGCTCGATTCGCTCCCATGCGTCCCTCGCCCCAGTGTGCCGCCATCGCGAAGGATCGAATCCGGGAGAAGCAGCTCTTTCAGCGCCATGGCCTGCACGTGCAGAAGCACGCGGCGGTGTCCAGCGCGGCCGAGCTATCCCAGGCGCTCGAAGGTGTCGGCTTGCCGGCGATGTTGAAAACTCGCGGGTTGGGATACGACGGCAAGGGCCAGCAGAAGATCGACGAGCGCTCCTCGGCCAGGGCCGCATTCGAGCGACTCGGAAGTGTTCCGTGCATTCTCGAGGCGTTTGTTCCATTCGATTTTGAGATCAGCCTCATCGCCGTGCGCGGCAGGGTCCAACCCGTCGATGCGCCGGCGATCCTCTTCTATCCGGCCTGCCGCAATCGGCATGTCGAGGGCATCCTGCGCCGGACGGTCGTGCCGGCCGAAGGGGTGTCGCCCGCGATTCTGGAACAAGCCCAGTCCGCAATCCGCGCCATGATGGAGACCCTGGACTACGAGGGCGTCCTGTGCGTCGAGTTTTTCGTGCAGAGCAGCGGCGCGGGCCAGATCCTGGTGGCCAATGAAATGGCGCCGCGCGTCCACAACAGCGGCCACTGGTCGATTGAGGGAGCCGAGACCAGCCAGTTCACCAACCACATCAAAGCGATCACCCGCCAGCCGCTCGGCTCGACAGCGCTCAGGGGCGCGTCGGTCATGATCAATCTGGTCGGCGCCGTTCCCTCGCCGCTGGAGCGGCCGGCGAACGCGCACGTGCACCTCTACGGCAAGTCCCCGCGGGCCGGCCGAAAGCTGGGCCACATCACCGCCGTGGGCGCGGACGCCCATCGACTGGTGGAGTTCGCCTTCAACGGATCCTGATCAGCTCGCTTCGGCGCGGGGATGCGCCTTGTCGTACACCTCGCGGGTGCGCGCCGAGGTGAGATGCGTGTAGATCTGGGTGCTGCTCAGGCTCTGATGCCCCAACAGCTCCTGGACTTCGCGCAGATTGACCCCGTCGCTCATCAGCAGATGCGTGGCGAAAGAGTGGCGGATGGTGTGCGGACTGATGTCCGGATCGAGTCCCGCCTGCAGCAGGTATTTGGCGACCTTGCGGCGGACCGAGCGGGTGCTCAGTCGGGTTCCGTTCTTGTTGACGAAGAGCGGGGCGCCTGGGGCGCGGCTCACATTGCGCTCGGAGTCCAGCATCGCGATGTACTTTTGAATGGATTCCACGGCCTTCGGATTGAGGGGCACGACGCGTTCGCGCTTGCCCTTGCCCCGAAGGCTGACGCTTTCAGAGCCGGCATCGAAGACCACGTCGCCGCGGTTCAATCCGACCACTTCGCTGACGCGCATGCCGGTGGCATAGAGGGATTCCAGGATGGCGCGGTCGCGCGCGCCGAGCAGGTCCTCGGGATCGGGCGCCGAGAGCAGCCGCTCGATCTGATCGACCGAGATCGCCTTGGGCAGCCGCTTGGGCTGCTTCGGCGAGCGGATCATGGTCATGGGATTGCTCGAGGTCAGGCCCGTTCGCTCCATCCACTTGTGGAAGGAGCGCAGGGTGGCGATCTTCCGGGCCATGGTGGCGAGCGAATACTTCTTCTCGCTTAGCGTGGCCAGGAAACTTCGAATGGTCTCCACGTCGCAGCAGAGCATCCGCGCGGTGACGCTGCGGCCCTGAAGATCGGCCTTGCGCGATTCCAGCGCCGCCTTCTCAACATTCATGTCGATGGAAATTTTTCCCTTGGTGGAAAGGTAATCCGCGTATTGGCTGAGATCCAATGCGTAGCAGCGCCCGGTGTAAGGGCTGAAGTGCCTTTCATCTCCGAGGTACGCAACGAAACGGTCTACTATGGGAAGATTTGCTTGCATGACATCACTCCTTTTATTCTTGCTCCGGCTTGCCTTCGAGAGGATCCGTCCAGTCAAACCGCAACAAGTCTTCGGACACAGTCCGATACAACTTCAAGAACTCCAAATCCAATTTCAAATATTTAGGGACGTACTTCTCTCGAATCCATTTGTTTGATAACACTTGATCGGGAGACTCTATTCTCGGACTTTAGCAAAGTCCGAGAATATTCCAAAAAATGCCCTAAAAGGTCAGGGGGATATCAAGGTATCCTTGTTCGTTCGAGATTGCGTAGCTCAATTGGTAGAGCAGCCGGCTTTTAACCAGCATGTTCTGGGTTCGAGTCCCAGCGCAATCACTTCTGTTTGACTGTTCCCATTTAAAGAATCCGCATCCCTGATGTTCGTATTGCACGCAAATTGGCACGGTGATCATCTCCATCTCTGGGGAGAGTCGAGCGCCCTATTCACCAAGCACGCCCAGGCGAGTCGCACGGCCGCCACGAGTTCCGATCCTCTGGATCACTTGAAATCGGAGACGATCCCGCATCATCCCTTCGCCTGCGGCGAAGCCGAGCTGCGGCAACTCGCTGGGGCGGCGGGATTTCAGGTCGGGGACAATTCAAGGGCCGGCTCCATACAACTTGTGCTGCCCTTCGACCATCTCGTTCCGGCACCGAGCGATCGACTGGCGGTCGCCATGGGAACGGATGCGGACAACGGAGAGGATCTGCATCTGGACGCCGTGCAGGTTCCGACGATTGCGGTTCCGCCGGGCGGGGTCCAGGAGAGGCTCCTGGCTTTTGAAACCGCGGGCGGATTGAACCACGAGCACACCGGGCATGAGTTTCAGTTCTGGTGCTCGGCCGCGCGCTTTGCGATGGAGTTGATGGAGGATCAGCGCGTCGTGCCCACGGTGCAGCAGGATCGAAGCGGCGCCGTGAAGGCGCATTGGCGGCCCTGGCTGCATGACACGGCGATCGCCGAACGCGCCGGCATGCTCCTGTCCGGCATGCCTCCGATCTGCAGGGCCGTGGCCGACGCGCATTCCGGCGACGGCTGGCTCGTGCTGGAATCCTTTCTGAATGCCTGCGTGGACTCGTTTCTGCGGCAGGTGATGGTGGTCGAAAATTACGCCGAGGCGATCGAGGACCGCGATCCCACGAGCGATCCGCACGTGGCGTGGCTCGGTGCGCTGCTGGGCAACGACATCGAGGTGAAGCATCTGGCGGTGGGGGATGTCAGCCTGGTCCGCGGCGTGCGGCAGTGGCTCGCGATCCTCGAGGACATCGGCGAGGGACGGCCCATGCACCTGCTGCTGAGGTTGGAGGAGCCTCCGAGCACGCTCTACACGAAGCAGGAGGGCGAGGAGGAAAAGCACACCTGGCGCCTCTCGTTCCAATTGATCACCATCGAGGATCCGCCTTCCATTCTCGAAGCCGAGACCATTTGGGCGCAAGCCTCGGGGCGTGGCGGCGCCAATCAGGCCGCTGAAAAAACCGCCGAGCTTCTCCTGGGCGAACTCGCCCGCGTCTCGCGCATCTGGCCCAAGTTCGAGGACGCGCTCGAGGAAACCTCCCCAACGGGACTCGATCTGACCACTGCCGAGGCGTACGTTTTCTTGCGCGACATCAAGCCGCTGCTTGAAGAGAGCGGTGTGCAATGCACGGTTCCCGAGTGGTGGGGCTCATCGAGCACGCGCATCGGCGCCAAGCTGTTCATCGAAGGCGACGGCCCGAGCCCGGAGATGCTGACCAACTCGCTCGCCGCGGGTCGCAAGGGTGGTTTCGGACTTCACAGCGTGGTGAACTACTCATGGCAGATCGCCCTCGGGGACCAACCCCTGACCATGGAGGCCTTCGAGGCCCTGGCGCGGAAGGGCACTCCCCTGGTGCGCATCAACAATCGGTGGGTCGAGATGCGCAAGGAGGATCTTGAAGCGGGCCTAAAATTCCTGAAGCAGCACCCAGGCGGACAAATGTCCCTGCTTGAGGCGCTGCGCCTGGCGCACGGGGCCGCCGACGACACCACGGGAATTCCCGTGCTCGGCATGGACGCCAAGGGCTGGGTCGCGGAGGTGTTCGGGCCGGTGGATGCGGTCGACCGCATGCCGCAGCTGGAGCAGCCCCTTCTTTTCCAGGGATCGCTCCGTCCCTATCAGCTTTCAGGCCTTCGTTGGCTCGCCTTCCTGGGGCGCTATGGCCTGGGCGCGTGCCTGGCGGACGACATGGGACTTGGCAAGACAATCCAGTTGATCGCCCTGCTTCAAATCGAGCGGCAGGATGCTCCGGAAGGGGAGAAAGTCGGGCCCACGCTTTTGGTGGCGCCGATGAGCGTGCTGGGCAACTGGAACCGCGAGCTCACCCGCTTCGCCCCCGAGCTCACCGTGCACATCCACCACGGGCTCGACCGGCCGCAAGGCGAGAAGCTGAAGGAAGTCGCCGAGAAGTCCGACGTGGTGGTCACCACCTACGCGCTGGTGGCCCGCGACCAGGAAAGTCTGGAGAAGATTGCCTGGCGCCGCGTGGCCCTGGACGAGGCCCAGCACATCAAGAATCCGCCGACCAAGCAAACCGCCGCGATCCGCGCCATCCAGTCGGATCACCGCATCGCGCTCACGGGCACGCCGGTGGAGAACCGCCTGACCGAGCTCTGGTCGATCATGGAGTTCTGCACGCCCGGTTACCTGGGAACGCTGGCGGATTTCAAGCGGCGCTTCGCCGTCCCCATCGAGCGGCACCGCGACCGCAACCGCGCCGAGAAATTGCGCAACCTGGTGCGGCCCTTCGTGCTGCGGCGCCTGAAGACCGACTTGAATGTGATCAGCGACCTGCCGCCCTTGATCGAATCGCGCGAGCATGTGCCGCTGACCAACGAGCAGATCACCCTCTACGACCAGGTCGTCGAGGAGATGCTCTCCAAGGTCGATCGCGCCGAAGGCCTGCGCCGCCGCGGCCTGGTGCTCAGCGCCCTGGTCAAGCTCAAGCAGATCTGCAACCACCCGCTGCACTTCCTGCGGCAGACCCAGCTTCCCGAGGTGGCGCCCGAGGAGGCGCTGAAACAGGCGGAATCGGATGATGTCAACGAGGCCGTGATCGAGATTCCCGAGAGCGGGAGTGACCGCCTGCTCTCCAGCCGCAGCGGCAAGAGCACGCGCCTGATCGAGATGCTCGAGGAGGTGATCGCGGCCGGAGATCGCGCCCTCATCTTCACGCAGTACCGGCAGATGGGCCACCTGCTGGTGACCATGATCCGCCGCGAGCTCGACACGGAATCACTCTTCCTGCATGGCGGCACGCCGCAGGCCAAGCGCGACCAGTTTGTGGACCGCTTCCAGGATCCGCAGGGCACCGCCCCGATCTTCGTTCTGAGCCTGAAGGCCGGCGGCGTCGGACTGAATCTGACCGCGGCCAACCACGTGTTCCACTACGACCGCTGGTGGAATCCGGCGGTCGAGAACCAGGCCACCGACCGTGCCTTCCGCATCGGCCAGCTGCGGACCGTGAACGTGCACAAGATGATCTCCGAGGGAACGCTCGAGGAGCGCATCGACCAGATGATCCAGCAGAAGATGGAGCTGGCCACGCAGATCATCTCCAGCGGCGAGGCATGGCTCACCGAGCTCAGCACCGGGCAGCTGCGCGAAATTCTTTCGCTCCGGACCACGGCATTGGAGGACGCATGAGCGTGAATCCCGCCGCCGGTCAGCCCAAGAAACCCGACGCGCCGCGGCGCGTCCGTCATGGCATCAAGTTCCGCCGCAAGAACGGCCTGGAGGAATTGCCCTGGACTGCGCGGACCTTTGTCCAGTCGGTCCAGGAGAAGGCCTCCCTCGGCGCGCAGGTGCTGGGTATGGAGTACGCGCTCAGCGGGCAGGCGGCGAGTTTCTCCGTCGACACAGGTGCGGTGGAGGCGCTGGTGCAGGGGCGGGCCTTCAAGCCCTACACCGTCCGCATCTCCCTGAAGCACCTGACCCCCGAGCAGTGGGCCGAGGTGGTGCAATTGATGGCGAAGGAGGCGGTCTTTGCGGCCAAGCTGCTTGTGGGCGAGATGCCCATCGACATCGAGGAGGTCTTCGAGGAGCGCGAGGTGCAACTGCTGCCGCGCGGCTGGAAGGACCTGAAGGTGGAGTGCGACTGCGGCGAGAAGAACCCCTGCAAGCACATCGTCGCCGTGACCTATCTGCTGGTCGAGCGCATCGAGGTCGACCCGTTGGTTCTCTTCGCGTTGCGCGGATTGCCGGGGACCAAGCTGCTTGAGCGCCTGCAGGAGGCCCGCAACGTGCACTCGGCGGGCGTGAGCCAGAGCCACCAGAGCGCGCAGCTGCCCTCGCAGAAGGCCAAGCTGCCCCCGCTGGAGTCCTGCCTGAACGACTATTGGCGCCCGGGCCGCAAGCTGGCCGAGTTCGAGGCGCTGCCGGCGCAGGAGCACATTCCCCACGCGGTGCTGCGCCGCCTTGGTGCCAGCCCGCTGGGCGGAAAGTTTCCGCTGGTCGGACTGCTGGCCAGCGTGCAGGACAGCCTGCGCGCCAAGGTCATCGAGCTTCGACAGCGCATCGAAGACGGAACCCCGTGACACAGCCTCCCCACCAGCGCTATCGGCCCCATCCCTGGCATGGGCTCGACGCCGGAACATCGCCGCCCGACCTGGTGAACGCCTACATCGAGATCACGCCCTTCGACCTGGTGAAGTACGAGGTCGACAAGCGCAGCGGATTTCTCCGCGTCGACCGGCCGCAGCGCACCAGCAGCACGCCACCGACACTCTACGGATTCATTCCCCGGACGCTCTGCGGAGCCCGGGTCGCCAAGGTCGGCGGCATCGCGACCGGAGACGGCGATCCCCTGGACATCTGCGTGCTCTCCGAGCGGCCGATCGACCGCGTGGAGGTGATTCTGGAAACGCGCGTCCTGGGCGGGCTGCTGATGGAGGACACCGGCCAAGCCGATGACAAGATCGTCGCCGTGCTCAAGGACGATGCGATCTGGTCCGAGGCCCGTGACATCGGTGACCTGCCGCCGCGCCTCGTCGAGCGCCTGCGGCACTACTTCCTCACCTACAAGATGCGCCCCGGCGAGAAGGCCACCGTGCAGGTGGGCGCGCTCTACGGCGTCGAGCAGGCCCGTTCCGTCGTCGCCGCTGCGATGGAGGACTACCGCGAGGCGTTTCCAGGCTGAGCCGGTGCCGCCGCGGCGGCGTCGGAGTCCGCAGGAAGCCGCTTCATCAAGTCGTCGACCGCCGCGCGCAGCTGCGCGTCGAAGTTGTTCGACTCGTCGATTGGATTCGCCGGCACGCGGACATTGGGCATCGCTCCGTGATTCTCCATGTCGGTGCCCTCGGGGGTGTACCAGCCGCGGAAGGGCGTGCGGATGGTGGTGCCGTCGGTCAGCGAGGTGGAGCCGGTCGAGATCACGCCGCCGTAGGTCTGTTCGCCGACCAGCGAGCCGCGCTTCAAGTTCTTGAAGGCGTGGCTGACGATCTCGGCATTGGAAAAACTCTTCTCGTTGCAGAGCATGTTCGCCGGCAGCGTCCAGCGCTGGATGAAGAGGCGGTCTTGTGGATAGCCGTGGGTGTAGGAGCGGTCGGCCCCGCGCGGAACCGTATAGGCGTGCACCGGCGCCATCAGGCTCGCCAGCACCCGGTCGGCGGTGCTGCCGCCGCCGTTGTTGCGCACATCGACCAGCAGCCCATCCCTGCCCTGCGCCGCGGCGCAGAGGTCGCGTTCGAATTCGTCCAGGCTGGCCTGGCTCATGCTCTGGATGTGCAGGTAGCCGATGCGCCCGCCGCTCCACTCGTTCACCAGCGCCGCGTTTTTCAGGGTCGCCGCCTGGTAGGCCAGCTCCGATTCCTGCGCATTGGTGCAGGGGGTGATCAGGCAATCGATGTTGACCGGAGTGCCGTCGGCCTTGTTGCGCCGGACCGACACGAGGGTTTCCAGCCCGACCCTGCCGCGAAGTTTCTGCTCCAGTGTTTCGTTGGCCGCGATTGGCTCGCCGCCGATGGCCACGATGACGTCGCCGACGCGAAGGGGAGTCTGGCTGATCGCGGCGGGGGATTTCGCCAGAACCTCCATCACTTCGAAGCCCTCCGGCACGGAGCGGGTGCGAACGCCCAGTCGACCCACGGGCTGGCGGCTCGGGTTCGGCTTGTCCGACGGCAGCGAGACGCCCAGGTGGCTCGCGTTGAGCTCGCCCAGCAGGCGGGCCATGATCCACTCAAACTCGCCGTCCGTGCGCGCCGAGCGGGCCAGCGACTGGTAGCGCTTGGAGAGCGTTTCCCAGTCGAGGCCCTTCATTGCCGGGTCGTAGAAAATCTCGCCCACCACGCGGGCGGCTTCCTGGAAGCGATGGTCGCTCCAGACGGCGGGATCGATCAGGGTGTCCGCCTCGAAGTCGACGCTCTTCGACTCGCCGCCCGACACGCCAGTGGTGCTCACCTTGCTGGCGTTGAAGAGCACCACCTTGTCGCCGGCGAGGTTGACCTGGATGACTCGGCCTGCCGGCGCCACCTTCTTCTGGTCGGTGCCATCCCATTTCACGCTGAACACTCCGGGGCCGCCGTCGTTTCCGCTGAAAATGACGCGCTCGCCGCCCGGAGTCATGTTCAAACCGGTTTCATCGCCAGCCAGGCGAGTCAAGCGGCGCACTCGCAGGTAGGCGTCGTCCAAGTCGTAGGCCAGTGCCTCCTTGGCATCGCCTGCCGACTCCTCGCCCTTGGATTTCGCATCGTCGTCCTTGTCCTTGGCGGCGTCCTTCTCGTCGCCCTCGCCCTCCGGCGCGTCCTTCTTGGCGGCGCCAGCTTTCTTCGCGTCCTTCTTGGACTTCTTCTTGGCGCCGGGAGCCTCGGGGGGCTTGCGCTTCTTCGCCGCGTCGTTGGCGTCCTTGAAGTACGCCTCGAGCTCCGCGGCGGAATAACCCTCGATCGACTTGTCCAGGTCGACGCCCCAGACATCCGATTCGTTGTTGACCCGGTCCGAAAGGAAAGCCAGCAGCTTGCCGTCGGCGCTGAAGCGCGGCGAGCGGTCGTTGTCGGGATGGCGCGTGATGTTGATTGCCGGCTTGGAGCCGTCGACCGGAGCCAGCCAGATGTCGCGGTTGAAGTCGCGGTCGTCTTGCGCGAAGGCGATCCACTTCGAGTCCGGGCTCCACTGGAATTCGAGTTCTGGATCCCAGCCGTCGCGGAAGGTCACGCTTTCGTTCGTGGTCAGGTTGAAGATCATCAAGTCGTTGCCCTGTCGATAGGCGATCCATTTTCCGTCGGGGCTCGGCGCGGGCTCGCGGTCGGGCAGGTCCGACTGGACCACAGGACGAATCTCGAAGGCCACCGCCTCGGTCCACCGCGCCGGATCCAGGCGGTGATCCGCGGGGGGTTTGGGAGCTTCGTCCGCCTTCGCGGCGTCATCCTTTTCGTCCGCCTTCGCCGCTGGCTTGTCGGACGGCTCGCCTTTGGGCGCATCGCTCTTTTCTTCCGTGGTCTTGTTCGCGTCGGGCTTCTCCCCGGCCTTCGCGTCCTCCTTCGCGGGCACTTCGGCGGGTGCCGGCTTGGCGGGCTCCGTCGCGCTCTTGGCCTCTTTGCGCAGCTCGCTGCGGGTGCGCGAGACGATGGCCTCGACGATGTCCTCGTTGCCGCTGGCGTCGGTCACGAAGTAGAGCCGGCTTCCATCGGCGCTCCAGGCGATGTCGCGCTCGCGCGACGGGGGCGAGGTGACGCGCACCACAGGGGACTTCTCGTCCATGCTGCGGACGAAGACATCCCCATAGGCGACGAAGGCCATGGTCTTGCCGTCCGGGCTCAGCGCTGCTTCGGTGACGTCCTTGCCCACGTGGCGCACCTCAACCGGATCGAGGACATCCGCCGCGGCGGTGAGCTCGATGGCCTTCGGCGTCGCGTGCGGCGCCGCCAGATCGAGGCGGTAGAGCTTGTTCCAGGAGGCGATCACCGCCGTTTTGCCATCCGCCGAGACATCGAAAGAGGTGATGTCATCCGCGAAGTCGGTCAGCTTCTCGCCGGGGGCGTCGGGAGCATCGGAGAGCTTGCGGCGATACAGGTTGGCAACGCCATCGCGCTCCGAAACCATGAGGTAGGAGTCCGGACCGCACCAGAGCGCCTGACCGTCGTTTCCCTGGAATGCCGTGAGCCGGGTGTAAGCCTGTTCCATGGGTTTGCTGGCGTCGAAGAGCCAGACATCGCGCTGATCCGAACCGCGGTAACCACGGCGCGACCAGGCGCTTCCGCCGCGCTCGATCAGGTATTGGCCGCGTCCGTTGGGCGCCGGATGCGCGCCGTAGGCCTGGTTCACGCGCTCCAATCTTCCCCCGCCCGCAGCCACCTTGTAGCTGCGCGGCACCCGGTAGAAATCCGATTCGCGGGTCGAATCGAAATAGATCGTCGGGACTCCGGAAGCGTCCAACGCAAAAGCGGAGAGCGTGCAGGGAGACTCGCCGAAGGTGATTTGCGTCGCGTCGCCCCCCTTGATGGGCATGGTCCAGATGTTTCGATAGCCGTCGCGCGTGCTTTCAAAAGCGATCGTCGCACCGTCCGGGCTCCACTCAGAGCGGGTGTCGTCGGAAGGGTGGTTGGTGACGCGGCTGGCGTTGCCCCCGTTGGTTGGTGCGAGCCAGAGGTCGCCCTGCCACGAGAAAAGGATGCTTTGGCCATCGGGGCTGATCGAAGGCCACCGAGGAAGATCGACGCCGGAGGCCGTCGCCCGGGCATTGAGGAACGCGGCAAGCAGGAGCAGGGCACAGGGAATGCGGTTTCTCATGGAATGGCGCCTTTGGAAATATGGAGGAAAAGCCAAGTTACCGACTTGGGAGGCCTCTTGAGACGAAATAGTCCATTCATTTTCCTCCGATTTCTTGCTTATCAACAGTTCATATTCGACATTGGACCGCGTAGGAGGGGCGCCTGCAATCCGCAGCACCCGACAAAAAGGAGAGGGAGTCATGGAAAATATCAATGGACCGACGAACGAAACCGGACCGCAGCCATCCAAGCTGGAGCATCTGCGGGGCATTTTGTCGAAGCTTCAGCAAGCCATGGAAAACCGTCGCGATGAAAGACTGGGCCGGAAGGCTCCGGTGCAGGTCGTGACCAACATTGCATTCCCGAAACCGGCCACAACCACCACGGGCAGCGGCAAGCCGCGGGCGACACCCAAGTCGCTGAGCGATTTCGAAGCCGCCTTCGCCCGACTCACCAGCCGGCAGGCCAGTTAACCGAGCATTCAAGGGCAATCCGAAGGGGGGTCATCCAGTCGCGGCGTAGGCATGAACGAGTACATTCCGTTCCCCATGCGCCCAGACTCCTTGACCTTCCTTCGGACTTTGCTTGACACTCCCAGCCCGTCGGGATTTGAGCGAGCCGGCCAGCAAGTCTGGCTCTCCTACGTCCGACCCTTTGCCGACCGCTGCTGGAACGACGCCTACGGCAACTGCTTCGCCAGCGTCGAGCCTTCCCAGAAAACCAAGAACCCCTTCACACTCGCACTCTGCGGGCACGCCGACGAGATCGGCCTGATGGTGAACTTCATCGACCCCAACGGGTTCGTCTACTGCAAGTCGATCGGCGGCATCGACGCCGGCAGCATCGTCGGCAAGCGCGTCCAGTTCATGAGCTCCGTCGCCGGAGTCGCCCAGCCAGTGGCGGGCCTGATCGGCGCGACCGCGATCCATCTCCAGGACAAGGCCAACGAGGGCAAGATGCGCAAGCTGCACGAGCTCTACGTGGACATCGGGGCCAAGGACCAGGCGTCGGCGCAGGCCCTGCTGAACATCGGCGACCCCGGCGTCTTCATGGACCAGAGCATGCTGATGGGCGACGGATTGATTGTGGCGCGGGGCCTGGACAACCGCGTGGGCACCTTCGCGGCCGCCGAGGGACTGCGACTGATCGCGGAGCAGCGGGCAAATCTGAAAGTGCGCGTGGTGGCGGTGAGCACCGTGCAGGAGGAAGTCGGCTTGCACGGGGCGAGCATGATCGCAGCATCGCTCCATCCCACCGTCGCGCTGGTCACCGATGTCGGCCATGCGACGGACAGCCCCGGCATCAACCATCCGCAGCACGGCCACTTCAAGCTCGGCGGCGGGCCCAAAGTCTCGGTCGGCGGGGCGGCGCAGCCCGAGGTGTCGGCCCGGATCTTCGAGGTGGCCAAGGCCCGGAACATCGTGGTCCAGCGCGGCGGCGCCGCGGGTCGCACGGGCACGGACACCGACGCCATCTTCGTGAAAAGCGGCGGCATCCCCAGCGGGCTCGTCAGCCTGCCGATCCGCTACATGCACACCACCGTCGAGATGACGGCCCTGAAGGATCTCGAGCAGATCGCCGAGATCTTCGCGGGCTTCGCGCTGGGGCTCGCCGGCGACGAGGTCTTTGCTCCGCAGCTTTGAAGCGGGCACTTTCGGTAGACTGGAACCCGCATGTTGAAATTTGTACGCGAGGCGCTTCGAGACATCAAAAACACCGGCAGTGTGTGGCCAAGCAGCGTCGCGCTCGCCAGGGCGATGACCCGCGACCTGGCCTCCCGCGCCGGAACGCGGCGGGTGCTGGAAGTGGGGCCGGGCACGGGGCCCTTCACCAAGAGATTGCTCAAGGATCTGCGCGGCGGGGACCACCTTGACGTGGTCGAGCTGAACGAGCTCTTCTGCGACGCGCTGGAGAAGGGGCTGCTGGCGCCTTTTCGACGGGCGCATCCGGACATCCAGGTGCGGCTGCATCGCGGCCGGATCGAGGACGCCAAGCTCGAGGGCAACTACGACGTGATTGTGTGCGGCCTGCCCTTCAACAATTTCCCGCCGGCGCTGGTCCGCTCCATCTTCGCGGCGCTGCTGGAATTGCTCGGCGAGGGCGGCGAACTGGTCTACTTTGAATACGCCGGGGTGCGGGTGATCAAGGGATCGCTGGTCGGCTCCAAGGGGAAGCGGCAGCTGAAGGAGATCCGCGGCATCCGGCGCGAACTCTTCCGGGCGCACGACGGTCGCGAGCAGCTCGTGCTCGCCAACATTCCCCCGGCCTACGCGGTCCGGCTGCGCAAATCCAAGACGGCCGCGGTGCACGCCCGCACGGCGGCCAAGAGCCGGTAGGTTCGCACGGTGGCGTGGATCAACGAACATTTTCTCAAGCTCGGCGCGGGCTATCTCTTTCCCGAGATCGCGCGCCGTGTGAAGGCCTACACCGAGGCCAACCCCGCCCTCGCGGCCCGGGTGGTCCGCTGCGGCATCGGAGACGTGACCGAGCCGCTCCCGGAGGCGGCGGTGAAGGCGCTGCGCGAAGGAGTCGAGGACCTCGCTCGCCGGGAGCGGTTTCAGGGCTACGGCCCGCCGACCGGGCATGAATTCGTCCGCGCGTCGATCGCCAAGAGCGCCTTTCGCGACCGCGGCGTCGACATCCAGGACGACGAAATCTTCCTCTCGGATGGAAGCAAGCCCGACGCCAGCCACTTTCTCCAGATGCTCGGCGACGGCAACACGATCGCGGTTCCCGATCCGGTCTATCCGGTCTACGTCGACACCAACGTCATGGCCGGCAACACCGGCGCCCTGAAGAACGGCCGCTACGAGGGCCTGGTCTACATGGATGGCACGCCCGCCAACGGATTTGTCCCGGAACCGCCGGCCCAGTCCGTCGATGTGGCGTATCTCTGCTTTCCGAACAATCCGACCGGATCCGTCATCAGCCGCGCGGCGCTGACGCGCTGGGTGGAGTGGGCGCTGAAGCACGGCACCTTGATTCTGTACGACGCGGCGTACGAGGCCTACATCCGCGATCCAGCGATTCCGCGGAGCATCTTCGAGATTCCCGGCGCCCGGCAATGCGCGGTCGAGTTCCGCAGCTTCTCCAAGAACGGCGGCTTCACCGGACTGCGCTGCGGCTTCACCGTGGTGCCCAAGGATGTCTCCGGGCGCACGCGCGACGGAAGATCGATTCCATTCCACGGCCTCTGGTCGAGGCGATGGAGCACGTGCAGCAACGGAGTGAGTTGGCCGGTGCAGAAGGCGGCCGCGGCGCTGGGCACGCCCGAGGGCCAGAAGCAGATGAAGGCGCTGTGCGACTTCTATCTGGCCAACGCGGCGATCCTGCGCAAGGCGGTTGCGGACCAGGGGCTCCAAGTGTGGGGAGGCGAAAACGCGCCCTACGTGTGGCTGAAATGCCCGGTGGGACTTTCGAGCTGGGACGCCTTCGATCTGCTGCTGCGCGAGGCGCAGTTGGTCACCACGCCCGGCGCCGGTTTCGGCAATTGCGGCGAGGGTTTCCTGCGGGTGAGCGCCTTCAATTCCCGGGCGAACGTCGAGGAGGCGGGCCGGCGGCTTGCCCTGTTGACCTCAGCCGCATCGAGCCGCTGAGCGACCAGCCCGACTAGAAGCGGAAGCTGGCAAAGACGCCGAGCATCAGCGCCGTGCCGCCATCCTCGCTGGCCACCAGGTTGTTGGAGCTGGTGCGCAGCTTGAGCTGGTTGAACAGCGCCGCCCCCACCACGAAGTCAATCCGGAATTGCGGCGCGGGACGCCACTCGAAGCGACCATAGAGGCTGACCTGCTGCTCCTGGCCGACCCCGTTGGGATTGGGCCCGCTGTTGTCCAGCCGGAACATCCGGTATTCCCAGGCGCCGCCCAGGGCCGCGTTGATCTGCGGCCCGAGCTCCTGCACCAGCTCGATGCCGACGAAGGGATTCGCCTCGGGGCCGCGCAGGTTCGAGATGCGCAATCCCTTGGTGATCTCCCAGTCGACCAGCGGAACCGGCACCACCAGAACCGAATTGTCCAGCTGACCCTTGACCAGCATGCCCAAGCCCAGGATGTGCGTCTCGTCGAAGGCGTAGCGGAAATTCGCCAGACCGCCGCCGGTGATGGTCTTGCCCGCGTCCGCGTTCGCCTCGCCGGAGAACTGCAGCACCGGCGCCGCGCCCACCGACCAATGGGGATCGAGGCGGATGTCGAACCGCGGCACGATGCCCAGCGAGTTCACGTTGTTCCACGCGGTCATGGCGAAGGCGCTGGTGCCCGAGAAGTTGTAGTAGTCGTATTCGTAGCCGATGCCGACCGAGAGGCTCAGGTTGTCGGCCAGGGTGTACGCGCTGGAAAACCCGCCGTAGACACGGTCGGAGGTGTAGGAACCGTTGGGGGAGATGGAGGTGTCGAATTGATGGATGTAACCGCCGGAAACCTTCATGGTGCTCGCGGGCTTCTCGGTGTCCGGCGGCGCCGGCGCGGTCGCAACCGCGGGTGTGTCCATCGTCTTGGAGGGCGCCGGCTTCGCGTCGGCTCCGACATTCTGCGCGAACGCTGAGCCGGCCAGGAGCGCGAAGGCGGCGAGGGCCATGGTTCCGCGCTTCATTTCCTGCTCTCCGCGGCGCGGTGGAGCGTGCGCAGGTCCGCGGGCGTGGTCTCGAGCAGATTCTCAAGGATGCCATCCGTGGTGCGGCCCTCGGCCTCGGCCTCGAAGTTGAGCAGCACACGGTGGCGCATCGCCGGGAGCAGGGCCTGCTTCACGTCGTCGAAGGCGACATGGGCGCGGCCCGCAAGCAGCGCGTGCACCTTTCCCGCCAGGATCAGGGCCTGCGCCGCCCGCGGACTGGCGCCGAAGCGCACGTACTGGTTGACCAGCGGCGTGGCGAACTCGCTCTTGGGATGCGTGGCCAGGGTGAGGCGGACCGCGAAATCCTGCACGGCGGGATCCACGCGCACCCGGCGCACCAACTTTTGATAGGCAATGATCTGTTCGGCACCGAGCACCGCTTCGACCTTGGACTCCGTCCCCGCGGTGGTGCGCTCGAGGATGGTGGTGAGCTCTTCGCGCGAGCTGTAGCCCACGAGCAGCTTGAAGAAGAAGCGGTCCAACTGGGCCTCGGGCAGGGGATAGGTTCCCTCTTGTTCGATCGGATTCTGCGTGGCCATGACCAGGAAGGGCGGCTGCAAGGGATGAGTGACGCCGCCGACGGTCACGCTGCGCTCCTGCATGGCTTCGAGCAGCGAGCTCTGCGTCTTGGGGGTGGCGCGGTTGATTTCGTCGGCCAGCAGGATCTGGGCAAAGATCGGCCCCTTGCGGAACTGGAAGTCGCGGCCATGTTCGCCCTCCACGACGATGGTGGTGCCGGTGACATCCGCGGGCATCAGATCGGGGGTGAACTGGATCCTGCCGAATTTGAGCTGGAGCGACTGGCTCAACGTGCGGATGAGCAGGGTTTTGCCCAGCCCCGGCACGCCTTCGAGCAGCACGTGACCTCCGGCGAAGAGGGCGACCAGCACGCCGTCGACCACGTTCGCCTGCCCCACGATGACCTTCTGGACCTCGGACCGGACCCGGGCGAAGTCGTTTCGAAATGACTCGATCGCCCGCTCGGCGTCCTTGGGATCACTCATCGCCTCATCATAGTCGGGAATAAAAAAATCATTTGTATGATCGGCGGCAGGCGCCGGCGGACGCGCCCATCCGAATCCCGGCGAATCCACCATGAACTTCATCCAAACCCTCGGATCCCGCAAGGCGAGCGCGGCGCGGCGGGCCGATCCCGCCGGCTACCGTCCGCTGCTGGCGACAGCGTGGGGCCGCGTGCTCGCGGCCGGCGTGGTCGTGGGGCTGATCCCGGTGGTGATGGTGGTGTGGCTCGCCTTCGACCCGCAGTTCGCCAGCAAGTCGAACGAGGAGACTTTCAAGAGTTTCTTTTTCTTCCGCGAGCTGGGCATGCTGGGCGACGCCCTCCCGTGGATTCTGCTCAGCGCCGTCCTCTGGCTCATCGGATTCTTCGGCAAGCGCCGCGACATCGCCAGTTGGGCGGTCTTCTTGATCCTGTCGATCGCCGCCAGCGGCATCGTGGTCAACTTGGTGAAATTCATCTTTCTGCGGACGCGGCCGAACTGGCAGGGGGTGGTGCCCGAGGGCGGCAGCTTCTCCTTCCCATCCGGGCACTCGGTGACGGTCGGGGCGATCGCGATGGTCTGCGTCCTGCGCTGGCCCAAACTGGCGCCGGCCGCCGCGGCGCTGGTCGTGATGGTCTGCGTGAACCGGATCGTCTCGCTCAATCACTATCCGACCGACGTGATCGTCGGCCTGATCCTCGGCCTCATTTCCACGCTGGCGATTGAATGGTGCTGGTGGCGGTACCAGCCCCACACGTTTGCGGGTTTGCGCTGACGGCGCGGCGATCGAATGCTCAATGGCGAACGGCCCGGCTCAGACCACGGGCGGCTTGATCTGCAGCTTTTCCAGCACGCCGTCGATCAATCCGTAGTTGACCATTTCCTTGGCGGTCAGCCAGTTGTTGCGCTCGCAATCCTCGGCGATCTGGGCCACGGTGCGGCCGGTCGCCTTGGAGTAGATCTCGTAGAGCTGGTCGCGCATGCGGAGAATGTGCCGCGCCTCGATCTCAAGGTCGGTGGCCTGCCCCTCGAGCACGCCGGCGATCAGCGGCTGGTGCATCAGGTTCTCCGCGTTGGGCAGGGCGAAGCGCTTGCCCTTGGTGCCGCTGCAGGCGATGACCGAGCCCATGCTCGCAGCCTGGCCGATGATGTAGGTGCAGATGTTGCAGGGGACGAACTTCATGGTGTCCACGATCGCCAGTCCCGCGGTCACGCTGCCGCCGGGACTGTTGACGTAGAGGTGGATGTCGGACTTCTGATCCTCGTTGGCGAGGAAGAGCAGCTGGGCGACGACCAGGTTGGCCATCATGTCGCTGACCTGGCCGCCCACGAAGATGATGCGGTCGTTGAGCAGCCGGCTGTAGATGTCGTAGGCGCGCTCGCCGCGGCCGGTCTTTTCAATCACGATGGGGACAAGAGTCATGGTCGGTGGGTCTCGTGGGTGGGATGAGCGGTCGAATTCAATTACTTCTTGGACTTGTCGGGGAACACGGCGATCTCGTCGACGAGTCCGTAGGCCTTGGCTTCGGCCGCGGTGAAGAACTTGTCGCGCTCGCCGTCCTTGGCGATCTGCTCCACCGGCTTGCCGGTGTGGCGGGCCAGGATCTCGTTGAGCGAGCGCTTGTCCTTGATGATCTGCTCGGCCTGGATCTGAATGTCGGAGGTCTGGCCGCCGACGCCGCCGGAGGGCTGGTGGATCATCACCTTGGCGTTGGGCAGGATGAACCGCTTCTTGGTCTGGCCCGCGGCCAGCAGCAGGGCGCCGCCGGAGTAGGCGCGGCCGATGCAGGTGGTGGAGACCTCGCAGGAGAGGTACTGCATGGTGTCGTAGATCGCCAGCGTGTCGTCCACGTTGCCGCCGGGGGTGTTGATGTAGAAATTGATGTCCTGTCCGCGCTTCTGGCTGTCCAGGTAGAGCATCTGCATCATGACGCGGGCGGCGCTGGAGTAGCCGATCTCCCCGATCAGGAAGACGATGCGGTTCTCCAGCAGCAGCTCGTCGATCGTCATCTCGCGGGTGCGCTGGTAGCTGGTGGAATTTGTGTTGGGCCGGAGGAGCGAAAGAACTTCGTGCGGGAGTTGGATCGATGGGCTCGACATAGAGAGTCGGATGATAACGACGACGCGGCACTTGTGACGCGGAGGAGTCCCGCTTTGAAAACCGACGATTACTCCGGTGAAACGCCTTGAAAAGGATAGATCGCGGGAAGGCCGAGCAGCCGCGTGAGCGCGTCGAGCGCGTCGCGATTGCGGGCCAGAAGTTTCGGATCGGCAAGATCTTCGGGCGCGAGTTCGTCCGGATACCAGCGCTCGATCCAGGCGCGGAGCTCGACGGCCCGCGCCGCGGTGAGGACGCAGCCCGGGTGCACGCCCGCGAGTCCATCCGCGCCCAGCGGCACGCGCAGGCGCAGGCAGGCCGGACCGCCGCCGTTGCGCATGCTCTCGCGCACGTCCAGATAAAGGACGCGCCGGATCGGATTGGCCGGATCGCGCACGATGCGATCGGCGAAGGCCCGCGCCCGGGCTTGGTCGCGCACCTCGAGCGGACAGACCAGCGTCATCCCGTCCTCCGGAGTCGAAAGCAGCTGCGAGTTGAAGAGGTAGGTCGAGACGGCTTCCGCGATGGTGAGCTCGTCTCGACAAACGGCGATCGGGCAGAATGAATTCCCCACGCTCTCGGCGAGCGCGGCGATCACGCGCTCGCGATCGAGCCACGCATCCTGGTGGTGGAGCAGCGTCGACGCGTTGCCCACGGCGGCGACATCGTTGTGAAAGACTCCCTGGTCGATGGCGTCGGGATGCTGCTGGGCGAAGACGCAGCGGGCGGGATCCAGTTGAAGCAATTCGGCGACGCCCCGGCTCGCCTGGAGCGTCTGCCGCGCCGGGTGGATCTTCGGCCGGACCTCCGCATGCTCCGCGTCGGCGCCGAACACAAAAAAATGCGCGGCCGGCCGCGCGGGATCCGCCGGATCGAAAAGCCGGGTGTGGTTGGCGGCTCCCTCGTCGCCCAGGTCCGCGGCGGCGGGCAGCGCCTTGTGCACCGCGAATCGCGCGCGATCGGGAAAGACGGCGCTCAGGATGCGATGCGTGCTCGCGGGCTCGATGGCGCGGTGGGGCATCGACTTCAGATTGGCGACCACCAGGTGCGTGCGTCCGTCGCGGGCGTCGGCCGCCGGCGCCACCGTCGCGGCGTTGGCGCTCCACATGAAGCTGGAACTGCAGCACTGCGCCAGCAGGTGCGGTTGCTCGGCGCCGGCGCGGGCCAGCACCTGCTCGTCGCCGCCGGTGAATCCGTGGGCGCGCAGCGCCCAGATCGCGGGGCGCTCATGGGGGGGAAGAAAGCCTTGCGGCATGCCCAGCGCCGCCACCGCCTCCATCTTGGCGATCCCCTGCAACGCCGCGGATTTTGGCCTCGATAGGCGACCCGCGTTGCTCTGGCTCGCCATGTTTCCCGCGGAAAGTCCGGCGTAGTTGTGGGTCATGCCGACCAGGCCGTCGAAGTTGGCTTCGGCCGGAATGGAATGGGTTGGCGCGGCGCTCACGCGCCGGAGAGTAAGCGATGGCGCGGCCCGTTGTCCCGCGGCGCCCTCCGGATCAACGGTTACTCTTTCGCCCATGGCCAAGCGCGCGAATGCGGACTCCAGCCCGGTCGACGCAGAGATGCGCGTGGTGGTGCTGACCGGGAAGGATTCCCTGCTCCGGCTCGAGCGCTCGCACGCGCTGGAGGCGGGACTGAAGGAAAAATTCGGCAGCGTCGACCGCTTCGACTTCGATGGTGCCACGGTGTCGCTCGCCACGGTGCTGGACGAGCTGCGGATGTTCGGGCTGCTGGCCGTGCACAAGCTGGTGGTCGTCGACCAGGCCGAGGCCTTCATGGGCGCCGAGGAGCGCCGCCGCGCCATGGAGCGCTACGCGGAGCAGCCGCAGGGGGAATCGACCCTGCTGATGCGCAGCGCCTCGGGCTGGCGGCCCGGCAATTTCGACAAGATCGTGGCCAAGGTCGGCGCCGTCATCAAGTGCGACTCGCCCGGCGAGGAGGAGGCCCTCGCCTGGTGCCTGAGGCGCGCCACGCAGACGCACGGAGCGGACCTCGAGGAGGGAGCTGCGGCGCTGCTGGTGGAGAAGATCGGATGCGACCTCGCCCGCCTGGACGCCGAGCTGGGCAAACTCTCCGCCGCCGCGGCCAAGCCCGGCGAGAGCGGGGCGGCCATCACCCGAAAGCTGGTTCAGGAATTCACCGGCCTCAGCCGCGAGGAGCAGGCGTGGGAAATCCAGCAGCCGGTGCTGGCGGGCGACGCAGCGGGGGCGCTGCGCCTGCTGCACGAGCTGCTGACGGTGAGCCGCGTTCCCGAGGTGATGATCGGCTGGAGCCTGGTGGACCTCACCCGCAAACTCCACGACGCGAGCCGGCTGCTGGCCGCGGGAAGGAACGAGGGCGATGTCGCCCGCGCGCTGAAGTTGTGGGGACCCGGCGCGAGCACCTTGACGCGGACCGCCCGCAAGCTGAGCCCGCGCGTCGCGGCGCGGATGTTCGCGGCCGCCATCAACGCGGACCAGTCGACCAAGAATGGAACGTCGCTCGACCCGGCGCGCACCTTCGAGATGTTCGCCGCGCAGGTGGCCGGACAGATCGCCCGGTAGAATCCTCCATCCTTCGGCCCCACCATGCAGGCCATCCCCGCACCATCCCCTCCGCCAGCGCTCCATGCGGAGCCGCCAAAAAAGCTGCTTTCGAAGCGCACCGCGGCGCTCTCCGTGACGGCGCTGGGAGTCGTCTTCGGCGACATCGGCACCAGCCCGCTTTACATGATGAAGGAAACCTTCGGCGGCAGCGGCTCGATGGGCCTGAACGAGACGTCGGTTTACGGCGTCTTGTCGCTCGCCTTCTGGTCGCTGATAATCGTGGTGTCGATCAAATATTGCTGGTTCATCATGCGGGCCGACAATAAAGGCGAGGGCGGCGTGCTCTCTCTCGCCTCGCTCGCGTTGCGCACCGGTCACGCCGCACCGCGCCGCCGCCGGATGATTTGGTTCCTCGCCCTCGCGGGTCTCGCATTGTTTTATGGCGACGCCCTCATCACGCCGTCGGTCTCGGTTCTCTCGGCGGTAGAAGGCCTCAAAGTGGCGACGTCGGCGTTCAACGATTTCGTTGTCCCGTTGGCGACCATGATTCTGATCGCGCTTTTTTTCTTTCAAAGCCGCGGCACGCATACGGTCGGCAGGCTTTTCGGACCCGTGATGTTGCTCTGGTTCGCCACGATCGGCGCACTCGGCCTGGTCGAGATTTTCGAACGTCCGCAAGTTTTGATGGCGATCAGCCCGCATTACGCGTTCCAAATGATCGGCGTCCAACCCTGGGCCGCGTTCGTAGCCCTTGGTTCGATAGTGCTGTGCGTCACCGGCGCCGAAGCGCTCTACGCCGACATGGGCCATTTCGGCAAAGGTCCCATCCGGACCGCGTGGATCGGCGTCGCGGTCTGCTTGGTGCTGAACTATTTCGGACAAGGCGCCTTGTTGCTCAACAACCCGCGCACGCTGAGCAACCCGTTCTTTTTGCTGGCGCCGGGTTGGGCGTTGTATCCGTTGGTGGCGCTCGCCACCTGCGCCACCGTAATCGCGTCGCAAGCTGTGATCTCTGGCGTTTTTTCGCTCACCCGCCAAGCGATTCAGTTGGGCTACCTGCCGCGCATGGACATCCGCCACACCTCGGCGACCGAGATGGGCCAAATCTACATCCCTCAGATCAATTGGTTCCTTATGATCGGCGTTGCGTTCATCGTCGTCTGGTTCGGTTCGTCGAGTGCGTTGACCCACGCCTACGGCCTCGCCGTGACCGGCGCCATGACGATCGACACGATCCTCGCCATCATTGTCGCCCGTTGGCTGTGGGGCTGGAACCGTTGGGTAACGTTTGCCGTCTTCGGCGGCTTCCTCGTCGTCGACGTCGCCTTCCTATCGTCCAACATGCTGAAAATCCCGACCGGCGGTTGGCTGCCGATCGTTGTCGCCATGGCGGCCTACACCGCATTTTCGGTATGGAACCGCGGCCGCGAAGCCCTGATCGGCAAGCTCTATCGCGACGCCATGCCGATCCGCGAATTCCTCGACCACTGGGATCGCACGACGGAGCGCGTCAGCGGCACGGCCGTGTTCATGACCTCGAACCTCGCCGTCGTACCCACCGCGTTTCTGCACAACCTCAAGCACAATCACGTCGTGCACGAGCGCGTGGTGCTGATGAAGGTGGACTTCGACGATTTCCCGCGCATGTCCGACGAAAAGCGCATCGCGGTCGAAAAGCTCGGCAAGGGCTTCTACATGGTCACCGTGCGTTACGGTTTCATGGAACGGCCCGACGTGCCCCGCGCGCTCGAACTCTGCCGCCAATACGGCCTCTCGTTCGATTTGATGCAAACGACGTTCTTCCTCGGCCGCGAAACGATCATCCCGGCAAGCCGCTCGGAACTCCGCCGCTGGCAAGCGCAACTCTTCATCGCCATGCAAGGCACCGCGCTGTCGGCGACGCGCTTCTTCCGCATCCCCGCCAACCGCGTCGTCGAAATGGGCACCCAGGTCGAGCTTTAGTGCAGGCGCAGATGCGCAAGCTTCTCCGGATTGCGCACGATAAAGATCGACTGGATTCTTCCGTCGTCGATTTCGAATTGCGTGACGGTTTCGAAGCCCTGACCGTCGACCGACCACAGCGACGGCACGCCGCTCAACGTCACGAAGCGCAGCTCGCGCGGGCCGCCTTTGGCGCCGGCGAGATGCAAGATCAATTGCGCCACCTCTTCGCGTGAGTTCACGACCCGCAGCGCCGCCGGTGCCTTGCCGCCGCCATCGCTGACGAAGCGCACGTCGCTCTTCATCATCGAAACCAGCGCCGACGGATCGTTCGCGGCGACCGCCGACATAAACGAGGTCAACAACCGTTGATGCGTTTCCGGTTCGGCGCGAAAGCGCGGCCGCTCGGCCCGCACGCGATCGCGCGCCCGCGAAATCAACTGGCGCACGGCCACCTCGCTCTTGCCCAGCGCCGCCGCGATCTCGGCGTAGGAACTGTCGAAGGCCTCGCGCAAAATGAACGCAGCCCGTTCTTCCGGCCCCAAACGCTCGAGCACGACCATGAGACCCAGCGACACGTCGTTTGCAAAGGATTCCACGTCTTCGTCGCGCCGCTCGCCGCCTTCCGGCGTTAGCACCGGTTCCGGCAGCCAGGGCCCGACATAGACTTCGCGCGCCGCCTTTGCCCGCCGCATGCGATCGAGGCACAGCCGCACGACGACAGTTGTCAACCACGCGGCCGGCGTCTCGATCGCGTCGTGGTCGGCCGCCTGCCAACGCAAATACGCGTCCTGCACCGCATCCTCAGCCTCCGACCAGCGCCCCAGCATGCGATACGCGACACCCGTCAAACGCTTGCGCTCGGTCTCGAATATGGACGTGCCGCCGCTCATGCAGCCTTCGCCGTCGCCGTCACGCGGTCTTCGACCACGACGCGCTCGCAGGTGTGCGCAAAGCCAAGCCCGCGCTTCAGTCCCGGATAGAACCGCGCCGTGGCAATCAGGAACGCAAGTTCGATCAAGCCTTTCTCGCCCCACAACTTGCGAATCAGCTCGCGCATGTCGTCCGTCCTCTCGCCCTTCGCGACCGCTTCGCCATATCGAAACGCGAGCGCCACTTGCGGCGGCACGCTTTCCAACCTCCGCGCTGCCAGCAGCCGAAGCACGTCGCCCTTCACACCGTCTTTGAGCGCCAGGTTCACGTGGATCTGCACGCACGGCCCGCAATCTTCCACCATCGCCGCCGCCATCCCCGCGGAGTGATAGACCTCAGCCGGCGTATACTTACGTTGGCCTTCGACGAGCTTGATCATTGAGAACCGCCACAGCCACGACGGCGCGACATCGCGCAGATGATAGGCGAAGTCCATATTCACGTCGCCGATCTGCGTCTCCCCCCACGCGAGCATTTTGGTCAAAAGCCAACGGTTCATGAGTTGCCCCCTACGCCTGAGCGCGGCGTTGCAAAATGGAAATCGCAATCGCGAGCGCCGCCGGCAAATGCACCGCCGCAAGTTCGTTCAAAATCACATCGTGATGATGTCCCATGAACGTCTCGCCGACATGCAGCAGCGAATGCAGCCCGATAAACATCGCGCCCAAGGCGCTCGCCCGCCACCCGGCACCCAACTCGCTCCACGCCAGCGCCGCCCCGGCGGTCAAATAGGCGAGGCCAATATCGCGCACGAAATGAAGGTTAAGCGGCCCCGTGTCCGGCACGCCGGGCACCGCCGCGTACCAGGCGGGAGGTTCCAAAAACATATAGACGCCGTTCCCGGCCATCAGCGCGGCAAGGACAAAAGTCAGGATTCTCATGGGACTTCTTGCCTCCTTTGCCATATGACGCATCTCGCCCGGCCAATGTGACAGGGCACGAAAGTTGACAACCCTAGACTTTATCGGGCAACTCTCGCGACACAACGCCGCAACGACTGGGTTAAAGCCTTGGATTGCTTCTTCTTTCTGCTCGCAGCGCCGCTGAGGGCGACCCCATGACTGCCTATCTCGATTTCGAAAAACCCATTGCCGACCTTGAAGGCAAAGTCGAAGAACTGCGCCGCGTCGCCGCTCAAGGCGAGCATGCGGTCTCCATCGACGAAGAAGTCTCGCGTCTTGAGGCCAAGGCCCAACAGCTGCTGCGCGACACCTACGCGAAGCTCACCCCGTGGCAAAAGACGCAAGTCGCCCGCCACCCCGAACGCCCGCACTTTCTCGACTATGCGCACGCGCTGATCCAAGATTTCACGCCGCTTGCGGGCGACCGCGCCTACGCCGACGACAAGGCGATTCTCGGCGGTCTCGGAAATTTTCGCGGCCGCCCGGTCATGTTGATCGGTCATGAAAAGGGCAACGATACCAAATCGCGCCTGCGCCACAATTTCGGCATGGCGATGCCCGACGGTTACCGCAAGGCTGTACGTCTAATGACGCTCGCCGAACGCTTCGGCATCCCCGTGATTACGCTCATCGACAGCGCCGGCGCCTATCCCGGCATCAGCGCCGAAGAACGCGGCCAAGGCGAGGCCATCGCCCGCGGCACGGAACGCTGCCTCACGCTCGCCGTGCCGTTGATTTCGCTGATCATCGGCGAAGGCATGTCGGGCGGCGCCATCGCGATTGCCGCCGGCGACCGCGTCATTATGCTGGAACACTCGATCTACTCGGTGATCACGCCCGAAGGCTGCTCGTCGATCCTCTGGCGCAGCGGCGCCAAGGCGCAAGAAGCCGCCGCCGCGTTGAAGATCACGGCCCAAGACCTCTTCCAACTGCGCATCATCGACTCGATCGTGCCCGAACCCGTCGGCGGCGCCCATCGTGGCCGCGAACGCGCCATGGAAGACGCCGGCGACGCCATCGATCTAGCCCTCACCGAACTCGACCGCATGCCGCCCGAGCTTCTGAAAAAAACACGCTGGGACAAATACCTGGCGATGGGCCGCGTGGGGTTGGCGTGAGGTAAGTCCATGCGCCGTGCTTTGCTCGTTGCACTCTGCGCGGACGTTTGGACCTAACGTCAATTGCGCCTTCCGCTCATCTAAAGATCTCTCGCCAGCGCACGACGTTGTACCCGAGCGCAGTCTGGGAGCGCGGGCGTCCCGCCCGCCCTTAAGCACATCGCCGACGCGAAAGCCGTGGAGATTCAGAAAGAGCGGGCGGGACGCCCGCGCTCCCAGACTTAGCGAACGCTGCGAAAATGCTCCCGCACGTCGTCGGCAAACAGTTTCGGCTCTTCCATCGCCGCGAAGTGCCCGCCGGCTTTCATCTCGCGCCATCGCACGATGTTGTAACCGCGCCGGCCCCAGCTCTCCGGCGTCGGCGGCAGGTCGTCCATGGGATAATCGGAATAGGCGGTCGGCACGCTCACGCGCTCGCCGGGTTTGAGCAACGCGCTGCGTTCGGCGGGACCGGCACGATAGAGCATGTTCGCCGAATTGATCGTGCCCGAATACCAATAGATCGAAAGCTGCGTGCACATCGTGTGCATCGGAAAGCGCGCCTCCATGCCGTCATACGGATGATCCTTACGCGTATCGCCGAGCCGCCAATACTTGTCGGCGAGCCACCCGGCCAACCCCACGGGCGAATCCATCAACCCGAACGCCAGCGCCATCGGCTTCGTCGACTGGATCGAGCGATAGCCTTCTTCTTGGCGCCACCACGCCTTCATCTTTTCGATCCAGGCGCTTTCCTCGGCTGTCACCGGCGGCTGCGACGGATGCTTCAAATGCGGCCGC